>JAIRSU010000064.1 GCA_031255285.1 Treponema sp. | reverse complement strand
CGAAAACCAAAAGGGGCAGCACGGCGCGTGGGGAGCGGTAGTATCGGCGATTATTCCGTAAGGGAGGGTTTATCGGCTATAACGGCGGGGACCGTGTTATGCACGGACCCCGCCGTATTTTTTTACAGGCGGTAAATTAGTAACAAGCATTTATCGCACGCCGCCCGGGAACCCGCTTGCGCGGGGGAGGCACCCAAAAAACAAAAAGCGAAAAAAAGGGTGCGGGTAAAAACACCCAACGCCGAATTACGGCTGGGGGATAATGAAGACGGGGCATGAATTAAACGCCGCGACAGCCCGGGCGTATTACTATAGAAAAAAGAGAATGGCGCATCGTAGATGCAGGTATTTACCCTGTATTACTGAAAAACCATATTGCAAAAAGTACGATTATCGTGTAAACTTGCTTGTATAATAAAGGGAAGTGCGATAATTGAATTTCTTAAAATTGCTCCTGTGGAGGCGTCTTATATATCTATATTCTCAGGCAAAGAGAATGGAGGATATAGCGGTAAGGTCTTTTAATAGACTATTCTGTTATGTTCCCCAATCCCAATTATCGGATTCCCCATCACTGGTAGGAATGGACTTGCAATGGTTTGCGGCTGAAGATGAAGGGCGTACTGAGGAGCCGTCAGAATATAAGATTCGTAAAGCGCGGGAAGAAGAAGGACGAGTTGCTAAGAGTCAGGAACTCATCGGTGCGATAGTTCTGCTTCTGCCGTCGCTTGTCCTACTTTTTCTAGCTCCATATCTGTTGCGGACATGCACAGAATTGGTGAAATTCTTTATTTCTCGTGCGACGTCTATGGATCCTGTCAAAGACCGTGCCATTGTGGGTATATGTTTAAGCTACTTTTTGAAACTATGCTTACCAATCCTCGCGACTGCAATGATAGCAGCGATAGTTTCAAACTTGGTGCAAGTGGGATTTCTATTCACAACTAAGCCGCTTATGCCGAATTTCTCGAAAATCGTCCCGCGTTTTGGGAAATATTTTCAGAAAACGCTTCTTTCAACGGAAGGTCTCTTTAATTTTTTCAAGTCTATTGTTAAAATGCTAACTATAGGCTTGGTTGCCTATTTGTTGATACGCTCGAAATGGGCGGTTTTGATAAATTTGCAGACTGCAAGTTTGTGGCAGGGAGTCAGCACTATTTCTACACTTGCGGCGCGGATGCTCATCATCGTTGCTCTGTTGTTGAGTGCGCTTGCTATACCGGACTATATGTTTCAGCGGTGGCAGTATCGGGAGTCTTTAAAAATGTCCCGCAAGGAAGTGGAAGAAGAACGAAAAAGAGAAGAAGGGGATCCGATGGTACGAGCGCGCCTCCGTAGGCGTATGCGTCAGATTCTGACCAAAAATATGGCTGTCAATACCGCAAAAGCGGATGTTGTCATCACGAACCCCACACACTTTGCGGTTGCCTTGGAGTACCATATGGGCGAAGGCGCGGCGCCAATAGTAACCGCGAAGGGCGAGGACGAAATGGCGTTCCGTATCCGCCGCATCGCTCTTGACAATGGGGTGCCGATTGTGGAAAACAAACCTCTTGCTCGCGAACTCTACATGAAAACCGAGGTCGGCGACGAGGTGCCTGAAGCCTACTGGAACGCAGTGGTACTGATTCTCAGAAAAGTATGGGCGATTAATGAGGAAAGAAGGAGGAATAGAGCGTAGAGAAAAGTAGAGTAGAGATCGTTGTTCGCAAGCTTTTTGATAAGTTTCTATACCGTACCCTACTCTCTACGCCCATAAACAATGGCAGATGCGGCTTATGCAATAAACAACAAGGCAACTCTTGAGGGACCCTTGGGCAAACCCACGGATATAGCGATGGCAATAAGTGTGGTTGGGGCGCTTTTTGTGCTTATCATTCCGCTCCCGACGCCGCTGTTGGATGCGCTCATGGCGTTGAATCTTACATTTTCAATTCTGGTCATACTTACCGTGCTTTACACGCAGAAAGCTATTGATTTCAGCCTGTTTCCTACAGTGATGCTTGTGTTGACCGTGTTCGGGCTCGTACTCAACATTTCATCCACGCGATTGATTCTGACTCAAGGAGCGCGGTTCGATGGGCACATGATACGAGCGTTTTCGTCCTTTGTGGTCGGGTCGGATAATGCATCCGATGGGCTTGTGGTTGGTACGGTTATATTTGTTGCACTGATTGTGATGCAGGCCGTAGTTATCACCAAAGGCGCGACCCGTACCTCCGAAGTCGCGGCTCGTTTCACCTTGGACGCTATGCCGAACAAGTACATGGCGATTGACTCGGAGTACAGTTCCGGTGTAATAACCGAGGAGGAAGCTCGCAGGCGCAAAGCTGAAGTTCAACAAGAAGCCGATTTTTATGGTTCTATGGATGGTGCGAGCAAGTTCATTTCGGGAAGTGTCAAGTTTGGTATATTCATGACTGTGTTGAATGTACTGGGAGGCATCATTATCGGTACAGTGATGCACGGGGAGCCGATAGGCGCCGCGGTGAGCAATTATATACGGTTTTCCATCGGAGACGGTTTGCTTTCCCAATTTCCGGCACTGTTCATATCTACAGCGATGGGTATTTTGGTAACCCGGGCCGCAACGCCGGGTGATTTAGGCGTGGAAGTATCGGCGCAGTTCACACGGGACGCACGGATTTACTGGATCTCTGCGTTTGTGCTGGTCTGTATGGCTTTTTTACCTGGGTTTCCACACGCGGTTCTGTTCGTGATGGCCGCGCTTTTGGGATTCTATGCCTACACCATCACCATGAAACAGCGGAAAAAGGCGTTTTCCGAGATGTCCGCGGCTCAAGCTGCTCTGAAACCCAAGGAAGATACGGGTGAAATGCCCCCCATTGTACCACTTGAAGCGCTTTCTCTTGAAATCGGGTATGGATTGATTCCCCTTGTTGACAAGGACAAGGGAGCGGAACTTCTGGATAGAGTGCAGGGCGTACGTCGGCAGTCAGCGATAGACTTGGGTTTGGTGATACCGAAAATCCGCATCATCGACAGCATGATGCTGGAGCCTTCAGAGTACTGTTTCAAAATACGCGGTGTTGACGTGGGAACCGGGAAAATCCGTATGAACTACTATCTTTGCATCAATTCGGGATACGTAAGAGGAGAACTTTACGGCGAGAAGACGCGGGATCCGGCTTTTGGCTTGCCTGCTGTGTGGATAAGCGATGAAAAGCGGGACGAAGCGGAGAGACTCGGTTATACAGTAGTTGATCCCCCCACCATTATTTCCACGCATCTTACAGAAATCATTAAGCGCAACGCGCCGGAGATACTGGGCAGACAGGAAACACAGGCAATCATGGAAACGCTCAAGAAGGATTATCCGGCGCTTATCGAAGAGGCAATGGGGCAAAGAGGGCTTTCACTGGGAGAGATACAGAAAGTACTGCAAAATCTGCTGAAGGAACAGGTTTCCATCCGTAACATGGTGTCGATTCTGGAAGCTTTGGCGGATTTTGCGCCGCTCACCCATGACACACGTTTTCTCACTGAAAAGGCTCGGCAAAGACTGGCGCGGCAAATCAGCCACAAGTACGCGGATGGAAACAGGGTATTACACGTACTGACCCTGGACCCGTCCCTCGAACAGAAAATCATCGACAGCAAAGTGGAGACTAGTTCCGGGGTTTTGTCCGCGTTGGAGCCGTCCATTTACCGTACATGGATAAAGACACTCTTACGGGTAGCTTCGACCCTTGTGGAACAGGGATACTCGCCGCCGATCATCGTCTGCTCTGAAGAGGCGCGCTACTTAGTGAAGTTGTCAACGGAACGAGATTTATCTGAATTAGTGGTACTATCCGTACCGGAGATAGCATCGGACATTACGCTTGAATCTCTGGGAACGATTAAGTTGGATTAGGGAAATTTAGGGAGTAGGGAGTAGATTCACAAGCAACAGACTCTACTTGATGATTTCAAGTGGTAATTTGTGGTAGATATCTACTTTTTTAACTCCCAACATCTGATTTGGGAGAATAAGATGGAGTATTTTATAGAGCAGGCCGCGAATTACACTGAATGTCTGAATAAGATCCGTTTGAAATACGGAGATAGAGTAACGATACTCAACCAAAGAAGCATACGCATGGGTGGTTTTTTGGGATTGTTTGCTAAAGATGGAGTGGAGATCGCTGGTTTCACACAGAACAGTTACGCGAAGGACGTACGGATAGCTTCGACGAGTGTTTCTCCTCAAGGTATTCCGCATACTCTTGAGCCTAAAAGAAACGTGGATTTCGAGGCGGAAAAAAAGAAGCTCGTCGAAATGGGAACGGCCGGTAAGAAAGAGAATTCGACATGGCTCAAGGCAATGGCCGACATGGCGGATGACGTCAAGCTGATAAAAGAGAAGCTTGACAAGAACGGCGCGGCCGTGGAACGAGACGAACACCCTTCTCTTGTTCGTCTACAGGAAACAATGGAATTGAACGATTTTTCGTCTTCGTTTACTCAAAATATCATTGAACGGTGCAAGAAAGAGATTTCTTTTGAGGGATTAAACGACTACGATGTGGTTCAAGATAAGGCGCTTGAATGGATAGGAGAGAGCATTGGCCTTTACAAGGAGGAGAAATTCTACAAGCGTCCCCGCATCATGGTACTGGTGGGACCGACAGGTGTGGGAAAAACTACAACTATCGCAAAACTTGCCGCGATATTCAAGATTGGGAGTGGAAACGCATCGCCTATTTCGTTTTGTATGATAACGATAGACGCTTATCGTATCGGGGCGAAGGCGCAAATGGAGGTCTACGGTAACATCATGCAGGTACCTGTCTCCTACGTTGAGGATTATAACGATTTGAAGCGGGTGATTGCTCAATATTCGAGCGATGTGGACATGATTCTGGTCGATACTATAGGTAAGAGTCCGCGCAAGTCTGTAGAATTAGGCGAGATGAAACAACTCTTGGATGCATGCGGTCCGTCTGCGGAGGTACATCTGGCGCTTGCGGCCACTACAAAATGCAGCGACATCAAGGAGATTCTGCGCCAGTTCGAGCCATTTAACTACCGATCCGTTATCATCACAAAATTGGACGAGACCATTCGGATGGGCAATGTTATCAGTGCTCTTGCGGAAAAAGGGAAATTAGTGTCTTATATAACAGACGGGCAAAAAGTGCCAGGCGATATTCAAAAAGCATCGGTGGTACGCTTTCTTATCAACCTTGAAGGTTTCAATGTGAAGCGATCAAAGATTGAAGAACAGTTTCCCATTGATGAGTCAGAACAGGTACAGTGGAGGAAATGAGTTTTAAGAGGGCAAAGAGTAAGGAACTGGTTTTTCGTTAGAAAGTTTGTAACAGATTTTCTGACCCGGGTTCATTCTTTTTTGTTCCTTTTACAAAAACAAGAGGATTTTATGGAAGATCAGGCTGAAAAATTACGAGAAATCATGCGGCAGAGAGGGGAAAACCATGAGAAACCGCAGAAAATATGGGATAAGAGTAAATCTCGCATTATCACTGTAACGAGCGGAAAGGGCGGCGTTGGTAAGACCAACGTATCTATCAACATGGCAATAGTCTATGCTCGTATGGGGAAGAAGGTTGTGGTGATGGATGCGGACTTAGGGCTTGCCAATGTGAATATCATGCTTAACTTGACGCCGAAGCACACCCTTGTAAACGTGATGCGAAGAGAGAAAACCATGAAAGAAATTCTGGTAGAATCGGAATATGGCATATCCATTGTCGGCGGGGCATCCGGTATATCTAAGGTTGCAGACCTCACCGAGGAGGAAAGGAAGCATTTTATCCAAGAATTGAGTACCCTCTCCTACGCTGATATCATCATCGTGGACACGAGCGCGGGTGTTTCCAAAAACGTGCTTGACTTTATCGCTGCCGCGGACGACGCGATTATTGTTACTACACCTGAGCCTACGGCGCTCACAGATGCCTATGCGCTCACGAAAATCATCCACTCCGAACTCATGGGACATATGGAATTGAACCTGAAGCTAGTAGTGAATCGTGCACGGAACGCCGAAGAAGCGAAGAATGTCGCTGAACGCATAACAGGTATTGCGACCCAGTTTATGAACATTAAGATAGAGTACCTCGGTTTCATCTACGATGATCCTATTGTTTCCCATGCGGTTGTTACCCAGGAGCCGTTCACAGTCATTGACCCGCGAAGCAAAGCGGCAAACTGTGTTCAACACATCGTTGAGCGCATGGAGAAGATGCCGCCTCGTCATACGGGCGGAGGATTCTCCGCGATGATGAAACGAATTTTTAATCGGATGTGATTATGCATACAAGAACAAGCGGCACTATTGCAGGAGCGGCATTTGGATTGTCGCTTTTAATTGGAATCATTGGAGGCGCGAGTCTTTTCTGGCTCTTATTTCGCGCCCTTGTTTTTGCTGCTGGTTTTTTCGGCTTGACAGAAGCCATTTATTTCATTTCGGACAAATTCCTCGTTGAGCCCTCCTCGGAAAAAACCGATGATCCCCCTCAAAAGGGGGCAAGAGTAGACATCTCTTTAGACGACGAGATACAAATATCCCGAAACGCCCCCCCTGAAGATGCCGCTGTTGAAGACAGCGTTGAAAACGAATCCACGGCGGCGAAGACAGAGCATATTGAAATGAAGCCGGACACTGATGCAGCGGAATTGACGCCGATTCCTCCGATACAGGAAATCTACAAAACCATGGATAGTGATATAACGCCTATGTCCGATGCGTTTGTAACGATAGACGAGCCTGAGGAGGTATTTAAAGCCCCCCGTGTGATGAAACAGCAGGTTAGCGAAAAAGTGTTCGAGAGAGCGGACCCTGTGAAGATAGTTGGTGCGATACGGACGCTGATGAAGAAGGATTAAGGGATGACGGTGCCCCTGGAACAAAAAGAAGAAAATGAACTATGGCGTGAATATCGGAGAACAAAAGACTGGGGAATTCGGGAGAGACTCGTTACGCAGTATGCGCCTCTGGTAAAGTACGTTGCCGGAAAGGTCGCTATAGCCATGCCGCACAATGTCGAATTTGATGACCTCGTCGGTTTTGGGCAGTTTGGGCTTTTGGATGCTATTGATAAATTCGACCCAAACAAGGGAGTCAAGTTCAAGACATACGCGGTTCTCCGTATACGGGGCGCCATCATCGATGAGCTTCGGGCCATTGATTGGGTGCCGCGTTCCATCCGACAAAAAGCCCGCGAAATAGAGAACGCCATAGGAACGCTCGAAGCGCGGCTTGGCAGAATCACCACAGACCGTGAGGTTGCGAAGAGTCTGGGCATGACCGAAGAGGAGTACGGGAGAAACCTGATGAAAATCTCTTGTACAACCATGCTCTCATTAAACGATGTGTGGTTTTCCAGAGATGAAAACGACCAAATCTCCATTGGCGAAAGCCTCGAAGCGACGATGAATCTTAATCCTGACGTCATAGTGGAGACGACCGAGGTAAAACGAGTTATCAATGAGTCCCTCAAGGAATTACCCGAAAAGGAAAAACAGATAATCGTTTTATATTATTATGAGGATCTCACCCTTAAAGAGATAGGTCGTATTTTAGGCGTTACGGAGTCGCGGGTATCCCAGTTGCACACGAAGGCTATCCTTCACCTACGCTCTAAACTGACCCATGTGCGCCGGGGGATCATGTGAATAGAAAGGAGTATACGCGATGATAGACTTTGTCGAACTACAGAGACTCATGAAGGAACAATTAGAAATAGACAGGCAGATTCGTACCGTGGATACAGAAGGCGAGTCGCTTGAAGACGCACTTGCGAAAGCTAGTATCCTGCTTGATACGCCGGTAAGACGTCTCGAGTATGAGATAGTCAAACCCGGTTTCCACGGCATACTCGGAAGCGGGAAAAAAGACTGGCAAATACGGGCTTATGTCAAGGATTCGTACCAAGCGATAAGAGCTGGGGATAGTCTCGCGGGAGAGACAGAGACAGCCAGCAGCGCCATCGCGGTAAACAAGAACGGCGAAGCGTTTGTTATTTTGTGCTCCGAAGGAGCTATGCTCAAGGTAACTGCGCCGGTTGGTTCAGGAGAGAAGGTTACCGAAGCTATGGCTTTGCAGCGTCTGACCGCTCGGAATGTAAAAACCATTGACAAGAATCTCGTCCGCGTAGTAGTTGCAGAGGCGGAAGGTAAATACGTGATGGTCGGCACTTTTGATCGTAATTACTCCCATGACAGCTTTTTGAAACTCGAAGTAACAGATTCTGACATGAAGGCGTACATGATAGTGCAGCCTCCGGAGTCGGGCGGCTGCGATCTTACGGCTGATGTGATTACTAACCACTTACGCAACAACCGCGTCGTAGTCGGTATCAAGAACGACGTTATCGAGGCTTTTGTAGACAATCCCATCTACAAAACGCAGGTATTAGTTGCGGAAGGCAACAGAGAGGTAAACGGCAGAAACGCTTACATTGAGTATCTCTTTGAAATAAATCAGAACAAGGTACATCTGCATGAAAGTAGAGACGGGACCATTGACTTTAAAGACCTGCAGATTATCCAAAACGTAGTACAGAATCAGCCGGTAGCCAGAAAAATTCCGGCTCAAGAAGGCGTCAAAGGCAGAACCGTAAAAGGCACATATCTGCCTGCGAAGGACGGCACGGACATTCCGTTACCCATAGGAAAAAACGTTCACGTTGCCGACGATGGTGAGACCATTGTCGCAGACATAAACGGGCAAGTCATGCTCATATCCGGTCTCATCAATGTAGAGCCGGTGTTTGTAGTGCAAGGAAACGTGAGCCTCAAGACTGGTAATATCATATTCCTGGGCGCCGTTGAGGTTACTGGCAATGTAGAGGATGGCTTCTCAGTGAAAGCGGCAGGCAACATTATGGTGAACGGCACCGTTGGAAGCGCTGAACTAGAAGCCGAAGGCGACATCATCGTGCGGCAAGGCATCACCGGCAAGACCAAAGGAAGCGTAAAGGCAGGCAAGTCAATATGGGCGCGCTTCATTGAAAATGCTGTTATTGAAGCAGGCAACATGGTTATCGTGTCGGACGGCATCATAAACTCTCAAGTAGACTCCTACAAGCGAATCGTCTGCCAGGGCAAACGCGCCCGCATTGTCGGCGGGCGATTACGCGCTTCTGAGGAAATCAACGCCCATGTCATCGGCAGTTCAGGCGGCGGAACAGAGACTATCTGTGAGGCAGGGATTGACCCCAAGATAAAAAAAGCAGTTGAAAAGCTTATTGCGGATAGGGGCGCAAAGGAAAAAGAACTCGAGACCGTAACAGCGGAGATGCAGGGACTCATCAATATTAAGGCTCAACGAAAATCCCTGCCAGAGGATAAAGAATTCCTGCTCAACGAGCTTATGGACCAGAGAAACAGACTGGCCGAAGATTTACAACGAATAGCAAAAGAAATAGCCGAACATCAGCAAGCTCAGGACAAGCTCAAAACACGCGGACGCATTTCCGCTGCAAATGCGATTTACCCCGGAACAAAAGTCCAGATACTTGATGTAGTGGAAAACATACGCAGTGAATACAAAGCCGTTACCTTTATATTGGAGGACGGGCTTATCCGCGCCGTGAAGTACGAGCAACCCGACGAAGAAGCTACACGAGCGCCCGAAGGATATAACGGGTAAAGTCGTGCGTAGATACGTGAAAATTGCCCCTTGATTGTTCGATATGAAAGCGAGGTGAAATATGGCGATTCAACCGCTTGATTTGCAAGTTATGTTTAATCAGCTTGACAATATCAGCAAAGCTCAAACCTCTCAACGAGAGAGTCTGGCGATTCAGCAGACTATTCAGAATCTCCACATTCAGGAGAAGACTCAAGCCGACATACAAGCGGTCAATGAGTCGCCAGATACTGGCGACGGCGCAGAAGCCGTGAAAGACCGCCGTGCACGTTCTCAGGGCGGTTCAGAGCAGGACGGCAAACAAAGAAAGAACAAGCAGGCGCAGGAAGAAGCGCGGCGCCTCTGGGATCCGCTGCTGGGGAAGAACGTTGACATTAGCGGATAAATCATGACTATCAGTACCATTATTTCCATAATAACCCTGGGCTTATGCCTGTTATTCTTTATATCCTGTCGGGCGTGGCTGGAGAAACGGACAGGGCAGGACCGCATCCTGACCGAGTTTCGTGAAGAAGTGAGCAAACTCATCGCGGAAATCGACGCGGCCACCGATAGAGACGCGATACTCATTGAAGACCGCATCAAGTCCCTCAAGACTCTGCTTGAAGACGTTGATAAACGAATCATTCTCTATGGACAGGAGATGAGTCGACGGCAGGACCATGCGCGGACATACGCCGAGCTGGGTAAGAAGCGCCTCTCCGCGACCGCGCCCAAGACTATTACCGAGCCTCCCGTCCCGCCCGTAGACGAAGAGCCACCCCTTATTCACGCGGAAACCGTGCAGACTCCCCCGGTGCCAAAGACCATATCCGAGCAAGTAACCGAACTATCTCGCGCAGGCTTCTCGCCCAACCTGATTGCCGCACGGCTCGGAGTAAGCATCTCTGAAGTAGAGCTTGCCATTGCCATAGTAGAAAAAAAGGAACGATAAACCGTGGTAGAATACGCTGCAATAAGGAGCGCTAACTGCTGGATTTACCCGGCCTTTGAGAGCTCCCCGCAGAGGAGCGGAACAGTGTCAAGACCGTACGCGGTGATTGACCCCGGCTCTGACGCGGAACTCATCATCAAGCGCTTGAAAGAGCTGAATGCGTCCCCCCGCATATTTTTGTTGACTCATGGGCACTTTGACCACACAGGTGCGCTGTCCCAACTCGCCGCTTATTACGCCGGGCAGGAAGGCGGCGTTGAGATAGCCATTCATCAGGACGACGCGGGGTATCTAGGAGCGGACTCGTTCCAGACGCATCGTCGATGCTGGGTGCAAGCCGCAGGAAACGCCGATTATATAGACCGATTCTGGCGTCCCATGCCCGCTCCCACGCGATTCATAGCCCAGAATGACCACATCGGTTCTTTGCGCGTCTTACATGTGCCCGGACATAGCCCTGGTTCCACCGCGTTTTATGACGAAAACGCGCACGTCATCTTCACCGGGGACAGCCTGTTCAAACAAGCCGTCGGGCGCACCGACCTTCCTGGAGGCGATGAAGCCCTGCTCAGAAAAAGCCTGATACGCTTGTGCGCCCTGGACCCGGACGCAATCGTGTATCCGGGACACGGCGAGACCACCACCATCCGAGCGGAGCGTCTCTTCAACTGACCGATATCTTTCTGAATCTGAAATTTTTCCCCAGTATATAAACCGCCGCGTAACAGACGTTTTGCCTTCACAGAAATCGAGCCCGCGGAGCGCAAAGAACCATGCAGATCCGCAGTATTCCTTTGGACCCGCTCGTCCGTATCCGCTTGTACGCGCCGCCTCGCCCTCGGAACAAGACCTGCGGATCACGAGACAGGATTTCCAAGCTATGAGTTAAGAGTCTTATTCTATGAGTTAAGGGTCTTATTCTATGAGTTAAGGGTCTTATTCTATGAGTTAAGAGTCTTATTCTATGAGTTAAGGGTCTTATTCTATGAGTTAAGGGTCTTATTCTATGAGTTAAGGGTCTTATCCTATGAGTTAAGGGTCTTATCCTATGAGTTAAGGGTCTTATCCTATGAGTTAAGGGTCTTATCCTATGAGTTA
>JAIRSU010000087.1 GCA_031255285.1 Treponema sp. | reverse complement strand
CCGGTAGCCTATATCAATGAAATGATCGCCTGCGGTTGGGACCGGTATGGTTATCGTTACCGAGTCCTCGCCGGATATACGGCTGCCTGTATAATACCCGCTGTCGTATGTGGCGGAAGCGTTGTCAAGCTGACTGATAAAAGCATAATCGTACCCTGATTCCGAAGACACGTCGAGCTGTATGGTTATGGAGGCGTTAGCTGTTGTGCTGGTGAAACTGATACGCGACTTGGTTGTATCATAATCGCCTATCGAGGGAGACTTGCGCCTGCCGTCTCCTTGCAAGGTCCAGGCGCCGCCGGATACGGAACTATACGCGATAGTACTGGTACTATCGAGCGGAGGGTCGTCAGGTACGGGCTGTAAGCTTATTTGAATGGGGAGTGGAGTCTCCCATCCGCCCGCGGCGCCGTCTTTCGCGCTGTCCAGGGTAACGCCTGCACCCGCAGTAGTATCGCGCTTCTTACTGGAAGAGACATAGACTGCGTTCCCGTACTCATAGCCGCTGGTCGCGGTATTTTTCAAGCCGTCAGCGACGTTTGACCCGTAAATGGTCCCGCCCGGCTGCTTGGTAAATGTCCCGCTGTACACGTACACGCCGCCGCCACGGGAGCCGGTATTGCCACTGATGGTCCCGCCGCTCATGGTAAAGGTCCCGCTGCTGTACACGTACACCCCGCCGCCGTTGGAGGCGGAATTGCCGCTGATAGTCCCGCCGCTCATGGTAAAGGTCCCGCTACTATTCACGTACACCCCGCCGCCGTAGCCGCTACTGATGGTATTGCCGCGTATCTTGGAGCCGCTTCCCATCGTAAGCGTTCCACCGTTGTTCACCCGTACCAGCGGAGCATTATTACTGCTCCGTCCCTGCAAGGTAACGTTGTTTCCTATGGTCAAGGTCGCGCCATTCCCCATAGTAAAGAGCGAACCGCTTGAACTCAAACTCACGGTTCGTTCCATTGTCCCGCCGTCAAGGGTTATATTAACGTTCTTTCCGCTGTAAGAAAGCGTCTGAGGCGCAAGAGACTCGTCTGCACCTATCGTAATGCTATAGCTATAGTCTCCGCCTTCTATCGTGTTGGCGCTTATCCATGCTAAGGACTCCGCAAGCGATAAACCGCCGGGTATCTGCTTTATCTCTACCCACTTGGCGTATACAGTCATATTCGCGTTTACTCTCGTGGAGAATGTGAATTGCGTCCCTGCGCCGTTCCGTGAAGTGTACCAGCCTCCGAAGGCATAGCCGCTCCTCGTTGGCTCCGGCGGCATGTTGGCGGAACCAATGGAAGCGCCGCTGTTCACAAGCCGTATTCTCGAACTGGTAACACCATTGACGTTTCCCCCGTCTAGGTCAAACGTTACCGTTCGCTGAACGGTTGCAACCGTCCACTTGGCGTATACGGTTATATCCGCGCTTACTCTCGTGGAGGACGTGAATCGCCTCCCCCCTCCGTTCCGCGAAGTGTACCAGTCTCCGAAGGTATACCCGCTCTTGTTGGGATTCGAGGGCATATTAGCAGAACCAATAGAAGCATCGTTCTTTACGGTCCGTGTCGGCGCGTTGCCAATACCGTTAATGTTTCCCCCGTCCAAGTTAAACGTTACTGTCCATTCTTCTCTCGGTATCGTGTGAAACAAATCCCTGCACCCGGTCCACAGTCCCGCGCACAGAACCGCGCCCAATAACGCGGCTAAAAGTTTCGCTTTCATCTTTTCTCCTCCTTAAAACGTAACGGTCCATGCCAGCCGGACCAACTCTCGCCCATCCTGACCGGGTGCAACGCCTATCTCTATGTGATCTATGAGCTCCGCCAGGGACCGGTTGTTGTTGAACACAACCGGACGGATGAACCCGTAGAGTACCGCAAAGCCGGCCGCGCCGAGTCCTACACCGCCCGGTATGCCTGCGTATTCCGTGTAGTAATCAAGCGTGGTTTCCCAGTAGATGAGCCCGGCCGCGGCTCCGTAAGACAACAACGTTATAAGCCAGCCGGCCCTGTCTCCCTGAATGAGCGAGCCAAGCCCGGCCGCCAAGTTTAGCGCGCCGTAGCGGAACACCGCACCGCCCGAATCCCGCCCGCGCCGCGGCGGGGACGAAACGGGCGTGGAAGACGGAGCGTTACCCGCGTCTTCTTCTGTTTTCTTTGCCGCAACTGTTGCGGCCGCCGCGAATTCCGCGACCCATTTGGCATATACTATAATATCTGCGTTTACCAGCGTGGAGGATGTGAATCGAGTCCCTCCGCCGTTCCGCCTGGTATACCAACCGTCAAAAACATACTTATTCCTCGTCGGCTCCGGCGGCGTACTCGCGCCAAGTGGAGTATCGTCTGGTATTTTCTGCGTTATCGCCGCGGTCTTACCGTTGACTCTCCCTCCGTCCAAGTTAAACGTTACGGTTCGTTCTCTGATCCACTTGGCGTATACGGTCATATTTGCGTTTGCTGTCGTGGAAGCTGTGAACCGCGCGCCGGCCCCGTTCCGCTCGGTCCACCAGCCTCCAAACACGTACCCGCTCCTTGTTGGCTCCGACGGCGCATTCGCGCCGAGTACGCCATTGGCAAGCACGGTCCGCGTTATCGCCATGGGCGCACCGTTTATGGTCCCGCCGTCCAAATTAAAGGTTATGGTCCATTCTTCATCCGCGATGGAAACCTGGGTCAATATCTGCGCCAGTTTTGTCATCGCAGTCCTGCCGTCGCTCAATGAATTGTACCCCTCGCTTCCTCCAATCAACTGCACCCCGGACTCCAGGTTGATGATAGAGGCGTTAAACATATTCCGACTGCCCAGCCGCCGTGCGGCCACGGACAGTACGAACCGGGGGTTCTCACCCTTGCCGATGTCAACCATCTCCTTGTCCGCGGTTACACCGCTCAACTGGGTGTCGTACTCGGTCTGCACCTGCTCCAGGGTAGCGGTTCGCGGATACACCGCATATTTCCCGCTCCTGATGATGTTGATAGACAGTATCTGAGACAGCGTATCCGCGACGCCTGCGTCGATGTTTCCACCGCCCATAGCGACCGGCGTTACCGCTAACTTATCCAGTCCCTTGGGTCTTGATGCGTCCAACCTCATCGCATTAATGATGTTCTGCGCCATAAGGGGTAGTTTGCTCTGTATCTCCTCGATTCTGGCGTACGTCTGAATATCGCCGGCTATCTGTCGCAAGTCATCTATCTTTATAATCGAGATAATCAGCAGGTTGCTGTTTTCCAGACTCGCTATCTTTCCCGCGACCACGTATTTCGCGCCGAGTTGCGCACCGATAGCCGCTATAGAGTCTGGGTCCGTCATGCCTGTAGCGGTCTGAAACTTCTGCTCGCTCCCGATAGCGTTGGAGATACTTGTACGAGGTATAAGCATAAACTCCGCGTGTATCTCGCTCGTGTACGAGAACAATTCCGCTATGGTCTCGCCCTCTTCACCCACGCCGCCGGTAAACGGTAATACAGCAAGTACGTCCTTGGCTAGGACCGCATCCGTAAATACCGCCGCTAATAATACCGCGAATAATTTCCTAAAAATCATAAACACCTCCATAAAATATTTTTAGACGACCTCTCAACAAACGCATCTGTGAACCGTCCCACCGGACGGAAGAGAGAACGGCAAAGGATCGCGTCTCATTCCCGCAAACTGCAAGAAATAGTACGGGGCGCGCGAAGTCCGTCCGAGAGTCAAGGACGGGTCGTACGGAACACACGGACGGTTGTCTGTGAGTTGCGTGTTTGCTTGTTCTGCTATATAAAGTATCCCACGGGGGGGGGGGCCAAACGAACCGCAGAAACTCTTGCGCGGCGCGCGAAAGTCCACTGAGAACGGTTAGCTGTGTTGGATGTTTTGGCGAGTTTCATTTGCCTTTAAATCTCTTTATGCTATTTTATTCTATGTTATTAAGAGTTGTCAAGCAGACTTTTTTATGCCTGTAAATCGGTGCCAGACACGTTGGATATTGCGGTGCCAGACACTTTTTTCATACGACGCCCCGTGAGAAGTGGTCTAGCAGATGAGGGCATCGCAGGGTGCTGCGGTAAGCCTTCGCAGGGTGCTGCGATAGGGCTTCGCAGGATACTGCGGTAAGCCTTCGCAGGATACTGCGGTGACAGACACTGTGCCTGCTGTGGTGCCAGACACTTTTTCGTACTACGTTCCATGGAAAAAGGAAAATAAAATACCCCGCCCTGGGGCGGGGATTTAAACCCTATAGCGATTAGAAACGAGACAGCGGGATTTACTCTGCCTGACGGGGTCTACAGGGGGCGGGCGACAACTACACCGACTTAGTCGGCGTAGTTATTGTTAATTCATAGTTCGTCCATCTTTTGTTTTGCGAGTTTCAGGATGGGTCTTGTCCAGTCTACGCCGAGTACGGACTGGAGATACGGTCTAGCGTCCTGGCTATGCGTATCGCTGACCGCAATAATGAGTGCGCGAATACGGCGTTCATCCATCTTATTGAAGACTTTGCGGGCGTGTCTTTCGTTGATGTCGGTGATATACGCGCCGAGGTTCTTCACCGCGTCCTCATTCGCAATCTTTGCCAGCGCGTCTATGGTGTGGAACTGCTCTTCCTCGTCCGCGCCATAGCGATAGGAACGGTTCAGGAAAGCGACTGTCTCCGTATCCTCCTCGTCAGACGTCCCATATTGAGCGAGCATCGAGATGGCGAGCTTCCGCAACTGGATGACATTGCCCTGTGTGACAGGATTCGGCGAGGAACCACGCCAGCCTTGGGCAAGAGCCGAGGATGCGGCTCTTGCTTTGTTCTCATCCGCGGTCTCGGACTTCTCAAGAGTCTGCAATGCAAGCAGTTTCTGCTCATAGGTATAAGCCGGGTCCGTGATGGCTGTTATGAGTTGATCGGCTGGGTCGTCCTGCAACTGGGGTAACGTACTGTTTGCCTGCTTCTTCACCCAGTTAGAATACCATCCGTTTGACGCAAAAAATACCGGCAGATAGCCTGACGGATCTTTGTAATCCGCCAGGGAGACGATTGCCCCATAAGCTATCCGTTCCCCAGAAAGCCTGTTGACGGGTCCCTTGACGTTTACATCCTTCAGCGTCTGTATCACTCGCGGGAGGAAATCCACGGCCTGCATCGTCCCCAGTGCAATGAGGCATTCCGCCTTGGTAATGGGATCGGAAAACACGGTAACGGCTCTCCATACGTCTAACGCCGCATCCGTGTACTGCGCTTCTCCAAGAACTTTAGCAAGAGTCTGCGCTATCTTATCGGCCGCGGCGAGTTCTTGCACCGCCTTAATGGAAGGGTACTCGGCGAGCAAACGATTCAACGCCGATGCGTAGAATTCGTTTGCATCCATACTTTGTTCAACAGCCGATTCAACAACAGCGAGTTGTTCAACCACCGTTCCCGCGGTGTTAAACTGATTTGTGTAAAAATCCGCATCGCCGTCAGCAAAGAGAATCGACGCCATAACGCTCAAAAGAGCGGTCATTATTAAACGTTTCATGGGAAATATCATACAATAGGCGTTAAAAAAAAGCAAGCGTTTTTTTTAGAGAATAATGAGAGAATAGCTGAAAATCTGCTGCATTTTCACCTGCTTTTGCCCACACCGTTCTGTGCGCAGTGTTCTTTTATCACGCATTTTGAGCAGAAAGGGCTGATGGGGCGGCAGAGTCGTTGTCCGTAAAGCACGAGCAGGTTATTGATACGTCTCCAGAACGGCCGCGGGAGCGTTTCACGGAGCGCAGCTTCGGTTTGTTCCGGGGTACTGGTTCTGACCCAGCCGGCGCGGTTGCTGATGCGGTGGACGTGAACATCTACGCAGACGCCGTCCATACCGAAAGCTTCGGTTATGACGAGGTTCGCGGTTTTGCGCCCTACGCCGGGCAGGGCAAGCAGAGCGTCTATGTCAGACGGAACGGCGCCGTTGTACTTTTCGCCCAAGGTCTGCGCTATGGCAAGCAGATTTTTTGCCTTTGTTCGGTAAAAACCCGCGGGAAAGATAAGGCGGCTTATTTCTTCTTCAGAGAGCGCCAGCAGAGCGGCGGGGGTCGGCGCTTTTGCTAAGAGCGCTTTTGACGTCCGCATAGTAACGTCGTCTTTGGTACGAAGGCTTAATATCGTAGACGCCAGCACTGCCCACGGATCCTTGCGATAGGTTTCCGCTACGGTCGTAACGGCCGGATCCTCCTCGTTTTGCGCCTTTAGCGCCGTCCTCCACGCCTCCAGTATCTCAAATACCGCATCCCAATTCATAGTTTCTTCTTCCTTTACTGTTAATGGGGAATATTAAAGCCGATTTTGACCATCGCGCCTTTTGTCCGCTGCAGACGTCCTCCAGACGCCGAGAACCGCCGCTGTTCCCAAAAACGCAACACTCTTATTCAAGAAATTCATTGTTTCTTCCCCATTTAAATCATCGTTATTGAAGTCATCGTTATTATGAGAGTAGAATCTTTTTAAGATACTTTTTACATCATTGTAAGGGATGCACTGGAAAGATTCAAGTCTTTTTATACAAAAACTTGCTAGATACAGATATTCTCTCCAGAATACCTAGAATATAGATTGCGTTTATGGTATAATACATTTATATGTTTTTGATGGAAATAGAAAAAACTGAAAGCGGGGTCCCTCTCCCCTTGGGGGCTTCTCTGACGGATAGAGGGGTAAATTTTTCAATATTTTCAAGAAACGCATCTATGATAACCCTTATACTCTACGAGAGCGATGCTTATGACAGCGCTTACAAGAGGTTTCCTCTTAGTTCGCAGAAGAACCGCACTGGCGATATATGGCATTGTTTTGTTCCGGGATTGAAAGCGGGTGCGTTCTACCTTTACGCTGCGGACGGTCCGTATGTACCAGAACGAGGCTTTCGTTTTAACAAACACAAAGCTCTCATGGACCCTTATGCAAAAGCGATTACAAACCCGGTTTACTGGGATTGGAAGAGGTCTTTCAGCTACGACCTAGACGACTCTGCATGGGACCTTTCTTTTTCTTACGAAGAAAACTTCTCCACTCACCCTCGTTGTATTGTGATTGACGATGCGTTTGACTGGCAGGGGGACGTCCCTTTAAATTATCCGCTTCGTTTCAGCGTGCTTTACGAAACCCACATCAAAGGGCTTACCAACCATCCTTCATCGAAAGTCGAACATCCGGGAACGTTCAAGGGCGTCATTGAGAAAATCCCATTCTTTAAAGCTCTGGGCGTTACGAGTCTTGAATTTCTCCCAATTCATGACTTTAACGAAGATGAGCTTCTGGTGGTGAACCCGCGAACAGGCGAGAGGTTGAAAAATTACTGGGGTTATTCGACTATCTGCTTCTTCGCCCCTAAGAACATCTACGCCTCTGACCAGACGCCCGGAGCGCAGGTGTATGAATTCAAGGAAATGGTCAGAGAACTGCACAAAGCTGGTCTTGAAGTCATTCTCGATGTGGTTTTCAACCATACGGCGGAAGGGAGCGAGCTTGGACCCACGTATTCGTTTCGCGGGCTTGACAATACTATCTATTACACTCTTGACGAAAACAAACGGTACTACAAGAACTATTCAGGGTGCGGTAATACATTCAACTGCAATAATTCGGTGGGGCATAAGCTCATCATTGACTGCCTGCATTATTGGGTTGTGACAATGCACGTGGACGGGTTTCGTTTTGACCTCGCCTCGATTCTGGGGCGGAATCAGAAAGGAGAGCTCATGGAAAACGCCTCTGTTCTGGAAGGCATCGCTGAAGACCCTATACTGCGTAACACGAAGATAATAGCCGAGGCCTGGGATGCGGGCGGCGCGTATCAGGTAGGGTGGTTTCCCGGCGGACGCTGGGCTGAATGGAACGATAAGTACCGAGACACAGTGCGTAAGTTCTGGCGCGGCGATCCGCATGAAACCCGCCATTTGGCGACACGCATAGCAGGCAGTTCTGACCTCTATTTGAGAGATGGGCGCAAGCCTTTTCATTCCATTAACTTCATCACCAGCCATGACGGCTTCACGCTCAAGGACCTGGTTTCCTACGATCATAAACACAACGAGCAAAACGGCGAGAACAACAGGGACGGTTCGGACGCCAACTATAGTTCGAACAACGGCGTTGAAGGACCAACGGATGACGCCGCTATTCAGAATATACGGGAACGACTCGTCAAGAATTTCTTCGCCACACTCATGGTTTCATTAGGGACCCCGATGATTCTTGGAGGCGATGAATTCGGGCGCACCCAGCAAGGTAATAATAACGCCTATTGTCAAGACAATGAAATATCGTGGTTTGATTGGCGTTTGCTGATGAAGAACAAGGGAATATTCCGTTTTGTCAGGGAAGTGATAGCCTTTCGTCTGCGGCATCCCGGATTCATGCGTCCGGAATTCTTCACGGGCGCCAAAGGCAAGTACAATGCGCCGCCGGACATAACATGGTTTGACGAGAAAGGGCAGACGCCGAAATGGGACGAGGTCGAAGGCTGTCTCGCATTCCGTTTGGACGGGAGCAAAGCGGAAATCTTGGCTGACAGGGACGACGCCGACTTCTTCGTCATGTTCAACGCACGATTCCAACAGACGCCGTTCAAGGTATGCGACCCGCCTAAAGGGAAGAAGTGGTTGCAAACCATTGACACTGCGTTACCCTCTCCAGAAGATATACTGACGCCTGGTACGGAGAGACCCCTGCCGTCAAACGGTGTTTACCTTATGAAATCCCGCAGTATGGCCGTGCTCATTTCGGTAATGGAGTCGGATTGCTAACTCATCGCATAGACGAGAAAGTTGTATGCCCCGTGCGCCATAGCGATACCGACAAGGTTTTTTGTCTTGGCGAATACAAGGCAGAGGAAAAGACCTGATAGAAAGGCGTTAGCCACGCCCCATGGTCCTTCGTAAAGATGAGAGAAAGCAAAAAGGGCGGTTGAGAGTAAGAGAGGCAAGCCGAAAGCAACGGTTACATCTGAAAGGCGTTTCGGTAAATAAACGCGGAAAAAGGTTTCTTCGAGCAAACCTGTAGCTAAACAGGAGGCGGAGAGGACAAGCCATCCAATTGCGCTACCCGGTTTCTCCAGCACAGGGCTTGAGGCGGAAGGGGAGAAAAAGTCGGCCGCCGTTGATATACAGACTGAAATCAGGCATAGAACAGGCAACGCCGCGAAGAACGCCAGGAGAAACCTCAAACCTTGCCGAGGGGCTATATCTGATTTATTACAAAGATTCTTCCCGTTTAACAGGTAGAAAACAAGGAAAAAAGCAGGGGTTTTATAGACAAAGACGCGGAACAACTCCTGGTAGACTGAGAACGGGATAAATGCAGGGGTTCCCGTGTAGGCTGGAAAGAAAAATAGGATATATAAAATGAAAGCTTCTATGATAGAAGCCGTGATATTGATAGAAGTCATGATATTCGCCGTAATTCATATTGTAATATTTTGAAAGACATTTCAACAGGGGTAGTATTAAGCTTCGCCTGCTTCGCTTGTTGACGTTTAGATAAAGATAGGTTAGTATATATCTGTGATGATACAGAGAACCTTCAAAGTACGAACAACCCCTGTTTGCAAGTCCCTGCCTTTAAGTATAGGGCTGCTGACATAAGGAGACGGAAAATGCGTATTTATGGAAAAAGTGGAAGAAAAGGGATTTTATTTTTTATCTTTTATTTTTTATGTTATTCCCTGACGGCTCAAGATACAATACTTACATCCTATAAACAAAGTTTCGTGAAAGTTGATTTAATAGGTAAGGTACGAGTATTGCGTGACGCGGTACTTGATGAACGCGCCGAGGAGTTCATGGGGCGTCTTTGCGGCTTTGCCCTTAATTACGCGCTTCTGAATGGGGATATCATGAACGACGACGCGGACATGATAGACCTCATAAACGTTGCGGCCAAGGGAGCGGCTGAGTTTGGCAATAAAGATTCGTCTAAAACGCTGTGGGATTTATTCCTCGTATACGACAATGTTTTGGCGCGGGTGGAAATTCTCAATGCGTTGGGGATTTTGGGTCAGGGAAACGCAGAAATCGTGAATGGTTTGAACCGATTCCTTATGGACCAGAACGCTTTGTTTAGTTCCGACATGACCATTAATCATCCGGTAATTCGAGAGGCTGTTTCCACGATTGGCAAAATTGGAGACATATCGTCGTATCTGGTATTATTTTCTACGCTTTCCCTCTCCTATCCTGAAGAAATCTTGGAAGCCGCGACTGCGAGCCTGGATGAAATACCGGGAGACCTTGATCAGTTTTTGCTGAATGTCATCCAAATAAATCCTGCAGCAGAATCAGCGGCTCTACCAGCAGAGAAACTTCTCGCCTTCCAGCTGGGCGTGAAAAGCGAGAAACTGACTGATTTTGGCAAAGGTAAATTGGCGCAAGCGGCTTTGGAAGCAGGTCTTGACGATACAGGAAATAACGCGGACCTTGTTGATCTACGCTACCAGTCTGTCCGCGTCTTGACCGACTTAAAGTGGGTGCGGGTGTCGGAGATGGCAATCAAGCACTTCTACCGTGTACAGACCGACTATACGAATGCATCTGCAACAAAGGCTCAGTTCATAGACGCTATAAACCTCCTGAGTGCTATGGGAACCACAGACGCGGCAAAAGTCCTCACCTTACAGTTGGGATTGATCAACTCTCAGGTTGAGCAGAAAATCCACCATGATGAAGACATTGTTATCGCCTTTGTTAATGCTTTAGGTGAAATCGGCGACAAGCTTGCCTTTGACGACCTGCTCCGTATTCGAGACTTTCTCAACTATTCAGGAAGAGTGAAAACAGCGGCTAATGCGTCTCTGTCGAGACTCAAATGGTAATGTATACCAACGCCGCCAAAGGCGTATCAAAACGTACATCACGCACATCGTCAGCAAACCGCCAATGACCGCTTCTCTTGTGTTCTTTGCAGACATAAAAAGAACACTTGACAGGTCATATCAACTAATAATAAAATGAGACAAAGAGGCTTCAGGACAAATGAAATTCGCGAGTGCATTTAACACAGCTAATCATTCTCAATGGGTTTTTACGCGCCGTGTAAAAGCCCCTCTATTTGTTCGGGCCGGCCCCCCGGGGGGGGCGGCGGGGGGGGGGGGGGGGGGTGGGGGGGGGGGGGGGGGGGGGGGCCCGGGGGGGGGGGGAAGTGGGTTTGGGGGCAAGAATGGAGGGATTCCAAGCGAAGCGAAGAGATGAGGAGGAGA
>JAIRSU010000073.1 GCA_031255285.1 Treponema sp. | reverse complement strand
CCCCGTCCCATACACACGCGTTCACACTCTTTCCCTACACGACGCTCTTCCGATCTCCTACCCATCAGTGAAGGTATCAGGAGGACAAAAAAAGGTATCCCTACCCATCGGAGAAGGTATCAGGAGGACAAAAGAAGGTATACCTACCCATCAGTGAAGGTATCAGGAGGACAAAAAAAGGTACCCCTACCCATCAATGAAGGTATCGGGAGGACAAAAAAAGGTATCCCTACCCATCAGTGAAGGTATCAGGAGGACAAAAAAAGGCCACGGTGCCAGACACATTCGGGTGCCAGACACATTCGGGTGACAGACACAGGCTACGCCTGTTGGACGACTTCACATGGGGCGTTGTCGGAGAAAGGGCGCCGCGGTCCCCGTCTTGATGGGAGGCGCGGAGACGCGGTGACAGACACAGGGGAGGGGAGGGCGTAAAACACGGATGACACGCCTGCTATGCAAATGTTTCTATTGGTATGTCGAATCCCGCGCGTTTGAAAGCCCGGCGCAGGGAATCAGCTCGCTCTTCAAGAAAGGAAACGGGCAGAGCCTGCGCCAACGGGTCTTGGGGTCCGGGACGCGCCTTGCCGTAAATGTGAACGTTTCGGACGCTTCCAGCGCCCGCTAGTCCCAGAACAGCCTGCTCCCATGCCGCCGCTTCCCTCTGGTCAGGAACCGCATGGTTCACCCTGCAAAGCATGGTCTGAATGGTAACCGCATTCCTGCCTGCCCCCGCCGTAAACGCCTGCATCTTCTCCATAAGCGCGGGAAACGATACATCAGCCTTTGGGCGGTCAATGGTCCTGAACCATTCTCCAGCGCCAGCATCCACTTTCAGCCAGAGATTGAATCGCTCTTCATGGGTCTTTGCAATCAGAAAATCAAAAATATCCTGCTTTAACAAACCAGTCCCGTTGGTAATGACGACTACCTGCGCAGACGGCGCATGGTCACGGCAAATCAAACACGCGCGGTTCAGTGCGCTCTTGAAATGTGGAGACAGCGTGGGCTCACCATTGCCAGAAAAACAAAGGTCCTTGACCTCTGACGCGGTCCCTATGGTCTCAATCAATGCGCTCTCCATGAGCTCTATGTCAAAGGAAAAATCAGTCTGGAACGGAAAGACTTCGCAATAGGGGCAGTCAAAGGAACAGAGCTTGTGCGATGGAAAGAGGTTAACGCCCAGGGAAAGCCCTTTTGAACGCCGCGAATAAACCGGATACACGATGAGTCCCCGCTCACGGGTGCGATGGTCCTGTATCGGGGAAACGTTCATTCCGCGCCCCGCAACAGGGCTCTGAGTATCACCGGGTTATGGTCAGAGTAACGGAACTCGTAATTCGCGGTCTGCACAGACAGGATTTCAACGTTGGGCGAAACCACGAATCCGTCAATCACATAGAGCTGGGTTGCCTCCCAATCGCCTGAATACGGCTCGTTGAGCAGGCGGCTGCTGGGCGTTTCCACATCGGCCGCAAACTGCCAACCTTCCGCCAGCATATCTTGAGACAGAGAGCCGGGCGTGAAATGCCGTACGTCCTTCAAACGGAATAGGTTCTCGTCAATGCCGGGGAAGTTCTGGTTAAAGTTCCCACCTGCGATGCAGTAAGCGCCCTTGGCATACTCGGCTTGCAAAAAGTCTAAAAGGACCCGCATCTGAGCGTCCCGCCCTGCTTCTGAGGAATAGGCTTCGAGATGCAGGTTAACAATGACCAACTCCTTATCACTGCCCTGCACAGGCAGGCGATCTACCAGAATACAGCGTTTGAGGTTGGCAAGCCGCATGGGCCACTTGAACGGCGAGGGCAGGCTCATACGAATGCTTTCTTTCGCGATGAATACCGACATGGTAAGCAAGCCGCTCTCCACCCGTCCCAGTGGCTCTGGAAACGGTATGGGAACAAGAGGGGCTTGAAAATTAAGCGCGAATGAGGTTGTCCCAAGCCATGTTTCCGCAAGAAATCCAGCCTGGTCCATGTGATACGAGCGGCGTGAATGAATATCAACCTCTTGCAATAAGACAATGTCCGCGTCAACCCGCTCAATAAAGCCCCGCACGCCCTCCATATTGGCTTCGACGTTGGACTCTGTTTCAGGGCGCGTCATTTTCCCACCGTCCATGAAGAAGTCCACGCTCGCGTCCAGAGAGCCGTAGCCGATGTTCCATGAGACAATGGTCAGGGGCACGTTCTCTGTGGGAATGCGGAACCCCGCCCCGGCAGGGAACACCTGCTCTACAGGATGGGGACGGTACTCTACTATCGAGAGAAACACCAGAAACCCGCCGAATGCAAGGACCAGCGTGGTAATGAGTATGCCTGCGGATTTGGCTATAAGAGATAATTTTTTTATTTTTTTCATATCTTCTATAAATTTCATAAATTTCGTACTTTTCATTTTCTTCATAGTCTTTATCGTTTTCTTTACTTCTTTTATTTCTGGGTCCATCTCTCGATCTCCTTATTTCTCGATATTTTTTTCTATCTTTCTTTTAGTCTTTATTATCCTTTTAATTCCGCTGTCCTTGCTGTTTCGACATTCTTGCTATCCTTTAATCTGTTATTTAATCCTGTTTATCTTCGCTATTTCAACTGGAGTGGCTGTCAAAGGACTGTCCCATGGCGCGGGGCGCATAATCTTTGCCGCTGAACACAACCAGAGTCACCAGGGTAATCAAGTAAGGAATGGCGTTGAAGAACTCAGACGGCAGGGTTTGCAGGCTCGGTATGTTCACGATGTTCACGGAGAGCGCGGAGGAAAACCCGAACAAAAGCGAGGAACCGAGAATGCCAAACGGAAGCCATCGTCCAAAGGAGACTGCGGCAAGCGCGATGAAACCTTTGCCGTTTATGGTCAAGACGGTGAATTGTATGTCCTGAGTGAGCACGATGCACCCGCCTGCAAGCCCAGCCAACAGCCCGGAGACGAGAACCGCGGCATAGCGTATCTTGACGACATTAACGCCTGCGGACGCAAGCGCGGCAGGGTATTCTCCCGCAGCCCTCAAACGGAGCCCTATAGGACGCTTGTAAAGCACGAACCACGTAATGGCAAGAATGATAAGGGCTATCCATGCCGTGGGATAGATTCCACCCGGACCAGGGAGCATACCGAGCTTGGAGTTCATGGTTCTGTCCATGCGGAACAACAACTGGCAGAAGAATACCGTAATCCCGTTAGCAAAGAGATTCACGCCGGTGCCGGATATAACCTGGTCTGCGTGAAGGGTTATAGACGCAAAGGCATGGATCAGAGAACAGGCGCATCCAACAAACGCGGATAGAAACAACGCCAATGGTATGGAAAAGCCGATTTTGTCTTCCAACAGGACGTGGACAGTCGCCGCAGTCATAGCGCCCATGGACATAAGCCCTTCAAGCGCAATGTTCACCACACCAGAACGCTCGCAGATGAGCCCGCCGGTCGCGGCTATCAGTATAGGCGCGGTTATCATTAATACAGACGGTACCATGTTCAAAAGCGTAGTCATTGGTTACTCCTTTTCTTTACTTTTTCTTTCATTCGCCAATCCGCCAGGATTTTAACGCCTGCGCGCAGGCTTATGAATATGACCATGAGCCCCATGATAATAGACGTGATTTCCTTGGGGATTTGCCTGGACTGCATCAGCGGCTGTGCGGACTTCAACATCCCAAAGAGGAGCCCTGACATCGAAATGCCAAGGGCTGTACAGTTCCCCACAAGCGCAACCGCAATGCCGTCAAAGCCGTAGCCTTCCTGTACGGAAAGCACACGCCCTGTGGGGAATAAGCCCAGAGATACTATCGCGCCCGCAAGCCCTGCAAATGCGCCTGCTATGGACATCGCTGTCGTGAGACTGGCGTTTACATTGATGCCGCAGTAACGCGCGGCTTCTTTGTTGAGTCCTGTTGCACGCAGAGAGAAGCCTAGAGTCGTTTTTTCAATAATAAACCAATAAAGGAAGACCGCCCCGATCACAAGAAAAAGCCCGTAGCCGAGACGGGAGTTATTGGTGATAGATTCAAGAAAGCGGCTTGAAAGGCGAGCCGTTTCCGGAAAGGGCGGGGTCCTGAAAGTGTTTGCGCCCGGTATCCGCAGGGTGATGAATCGAGAGGCGTAAAAAGCAATGTAATTCATCATGATGGTGGAAACCACTTCAGATACGCTGAACCGCGCCTTGAGCCAGCCGGATATACCGCCCCAGACCGCCCCAGCGCAGGCTCCAGCCAGACAAGCCAGAGCCCAATGAACAATCGGTACCTGCGGTCCAAAGAGCCCCACAAGCTGGGCGGCTGTGAGCCCCACAATGTATTGACCCTCCGCGCCTATGTTGAACAGTCCAGTCTTCGCGGCAAACCCCATGGAGAGCCCGCACAGAATAAGCGGCAGGGAAGCGACAATCCATTCGCCAATGTAGCGGACGTTATGAATGCCGCGCCGCAAGTCCCACCCTGATACAACCTGTACGACGGCCGAATATATGCCCAGCGGATTTCTCTGAACCATAAGCACGAGCAGTGTGCCCGCCAAAAAGCCCAAAAACACCACGGTAACTGAAACCATAGACTCAGACTTTGTGAACATATCAAGGATGCGCCCTCGAACATCGAATTTTTTCATATTTCAGCCAACCTCTTATCAGTAATGCTTTGCAGTTCTTTATCAGTAATAGTTTATAGCAATAGTTTGCAGTAACAATAGTAGTATAGTATAAGGCGGGTCTCTTGTCAATACACGGGCTGTCGTGGCGCCACGTGGCGCCAGACACAGGCTACGCCTGTTGGACGACTTCACACGGGTTGTTGTCTGAAAAGGTGTGCCGCTGTCCCGGTCAAGGTGGGCGGCGTGGTGCCAGACACAGGCTGTGTCTGTTAGACGACTTCACACGGGTTGTTGTCCGAAAAGGTGTGCCGCTGTCCCGGTCAAGATGGGCGGCGCGGTGCCAGACACAGGCTGTGCCTGTTTTCGAGAGACCTGACGAACACAAGCCAACGTCAGACGGGGAGGGGAGGGCAGTCATTGCGAGAAGCAAAGCGATGACGATACCCTGCAAATTGACAAAGAATGCTGAATTGCATATACTACTATTCATCATGGCAAAACACGAAAAACACGATATGAAAGCGCAGATTCCGCAGGATGCGGTTTATGACGAATCAAAAATAAAGACTCTCTCCTCTCTGGAACATATACGCTTGAGGACTGGAATGTACATAGGGAGGGTAGGGGACGGATCCAACCCGGATGACGGCATCTATGTATTACTCAAAGAAATCATTGATAACGGGGTTGACGAATTTATCATGGGTAATGGGAAGACCATAGAGGTTAGCGTTCAAGGAGAAACAGTCCGCGTGAGGGATTACGGGAGGGGTATACCCCTCGGCAAGGTTGTAGAATGCGTGTCCCACATCAACACGGGCGCGAAATACAACGATGA
This sequence comes from Treponema sp., assembly GCA_031255285.1. Lineage (GTDB taxonomy): Bacteria > Spirochaetota > Spirochaetia > Treponematales > Breznakiellaceae > JAIRKH01. Next base: position 9,011 of record JAIRSU010000073.1, on the reverse strand, counting down.
TGTGTTTCAATTCTCTGTGGGGCTTAACGGCGTGGGAACAAAGGCTGTCAACGCCCTGTCGTCTCACTTCATGGTCCTGTCAGTGCGGGACGGGGAATACACTTCGGCGGTGTTTCGGCGCGGGGAGCTTCTGGAGAGTAAAAAGGGGAAAAGCAAAGAAGAAAACGGACTCTTTGTCGAATTCATTCCAGACCAGGAGATTTTCAGCAAATACGAATTCAATCTCGAATTTATTGAAAAACGCATCCGTAATTACACATACCTCAACACGGGACTCACCATGGTCCTCAACGGAAAGCCCTATGCTTCTGAACGCGGTCTCTTTGACCTGCTGGTCGAGGAAACCGGGGAGCAAAACCTCTACCCCCTGGGGTGTTATAAGTCTGAACGGCTCACGTTCGCCTTCACCCATACCAATAACTACAGTGAGGAATATTTTTCCTTTGTCAACGGACAGTTTACAAGCGACGGCGGGACGCATTTATCGTCCTTCAAAGAAGGTTTCCTGAAAGGCGTTCAGGCTTTCTTTAAGAAAGACTACAAGAGCGAAGACATTCGGGAGGGCGCTATCGCGGCTGTGGCTGTAAAGCTCAAAAACCCGGTATTCGAGAGCCAAACCAAAAACAAGCTCGGTAATTCAGACATACGCGCGCCTCTGGTTCAAGAGATCAAGTCCGCAGTGGAGGACTGGCTCCACAAGAACCTCGAGTCCGCGAAACTGCTCGAACAAAAAATCATCGCCAACGAGAGCCTCCGCACCGAGCTTAACATAGTGAAAAAAGAGGCGCGTTCAGCCGCAAAGAAAATATCCCTGAAAATCCCCAAGCTGAAGGATTGTAAGTACCATTTCCACGAAGACGGACTGCTGGGCGAGAATTCTATGATTTTCCTTACAGAGGGCGACTCTGCAGCCGGTTCCATGGTCTCAAGCAGAGACGTGATGACCCAGGCTATCTTCTCCCTGCGAGGTAAGCCTGAAAATATGTTCGGCAAGAAGAAGGCGGCTATCTACAAAAACGAGGAACTCTACAACTTGATGATGGCGCTTGGGATTGAGAATGACCTTGAAGGACTGCGCTACGCGAAAATCGTGCTAGCTACAGACGCGGACTTTGACGGGTTCCATATCCGAAACCTGCTACTGACGTTTTTCCTGACCTATTTCGAGGAACTGGTAACGAGCGGGCGCGTCTTCATCCTTGAAACGCCGCTCTTCCGTGTGAGAACCAGAAAGGAAACCCGTTACTGCTACACGATGCGGGAAAGGGATGATGCGGTCAAGGTTATGGGGAGTCAGAGCGAGATAACCCGCTTCAAAGGACTGGGAGAAATCAGTCCTAAAGAGTTCGGCCAGTTCATAGGCAAAGACGTCCGCCTGACGTCCGTGTCGGTGAATGCACTCAAAGCTGTCCCTCAAGTGCTGAATTTCTATATGGGTAAGAATACACCGGACCGCCGCGACTACATCATGGGCAATCTGGTAGACAGTAGGTAATGAGTAAAAGAGTATCAGTCTTGTGCGGCAGCGTCTGCCTGTTTATCGCAGCCTGCGCCTCTAATGAAGTGAAAGCGCCCGTTCTGCCGTGGGTGCAGTCCAAGCAGCAAGCCATCGTCTACAACGCCTTTCTTGCTGATGTACTCGATTACGAGGATAGTTCACGGAACGAGATTCCCACGTGGGTGTCCGGGTATCTTAACGGGGAAGACATCGAGAAACTGCCCCAATACCACGATAAATACCTTTTTGTCAGCAAGCAGACGGTTAATGATATCAAGTCCCAAGGACAGTTGTCAGAAGAATTCTCCACTGAAAAGGATTTCCCCTCGTTAATCGCAGCCCGCGTCCAAAAAAGGCTCAATCTCAATCTGTATCTCTATCCAGACGCGGTATACGGCGCTTTCTTCGAGGAAGCGGTCAAGGCGTTTTATGATGCGGAATTCGAGGGCGTTTTCAGAGAGGACGACTTCTGGATAAAACGCCGCGAGGCGCAGGAAGAGGGAGCTGACAGGGAAGTGATTGACTTCTTAACGCTTCTGTCGGCTGACAGAAGCTCTCTTGTCTCTCAGGTAAAGGGCATTCTGGACAGCGTGAAACCATCCGAGAAGCTCGATCAGGAACAAGCGGCCGCGGTTATGCATGTCAAAAATGTTTTTTTTGATGGTTTCTGAAAAGAATCATCCGTGTAATCTCTTCCGTCCCGTCAAGAGCGCCTACTTCTGAGGCCGCATGGGACATGGCGCGGAGTTTGGACTCGTCCTCTCCAAGAGAAAGGGCGGTTTGCACGATGGATTTTGCGTCTGTCTGAACTATTGCGGCGCCCGCCTGCTCAAAAAAACGCGCGTTTTCTACCTGATCGCCCCGCGTACCAGACCCGCGGAGCGGGACGAGAAGCATAGGCTTGCCCGCAGAGGCACATTCCCACACGGTACCTGCCCCGCTCCTGCTCAAGACCATGTCGGCGGCTGCGAGTATGTAGGGCATCTCCTCTCCAATGTACTGGAGCGGCTTGTAACGAGGGGAAACAGGCGGCGTTCTTTCGGCGTCCATCGCGCCGGTCTGGTGGACAACCGTGTAGAAACGGGTGAGAGCTTCGAGATTATCCATCACGATATTGTTTATTTCCCTTGCGCCTTGACTGCCGCCGAGAACCAGAAGAATTGGTCCTTCAACGCCTAAAAATCGCCGCCCTGACTCAGCGTCTGTGGAACGGAATATCCTGCGTACTGGATTGCCGGTTACCTGGACTTTCTTTCTCATCTGAACCTTAAACTTCGAAACAGTCTCATGGTAAGAAACGAGTATTTTCTCTGAAAAGAAACTGTTGATTCTTGTAGCGAGTCCAGGGCTGAAGTCTGACTCATGGGTAAAAACTGGAATCTTGAGGGAAAACGCCGCAATCACGGGAGGCACGCTCACGAATCCGCCCTTGGAGAAGAGCAGGGCGGGCTTTTCTTTTTTCAGGATGTTCCGCGCGGCGAAGAATCCGGCTATTGTTCTAAACACATCGGCAAAATTCTGCAAGGAAAAATAACGGCGTAATTTCCCTGATGGAATATCAAAGAATTGAATGCCGGTTCCCTCGACAATACGTCTGTCCAATTCTTTTTTTGACCCAATCCAGAAGACGCTACATTCTTTTTTCTTTAATTCCGCAGCAACGGCGAGTCCCGGATAGATGTGGCCGCCGGTTCCGCCCCCGGCAAACGCTATTTTAGGGCAATTGCTCATGGAGCGTCCCAGAAAGCCTTGAAACCAGATGGATGCGGGAAAGGACGAACTTTTTCATAATCTTCAACAATGTCGAACAATACGCCTTCGGCAAACGCGCGTCCCAATAACTGCACGCCTACCGGGAGCCCGCCCACAACCATGGCTGGAAATGACAGTGCAGGCAGACCCGCAAGATTGGCGCAGCAGGTATAGAGGTCCGCAGCCTTTTGAGCAAAGGGCGACAGGGACGACTCCCCGCGCCCGAAAGCGCGTGTAGGAAACACCGGCAGGAGAATAGCGTCAATCTGCGCGGGCTGGGTATAGTCCGCATCACCGAGTAGAGACTCGAAGCTTGCACGGATGCCTGCGCGGATGCGCTGGGCGCGGAGGTAGTAGCGGTCCTGAAAACCGGAGCGCAAAACAAAGGTTCCCAGTAAGATGCGAAGCTTCACTTCGTCTCCAAAGCCCGCTTCCCGCGCTCTGTCAATCAGGTCATCAGGGTTTTCCGCCCAATCCGGACGCGCTCCGTAACGAACGCTGTCGAAGCGCGCGAGATTCGCGCTCGCTTCGGCCGTCGCAATGGTATAATACGCAGGAACGCCGTACTTCAGGCTGGGAATCTCCACATCAATAAGATGGTATCCCAGACTGGCGAGCGTTGCCTTTGCCTGCTCGAAACCTTCAGTAACCTCCGGCTCCAAAGCCGCGGCTTGAGCCGCCCTTTCCAAAGACTCCATGCCCTCTTGGGCTGCGGCCGTTGCTATCGCCTTTGCGACTGTAGATGCGGAGAGTACGCCGATAGTCCGCGCTCCTGGTTTCCTGTTTTTTTCTTTAAGCGGGGGAGCTTTGGGCGGCGCATCCCTCGACGTCTGATCTTTATCATCCTTGCCTCGAATCACGGCAAACACGTCCCGGCACCGTGCCGTTGTATCTGCAAGAACACCGATTCCTTCGAGACTTGAGGCATAGGATACCAGTCCAAAGCGGGAAACCGCACCGTAAGTAGGCTTTAGCCCGACCACACCGCAGAACGCAGCGGGCTGGCGTACGGAACCGCCGGTATCCGAGCCAAGCGCGAAGGGGACAAGCCCTGCGGCAACCGCCGCAGCCGACCCGCCCGATGAACCGCCAGGAACTCGGCTTGTGTCCCACGGGTTGTTGGTCTTTTGCAGAGCCGAGTTGTCTGTAGACGAGCCCATGCCGAACTCGTCAAGGTTGGTCTTTCCCACGACGAATGCACCCTTTGCTTCCAGTTTTTCAACCGCAGTCGCGGTAAACGGGGACTTCACGCACTCCAAGAGTCGTGAGCCGCAGGTGATAGGCAGTCCTTTGACGGTGATATTATCCTTTATGGCAAAAGGCAGACCAGAGAGAGGATCGTCCGATTCGGAAAAATCTTGTGAAAATTTAGCTTCTCCAATAAACGCACCGATTTTTTCCCATTCTTTAAGGTATTTTAAAAAGCTTTCCGTCGCTGTGAATCGCATTTTTTCTCCTAATTTTAGACGCTGTTGTTTTACAACACATTCGGTATCAGTATGAATCGCGCGTCTCGTCCGCCTGCGGCCGCAAGCAAGGCTTCGTTCTCCACGTCCGTCAGCGGGTGTGTCGGCGCATCGGCGCGGAAAAACGCCGAATCGACAACTCGCGCGTCCCGGGAGAGGTTCATGATAGGCGCGGTGAACGCTTCCATATCATTATCAGCCGCCTGCATCGCCGCGAAAAAGCCGAGCATCTGTTCAAAAGCAGGATACGCGGACGCCAGTTCATCATCTCTCAAATTAAGCCGTGCTAAAGCCGCAGTTTCTTGTAAATCTTTGATCGTCATGCTGGTATGATGGCGTAAAAAACGGGTTTTGTCAAGCGCCGTCCTATAGGCGTGAAAGAATCATCTTTTACCCCATGCTTCAAAGGCTAATTTTGAGACGATTCGCGCTAACTCTAGCGGATCGGTAAATGCGTCCATAGCTTTTCCCGCTTTGACAAGAAGACTCGCCGCGGCAACTGCACATAGGAACGGGTCTACGATACGCCGCGCCGCAAGCCCTGTAGCCATACCGGCGAGTAGATCTCCAGAACCACCCGCAGCCAGAGACGGCGTTTCGCCGTCTATAACGCCGATTCTCCCGTCCGCATCAACGACGATAAGCACATGACTCTTAAAAAGAATGGTCGTCTGCATCTCCGCAGAGATTTTTTTCAGAACAGGGATAGGATTCGAGAGAGCAGTCTCTTTTGAAATATGGGCGAATTTGATGAATTCGCCTACGTGAGGAGTGAGTATAGTTCCCTGAAGAGGGATAAGATTCGCTGCATGGAATAGAGGAAGCGCATCCGCGTCGAGAACGCAGGCTGCGCCGTTTACCGCCGCCCGTTTCAATGTTTTTTCAAATAACGATGGTCTATCGGGTGCATCACCCCATCCAGGACCCAGAAGCACAGCGTCTGGTTGCCGCCTATCTTCTTGATACGCTTCCGTTGCTACCATGACCCCGCCGGCAGAGGCGGCGAGTATAGGGTAAAGCGCTTCATCAACCAAGAGCCGCGTGAGTCCCGCGCCGACTGCCTGTGCTCCAGCCGCGGCTATACGCGCCGCACCCGCACTCCCCATGCAGCCGGCGTGAATCTCCACAAGCCCTCTTTGGTACTTATGTACGTCTGGAGTGATCTTTGGAATCAGCGTCTGTGCAGTCTCCCATGCGAACAACTCTGCGTTTTCCTTACTCGCGAATGATTCGACGAGAGCTTGGGGGAAAACGCCGTCGACGTTTATGATGTTCCCCACGAAAATCCGCGCAGCAGGCTTGTAGAGACAGAACTTTTGGGGTTCTACTGCAAGCGTTACGTCCGCACAAACAACAGGCATATCGGGCGCCCATTCATCGAACAAACCAGACGGTACGTCGATGCTTACTGCTATCGCCGCGGTTTTCCGCTTTATTTCATTAATTCTCTGCACCATTTCCGCGGCTGTTCCAGTCAACCGTCCCTTTAGCCCAGTACCAGCTATACCGTCGACGATGATTCCGATATCTTCGTTGTGAGACGAAGTTGCCCACGATGCGAAATCTGAAAACGGCACGCCCATCTTGACAAGCGCCTTGAACGCTTCGGTGCGCGGCGTTTGCTCCGTTTCCATAGGGAGTCGGTTGATCACAAGCAGGCAGTTAGCGGGGCGGGCTTCGTAGTTCAGAATGAGCGCCTTGAGCATGACCAGAGCGTCCGCACTATTGTTACCCGACCCCATAAACGCAATGATGCGCACGGACCGCATCACGGTTCCTAAAAACGCGGAAAGCTTGTCAGCCATGCGTCTGCCCGCGGCTTCCACCAGAGCAAAGGGGTTAAGCCCCCATTCGGTTGAAGCTGTTTTGTCTATCAAAGCCGATGTTTCGGTACTTACAAGACGCATAGCCATACAATTCCGCTAGACTGCGGACAAAAGCCGATTCAGGCGTTTAACGAAGTCCGCGCTGTTAGGAAGACGCACTCCTTCCACAAGCAGGGCTTGATCAAGCAAGACGCCTGCGGTATCCGCGATACGTTCCTCGTCAACGCAATCTTTAAGCCGCGTTACAATCGGGTGTTCACCGTTGACTTCCAAGACCGGTTTAACGTCAGGCGCGGGCTGACCCATCGCCTTGAACATCTGCGCCATCTGGAGGCTGGGATCGTTTTCGTCAGTAACAATGCAGGACGGCGAATCATGTAAACGTTTTGACAATTTCACATCTTTCACGCGATCGCCTAACACCTTTTTTAGCTTTTCGAGTACTGGCAACAGGTCTTTTTCAGATTGCTTGTCCGTTTTATCCAGCTCCGAGTCCGTACCGGTATGATTCACGCCTTTGATATCCCAAGAGAGAGTCGTTTCACCGTCCTGTTTTTCATATTTAGGAATAGAAGGCAGAATGATTTCATCAATTTCCTCATCCATGATGAGTACCTCGATATCCTTCGCGCGCCATGCCTCCAGAAGCGGGGAAGAGCGCAAAGTCTCTTCGCTTCCACCGCTGATGTAGTATATGTTTTTTTGTCCGTCTTTCATGCGGGAGACATAGTCCGAGAAGCTTGTCCATCCATCGACCGCTGTGCTTTTGAAACGCAGTAGATCGATAATTGCTTCGCGGTTCGTCCAGTCTTGGTACACACCTTCTTTGAGCGGGCGGTTGTATTGACTTACGAAGGCGTCCCATTTCTCCTTATCCGTTTCCGCTATAGTTTTGAACTCCGCGAGCAGCTTCTTCACGGACGCGTTCCGTATATTGGAAAGGATTTTGTTTTTCTGCAAGATTTCCCTGCTCACGTTCAGAGGCAGGTCTTCGCTGTCAACGACTCCGCGCACGAACCGCAACCATGTAGGCATAAGTTCCTTATCGTCGTCTGTGATGAACACCCTCTTGACGTAGAGTTTCACACCAGGCTTGTAGTCAACTTGAAAAAGGTCAAGAGGCGCTTTTTTGGGTATATAGAAGAGAGTGCTATATTCGAGTGTTCCTTCGGCTTTGGTATGAACATAGAAAAGCGGTTCATCTGTATCGTGGGCGATTTGCTTGTAAAACTCCACATAATCCTCGTGCTTCAGCTCAGATTTGCTCTTGCGCCAAATTGCCGCACCGTCATTCACTTGGTCGGTTTTGATAGAGCTTCCCTTTTCGGCGCCCTTGTCGTCGTATTCTTTTTGTTCGTAGGTGAGGTAGATGGGGAATGCAACGTGGTTACTGTAGCGTTTGATGATATCCTCGATTGACCATCGGCTGGCGAATTCTTCGCCTTCCTCGGTCAGAAATAGTGTAACAGTAGTCCCTTGGGTCTCCCGCACTGCTGTTTCGATGTCATAACTTTCCTTGCCTTCGCTGGTCCATTTCCACGCCGCGTCTTCACCCGCCTTGCGGCTTACCACTTCGATTTTATCCGCAACCATGAATGCGGAATAAAAACCTACGCCGAACTGCCCGATAAGGTTGGAGTCCTTCTTAACGTCCGCGGCGAGTTTTTCCAGGAACTGCCGAGTGCCGGAACGAGCGATGGTGCCAAGGCTTTCAATCAAGTCTCGCTCGTTCATGCCGACTCCGTTGTCCGCGACGGTGATGGTTTTTTTATCCTTGTCAAAGGAAATGTCAATGCGCGGCTCAAAGACGATACCCTTGTAAGCATCGTCCGCGACAGTCAAGTACTTGAGCTTATCTAGCGCGTCCGAAGCGTTGGACGTGAGCTCCCGTAAAAAAATCTCCCTGTTTGAATAAAGGGAGTGAATGATGAGGTGGAGAAGTCTGCTCACCTCTGTTTGAAATTGGTATTGCGCCATAATCTCTCCATTTAGTTTATTAGTTTAATGATAAATGTATGCGATAAATATAACAAAAATCAAAACAAACGGCAATTTTTTTTACAGGTATAGCCTGTTAAACGACTCCCCAAAAGTGTCTGGCGCCGCCCTGTCTTAACGGCTCCACTTGCTAGCAAGTGGAGCCTACGCTTACTTCGTGGATAAAAAAGATAGGGTGCAGTGCTGGTATCGGTGTCAGACGCCGGCGGTATCAGGTATCAGGCTCATCTAGTAAATCAGACTGTCGATGCAGACGGTGGTATAGGCTCCCGAATATCCACTCCGCGGCTTGTTCCACAAGCCCAGCCTTCACAGGATTGTCCGCTATGTATTCCCTCACCCGCAAGAAGTTTGTTATCCCATTGATTATCCGTGAATAGAAACGTTCTCCCCACACATGACCCTTGCGTCCATGCGCTTTGTTCCACGCTTTAGCAAAATTACACTTCAGCCACTGCATTATCTCAGATA
>JAIRSU010000035.1 GCA_031255285.1 Treponema sp. | reverse complement strand
GTGGGTGCGGCGGGTGCCAGACACTTTCACAGGCTGCGTGACGAGGGCGGAGGTGCGGTGTCAGACACCGACGAGACATCGAGACAAGACATGGTGTCTGACACCGAAGCAATTCCCGTGACAACTCCGTATTGTGGGTATGAGAAAGCGCCGCGTACTCCTCGAAGGAGCGACGTACCACGTTACGTCAAAAATAGACCATGACGACATGTGTCTTCTTGAACCGCAATTCAAGATGTTATTCCTCTCCTTTGTTAAGAGAGCGAAGCGGAAGTTCTATTTCCAGTTATGGGACTTCTGCGTCATGGGAAATCACATCCATTTCTTGATAAAGCCGGGGAAAGACGGCAATCTATCCGAGATAATGCAGTGGATAAAGTGCAATTTTGCTAATATGGGGAGAACGCTTCTATTCGCGAATAATCAGCGGTATAACAGACTTTTTGCGGGTACGGGAATATATAGCGGAAAATCCTGTGAAGGCTGGGCTTGCGGAACGAGCCGCCGAGTGGATATTCGGGAGTCTATACTACCGTCTGCATCGGCAATCTGGTTTACTAGACGAGCCTGATATTGTCGGTGTCTGATGCCACTGGTGCCGGTGTCTGACACTTTCAGGGTGCCTGACGCCGCCGGACCTCGGCAGTCGGCATCAGATGCTTTTCTATATCAGACACTTCTCCGCGACTTGACTCGCTGCGGTTGGTCCTTTTAGATAAGCGATAATCGCAAGCGCCCATGAGGCCGCAGTTCCAGCCGCGCGGCTGGTGATTATACTGTCGTCAACTACAACGTCTTCTTCTTGCCAGAAAGCATCCTTGACTATTCCTTCCATGCCGGGGAAGCAAGTGAACCGCTTGCCTTTCAAGAGCCCCAACGGCGCAAGAACAACTACAGGAGACGCGCATATAGCCGCGACCAGCTTTCCTTCCTCTGCGGTCTTCCGTAAAAGAGCGCAAACCTCGTCGGACTCCGCAAAACCGCTCGCGCCCGGTCCGCCAGGTACTAGAACCGCATCCCAGCTCCCTTCTAGTTCCGCAATATGCTTGTCTGCTGTAATCGTAATGTTGTGTGAGCCTACCGCCCGCTTGTCCGGGCTCAAAGCAACGGTACAAACCTCAACGCCCGCCCTTTGTAAATAGTCAATAGGCGTAACCGCCTCCACTTCCTCAAAACCGTCTGTTAATAAAACAATAGCTTTCATGTTACCCCCTTCCGCCTGCTCTTGACGATCACTTCCCATTGGCTCAAAAGCATCCCTGTAAACATCAGCGCGAATCCAAGCAGGGTCCAACGCCCGACTGGTTCAGCCAGAATCAAGACCCCGCATAACGCTCCGAAACATCCTTCAAAACAGAGGATGACGGCTGCATGTGCAGGCGGCGCATCTCGCTGCGCTATGACTTGCAGGGTATAGGCTACGCCTACAGAAGCGATTCCCCCATAAAGTATGGGTATGAGCAGGTTGGTAATATCAATAGCCGAGGCGCCTGTAAGCCCTGCGGCTATATCCGTGATGGGAAGCCACGCAAACGCCCCTTTTTCAAGGAAGGCAGGCATGGTATTCGCTATAAAATCGTTTATACGCGGCTCGACTAGAAATGCGAATGGAAAACAAAGAAGACCGCATACTGCAAACTGTCCCGCAGATAGTCGGATTGGATCGTTATGTAACACTAGACGGTCTATCAACAGGAGATGAACCGCACAGAAGAACGCGCTGACGAAAGCAAATACATCGCCGACGTTGATCGCATGGAGACTACCAACCACGCTTATAAAGTAAAGCCCTATTAATGTGAAGAAGACGCCCACCCATGTCCACACGCCGGTCTTCTGTCCCCAGAAACTGCCGAATATAGGCGTCAATACTGTGTAAAGCCCGGTTATGAATGCCGCATTTCCAACTGTAGTGAACATGAGGCTTATTTGCTGAAGCATGACCGCGAAGAAGAGACAGGTCCCAGCCGTCAGAGACGACAAGACGAACGTCCTCCTTGAGCCGTCTGTACGTCTCGTGAGATTTTCCCTCGTGCGGTAAAACATAATTGGTAATAGGGAGAGGCTGCCCAAGCAAAAACGTATGGCGTTGTAGGTAAAGGGTCCCACATATTTCATGCCCGACCTTTGCGCCACAAAACCTGAGCCCCAGATCAAAGCGGTCAGCAATAACAGAGCGTCCGCTCGTAATGCTTTCTTATTCATAGCGAATTTATTCCCTCAAAATTGCTTGATTATATATAATAGCCGTCAAAATGTCTATACATTCAATATATCCGATACTGCGGCGTTCTCTCACTATTGAAGAAGGGTTGCTGAAAGATAAAAGCATGGTATAATGGAGCTGAAAGGCATGACCTGTACATTACAGCAGGGAGATAAAAATGATGGAACCGCAAATGGGATTAACGTTTGAGCGCGTCCGGGCGGCGCTGCAAGAGACCGAGAACGCAGGCAAACGCCCCGTCGTGCGTTTCACGTTTTTTGCCCTATGCAAGCAGAATGCGAGTGGGACGTCCACGTTGCGGACCGCGGCGTCAGGTAAACGCCTCTGGCGGCTTTACTCTCTTCGTCTATTTTATTATATTGAATAACAATTATGAAAATATTAACGATTTACTATTCTTATGACGGGAATTCGGCGCTGATTGCAGAGCTGCTGAAAATGTCGGCAAACGCCGATACGTTCAGGCTTGAGGTTGAAAATGAGAAACGGCACAAAGGCTTCCTCAAGTATCTTTTCGGCGGTTTGCAGGCAGTGGGGCGTAAGAAACCTGCGCTCAAGCCGTTCACGGTCAATCTTGACGAGTACGAACTCATCATTATCGGAGGACCCGTGTGGGCTGGCTCGCCCGCGCCTGCCCTGGCGTCGTTCTTGACAAAATATCCCCTGAAAAGCAGGAAGACCGCTCTTTTTTTCTGTTGCGCGAGTGGAGACGCGGGGAAAGCGCTGGAGCAGATGCGGGCGCTCTTGAGAGGCAATATGGTTACAGGAGAGAAGGTTTTCCAGAACCCGCTAAACAGCGGCAAAAACGCAACCGCTGAAAAGGTTGGCGCGTGGGTGAAGGAATTATTGAAATAGGGAAGAGGGAGAGATTTGAAATCCTCGAAGCTTCTCAAGAGAGAAGCAGAAAAGCCGCTTATCGTTCTTCTTGTCGAGCGGACGTCTTTTTTCTTTCTTATTATGAGCTTTTTATCCGCGGGGCTGTACATTCACGGTAATTTCAACGGCTTCATGGACAGGACTCAGGTATTGTTGCTCCGCGTTGCCGTCGCAACTGGCATATGCCTCTTTCTTTTTGGAACGGTCGGGCTTATTCTCGACCTGTTTATGATTTTTCGTATAAAATTAACTTACGCGGGCGGCTTTGTTCTCTATGCGGTAATCAGCGGCATAGGTGCGGTCATAGCCACGGCCGCGCTCATCGTCCTGACCTTGGCCATCGGCTGACCGCCTGCTTTATACGACTCTGCGGGTCAAGAAGACGGAGGCTTTACGGCGAAGCCGATACCCTCCTTTAAGGAGGCGTCTGCGAAGCCATAAGCCGCCGTTTAATCCTTCCATGGAAAAATGAAATTTCTGAGCGAGCGGTGCCCTGTGTTTTCCCGCTCGTCTATAAGGATAGCGTCCCACGGTATCTTCGGACGCTTGACGGCTGGAGGCGGCGGGTTTTCTTCAAGCCAGTCGTACTTGAGAAGGCGTAGGCGCAAAGCCTCGTCTAAAAAGAGTACAATCCCGGCCGGTCCGGGGAGCAGAAAGACCAAAATAACCGAGAGTACCATCAAAACAACGGCGTAGAACAGGCACATGATACAAAACGCCGTGTTATCAAAGAAGATAATGAAACATTTCTTTATCGTTTTGGGGACTGTGTTGTCCATACGGCTGCGAAACGGCAGGAAAAACTGAAACGACACGACGCCGATCAGAAGAAGCCAGAAGACCGTCACAGCCATGATTACACCTGCCATCTTAACGAACGAGTTATCCGTTTTAACTAATGGGTCATTCGTTGTAACTAATGAGTTATCCGTTGTAACTAATGAGTCATTAGTTGTAACTAATGGGTCATTAGTTGTAACTAATGAGTCATCCGTTGTAACTAATGAGTTATCCGTTGTAACTAATGAGTCATTCGTTGTGTTTATGTTCAAGTAAAATGGAATGACGATGGACACGACAAGAGCCGCGAACAGAGCCGCTCCGCCCACGACGGCTCCTGAAGCCCATATCTTTCTTTCCTTGAAACACGCGAAAAAGTCAGCGAAACCAAACGCCGCGTAATCAGATACTTTTTTGAAGCATTGGGCTGCGGCCGCGAGATAGACGAAACAGCACAACACCCCGGCCGACAAAACCGCGATGGACAGCACCCCCGGCAGTAGGGGAGGGATAAATATAGGAATCGCCGCTATCGCAATGAAGCCTATGTTGACAAGGACTATCCTGAACATATTGTCCCATGAGTCGTAAAAGGTCTTTTTTAAGAGAAACAGAAACATTTTTTAATAATAGAGCAAAGCGCGGGTTTTGTCTACATTGCAAGAGCGTTTCCCGCCCCAAAGTCCGACTCCTCATCTTTAAAATAAGTCTTTACTGTTTGCGCGATAAGCGGTATAATGAGGTACTATGAGAAAGCCGCTTATACTGTTATTTGTTGTTTTTGGCGAGGCAGTCTTCGCCCAATCCGTCGAAGTGAATACGTCTGTTGACTGGACGATTATGGAAATCACCGCGCAGATGTCTCTGGACGTCGCGGCAATGAACATAAAATTGCCGGGCGGAAAGGTTCTCGCGGAGGAATCGCTAGAATGGCAGTACCCGGATCTGATTCGTCCGGCCATTCTGGGCATACAAGCGGATTCCTCCCATACCTTAGGCGATCTCCTGAACGCGGGCGAGATTTCATTAGGTGTGGTAGACGCTTTAGGCGCGCCGATTCGCCGCGTAACCCCGGCTCTGTCGTCCGATTTGACGAGGATCATGGCGTCTTATACCGTCAGCCTCAAGAACATCGGCGCGTCCCTGCTGAAGCATAGCCGCCCTGCGTCCATCAAGCCGCCTCTCGCCGCGCCCCAAGCGCCGGTATATACCGGTATCGTCATCCTTGCCGCAGGGGAATTACCGGTACATGGGAGGAACACCGCTGCATTTGCCCAGCCCTGCCTGTTCCCGAAAATCTGGGATTCTGACATGAATCTGTTTTACGATAAATCCATGGCCGCTCCCGAGAACGCCATGTCCATACGCTATGCGCCATCCGCCGCGGTTCTCATGAATACGCCTTCGGGTATGGACGAAAGTCTTGAAACCCTTGTTGGGAACAAGCCTTTGCGCATCATGGCGGTCGGCGCGTTCGGCGTCTCCCCCACGGATATTATCATTAGCAGAGAAGACGCCCTGCTTATTCTTTCTTCAGAAGCAAACAGGAAGCTTCTTCAAGAAGCGCGCATCGTATTCGCGCTTAACGAGAGGGTCTTTAGATAAAAAGAAGAAACCGCACTTGACAACCCTTGCATTCTTTTGTACACTCATGGTCATATAGAGATAGTGCGGCTTTGTATATTGATATAAGTTGATACAAAAAGAGGAAACTTTAAGAAATATGGCGTATCTGGGAAAAGTATGTTCAGTACAAATAGTTATTTTCACGTCGATTATATGTGAGGGTTATATGCCCCACCTCCCCGCTCATTGTTTGTCATGAAGAGACGTCCGCAAAACAGGCGCTTTGGGAAAGTCCGTTCCTGAGGGCGCTGCTGTACGGCATTTGAAATACCGAAGAGAAGCCATGAATTGAATGAAATGGGTTATTCTGCATGATAGTTTCTAAATCATAGATAGATTTTTCAAAGGATATAGATACAGAAAGCGTTGTGAGATGTTGAGAGTTCTTTATTCTTAATATCCGCGGTAAAGAGAGAAAAAAAGGAGTTTCTTATGGAGAGCAGATCTTTCAGAGGCTGGATAGCGGGAATCGCTATTTTGGTATTCTTCCTTTTGACCTGTGAGAATGCAGGGTTGGGAAATGTTGGTCTGGGTAAGGTGGTTGACACAAAAGCGCCGACCGCTTCAATAGTAGAACCTCTGCCGAGCAGTTTTATCACGGGCGAGCAGTTATTCAAGATAAAGGCTGAGGACGACGTGGGACTCGCCAAAAACAACCCGGTGTCCATCGTGCTTGCGAGTGAACTTACCGATTATATCAACGGCGAGATAAAGGATGATCCCTGGAGACCTGCGATATATAATGCAGCCGACAAGCTGTATCACGTCTCTATAGATACGCGTGAGATAACGAATCTCGTTGACGGGCAGTATTCTTTCAAGATAAGGGCGCGCGACGAGTCTGGACGCCCGCCTTTTGAGTCCGACGATCTTGTATATACGGTGAAGAACGGTCTGCCGACTGTCGAGCTGCTCATCCCGAAACTGGATTGGGAGAATCTTGAAACAGATCCAGAGAAAGCGCCTGAGGTGCTGAATTCAGGTTTTCTCTCCGGGGTTGCGTCTGACTTGCAGGGCGTTGAGCCGGGGTATCCCCTGCTTAAGCTGTGGAAAGACGGCGAAGCCGAGCCTGACTGGATGCGGCCTCCTGTCCCGGAGCCTAATGAGGGGGGGAAGAGTTTCGCGTTTCGGTATTACACGACCAACAGCGGTAATGAAACTTTCGACACAAAGGAATATATGGAGAGCGGTCTCTACCATATCAGGTTCCAGATAGTAGACATTAATGGATTGGAAGCTACCTATCCAGAGACAGGTTCCGCGCTGATGAATATAACGACCAGCGCCGAGGCGCCCAAGATAACGATTACTCGTCTGGCGAATCAACAGCAGAACGGGGCGTTTACCATAAGAGCTGAGGTAACCCATTCGGTGGGGATTCATGCTGGATATGTAGACGTCTTTAATGAATACTCCACAAACCTCACCTTCACCAAGGAGGGGGTGAAATACGGGATTCCGTGGGCATCTATCACTCTTGATGTGGAAGAAGGGGACCGCAAGGTCGTGTTTGAGAGTCTCCCGATAACACCTGGAGCAGCCCTCGCAAATCTTGCGGTAGTAAACGGCGCAAGCGGCGGGGGGGGGGGGACATTTATATTTCCTGACGATACTTACGACTTTGATGTGGAAGCGGTAAGTATCAGGGCCGACAGAGCGGCGGCGAGCTATGCGAATGTGATCATTGACACGGCGGCGCCGACGGTCGAGATTACCAACGTAGCGCCCACATCCTCAAGGGATGAGGATACTGATCGCGAATACGTGAACGGAAAGGTACTCGTAGACTTTGCGGCGACAGACGATAACGGGCTGGGCTTGGAAGACGATGGGAAACGGCGCTTGAAATACTATGTGAATCAGACGCCGCAAACCGGTTCCGCAGATGAACTATACGAGAAGGGCGAGTGGTTTGACAGCTATCCGTCTAATGGTCCTGTTACAATCAATTCTGCCAAGCGGATGACCGTAAATACAGCGTATATCCGCCCTGACAATGGACAGGCGCTCTATGGAGATAATAGTCCGCTCTACATTTATCTGACAGCCCAGGACAAGGCGGGGAATACGGCGTTTGTCGAGAGGGTGGTGAATATTGACCAGTCAACGGATTATCCTACGTTTAGGTTTACCAACGACCCGGTGGGTAGCTTTGCAGAATTAGGAGAGACGCCGTACCAGACACCGAATGTGTTCGGAAGCGTTAATGCGCGTCTGGGGGGTACGATTGAAGACGATGATGCGCTCCATGTGGATGTAGACACAGGCGGCGGTTTGCGGTTCTCTATTTGGAAGGAAGAGAAAGGTCAGACCCCCGTGTCTGCGGATAAATATACCTATACGGTTCCCGGGCTTACCGGCAGCAAGTCTGTAAAGTTCGATATAACCCTTGACCAGATGGGTATGGCGAGGAACGAAGCGGGTGAAGAGATAGGCGGGGGAACGGAAGAGAACCATCTATCGCTGCCGGAAGGGGGTTACTATTACACATTGGAGATGAGCGACCTGGCGTCTGCGAAGAATGGACTTGGAGCGGTAACAAAGGAAACCGATATCTACTACCTTGCGGTGGATTTGAGAGACCCGGAAATCTCTGTAGCGGCGCCGCTGGATAACGCCTTTGTGGACCCGGCTTCTGTCCTCACTATAGAAGGTACGCTGGTAGAAGCAAACAACGCGGCTTTGAAGATAAGTAAGCCTCATGCGCTTGGAGAAGAGCCGAATGAAGAGGATTATATAGCAGTCGCGCCTAATGGGAACGGCGACTGGACCATTACGTTCGACCAAGAGACAGTGATTGATGAGACAAATCGGCAGATTACACTGGAAGCCAAGGACCGCTTCGGCAGGACGGCTAAAGGACAGCTCACGATGCAGATTGACCGTGAAGCGCCGGTCGTGGATTTGATAAAGTTTCCAGTTGAGAACAAGGGGAATCCGCCTGCCGTATCTTCGGTGATGAGCGCCGACTTGTCCATAAATGGTACGTCCGTCGACGGCCCTGTAGGTTCCGCAAGTGGGGTAGAGCAGGTATTCTATCAGATAACCCAATCGGCAGCCGCGCCGCTTCAGCCCGTGGATTACGATAGCTCACTCAATGGGTGGAAGTTGGCTAACGGCGGATCCAAGTGGAGCGCTGTAGAGACGCTATCGTCTACGCAACAGGGGAGTCAGTATCTTCACGTGTTTGCGCGGGACGCTGTACATAATACAGGAGTGGTAAAGTCCACTCGTTTCGAGGTTGATACCGAAAACCCGGAAATAGGCGACGTTCTGTGGGAGAATGCTGTTCAAGTCGGCGCAACCCGCTATGTGAATGGAGAGTTCACCTTGAAGTTCAGTGTGTTTGACAGCAACGCCTTGAATCTCACCGACGCGGTTTCCATAATACGGAAGAGCGGCGGGATAAGCGAGCCTGTTACGCCTGTTCTGGTGAAGAGTGGATATTACAAAGGCGACTTTTCAGCCGCAGGATACGGCACACAAAGCGGCTATAACGGGACGAAGCTGTGGGGTGCAACTTTGATGCAAAAAGCCGGAACCGGTGCGGGAGAGCTTGGCAGCGGCAGTTACGAATATACGATTCTGGTGAAAGATATAGCGAACAAGACCGCGACACAGACTTTTACGATAGCGGTAGACGTAACCCCGCCTGAAATCGAAGTTACCGGCATAACTCCGACTGTCGCCGAATCAAGCGGAGTCTACACTGTGAATGGCATTGTGCGCGTGAACTTTAACGCCTCTGATAACGAGGGCATCGGCGAAGATAACTACGGAGATTATCCCAAGCGGCAAATCAAGTATCTCATATCAGCAAGCAGAGACCTCACGGACGCGGAAGCGATTTACAATAATACTGACGAAGGCGCGGTGTTTGTGGATACCCTGAACCTGAACTACAATGACGGCAAGAGCGGCAGTGTAATGGTAAAAGCCTCGGAGCCCAAGTCCCTGTACATTGACACACAGAAACTTACCGATAAGACGGACGTCTATCTCTATATCGCGGGGCAGGACCGTGCAGGAAACTTTGGCTATTCCAAAACAACGCTCCGCATTGACCAGAGTACTGACGACCCGATTATTGCGTTTATCGATATTGATACAGCTATTGTGACTGTAGACGACTTGATGGGACAAACCCCTGTCAATCTATTTGGGGCAGATGTCAAGATACGCGGGACGTTCACCGACGACGATGCGATTGATGTAACGAATGTAAAGCCCAAACTTGTTATTTGGCGAGAAAACGATCAGGAAAGCGACAAGAAGACCATTGAGTTGAACGGGCTTTCAGGCGGAGGAACCGTGAGTTTCAATGCGAGCAGTCAAACTCTTGGCGGGGCTTTTAACGGCGGAATAGACGCAGACCTTGCGGAAGGTATCTACTTCTTCACACTTGAGGTCAGCGACTCCACAAGCGGCGATTTCGAGGTAACGCCCGCAAAGACAACAAAGGTTGGTCCATTCTGCTTTGCAGTTGATACGGATGATCCCAAGATTAGCGTTACAGCGCCTGTGCGCAATTCTTATCAATCCAATACATTTACCCTGACTGGAACTGTTTCGGACAATAGTAATAAGGATCCGACTCTGTCGCCTCGTCTCATCATCAGAGACCCTGATCCCAGTACTGCGGAGGAAATCACTCTAAAAGCTGCGAATTATGATGCGAGCACCGGAGAATGGAACTGGACGTATGAGGTAAAAGGTATAAGCAACGACAACAAGACCGTAAGAATCATCGTACGCGACCGATTCCACAAGGAGATGATAGACGATTTCAAAGTTGAGTTTGACGATGAAGCGCCGACTGTCACCATAAAACAGCCTGTCGTAAACAACTGGTTTGAAGGCGTTACCACATCATTCAGCGGTTCTTTGAGGGATAACAGCCAAAAAGACCTACAGAAGGTGTATTACTTCATTATGAAGCCGGGCGTTACGCAGGTACCTGCGGTACCGACGTCTCCGCTTGATGCAAGCAAAGAAGCGGCGGCTCATGCGGCCGGCTGGCGGGAGGCTGTTATAAGCGGCAATACGTGGTCGGTTATGATGGAATTGAACGACGATGCGGCGGTCAAGGAAGGAGAGAACGTCCTTTATGTGATAGGCTACGATGCGGCGGGTAATGGTCCTGATAGGAACGCTGGGAATTGGAACGGTGGTGCGCCTACTTGGTCGGGGACGTGGGCGGGGGAGACTCCGGACAGAAACACAGCCGCGTCTACTCTCACTTTCGGTGTGGACCGTGCCGTGCCAGACATATCAAAGTTAGGAATTCACAAGACTTCGGATACGAACCACGCCACAGCGCTTGCGGACAAGTCCTTTATTAAAGAGACCTTCACCCTCTACGGAGAGGTAACAGACACCAATGTATTGGCTTCTCTGGTCGTGAAACAGAACAGCGAAGAGATAACGCTTACAGGCAAAGAGCTTGTCAAGACAAACGGTAAGTTATGGACCGTGAATCTTGCAGGCTTGCCCCGTGACCCATCGACAGAAGGGCTGTCCACGCCGCTTACTAATCCTGAGGGCGCTTATGTCTATACCATTGAAGTTAAGGACGAGAGCATAGGCTTAAACCATACCGTAAGGCTGACCCAGACCATCACGGTGGACCAAAGCGGTCCTATCGTAGCGATAACATCGCCCGGTGAAGACGAGCCGTTTAACTCCCCCACTATCACCGTTACCGGTACTGTAGATGATGGGACCAATGGCGCGGGTGTATCCAAGGTGTACTTCCGTGTAGGCGCAACGGGCTATGACGCTCCAATTGGCGCAATAAGCGCCGATTGGAAGGAAGCGGACGGGACGTCCCAATGGTTCAAGAACGGCGTTAATATAGGCTCTATTGAAGGCGAATTGAAATTCACTGCGTTTGCGGAAGACGTTCTGGGCAACAGAAGCGCCGCGAAAGTGCAGAACTTCTATGTAGACGCCTCTAATCCGGAGATTCTCGACGACAATTACACAGGCATTACGACAGAGAAATATGCAAATGATAAATTTGCAATCAAGTTCACCGCGTTTGACAGCAATATACTTAATTCGAATGATACCGATGATGAGGCAGGCAGGCTCGCGGGCGTCGTCATCAAGCGGATAAACGGCGACAACTCGGTCGAGGTCTTCAACTCCTATACGGTGAGCGACCACTTCGCTGATTCTGCCAATAGAGATACCTACACGGATGAGCACGGAAATACACTCACTATCGGCGGTTCGTATACCGGGGTATTGAACGCGCGGAATCCGTCTATCAACGGGTACAGCGTGGAAAAGGTTTGGGGCGTTGCGTTAAACCAGAATGACTTGGCAAGGGGCGGCGATACGATAGGCGGACATCTGGAGGACGGGATATACGATTATGTTATCACCGTAACAGATGCGGGCGGCAGAGTTGTGTCCAAGACTGTTACGATAACTGTTGACAGCACGGCGCCTTCGATTGACGTAACAAAATTCACTGAGCTGGCGACCCGTGATTTAGGTTCAGGCGTTCTGAACTATGTAAACGGCGTGATTCAGTTCACGGTCTCCGCGTCTGACGAGAACGGGCTTGCCGCGGGGAACCCCTTGCAGTACTGGATACTGCCCAGAGCTACTGAGGCCCCTGTATGGGAAACCGCCGGCGGGACGGCTTTCAGCCGCTCCGCGCAGCCCTTAATCGACACGACTAATAATGAAGCCTTTGACCAAACAGGGACTGAAAACGAATCCGCGTATACGCTCTATATCAGCGCTATGGATAAAGCAGGCAATATAGATGTTATCGCTTACAGACCCGCAGAGGATAAGGACTATTCCTTTATCGTCAATCAGTCCACCGATGAGCCGACATGGACGTTTGACAACTTGAACGTTGAGGACGCTTCGGCAAACTTTATAGCCGGCGGTATTTTGAGCGGAGTAGCGGTTGACGATGACGGCTTTGCAGACGAGAATAGCCTTGTCGTTGAGTTTGCGGCTGATAACGGCGGCGTACTCGGGGAGTGGAGCCTGACAGGAGTTGAGCTGATACGGACGAGAATTGGTGCGCGTGAAATCAAGTGGTCCACGGGATTACCCGAGTCTATGTCTGACGGCGTATATTATATACGCCTAAAAGCGACAGATGACGGCGCAAAGAAAGTGAGCGTTGGCGAAGGGGATAAGCTCTTTAACTCGCCGTATGTGCAATTCACGCTAGACAAGACCCCGCCGGTACCAGCCATTACCGCGGTCGGGACGGACAATGAAATAGCCGCGACCGTCAAGGAGGCGCCGTCTATAAAAGGAAGCCTGACTGAAACCAACCCCTTGAGACTCACGCTCTCGGTAAAGGACAGCGCCGGTACGGTAGTTGCGTCCACCGAGTTTGACGAAGCGGCGTTAACCCCGGATGCAGCATCCGTCAAGGACTGGCAATGGGGATGGACAAGCGGCACCCCATTCGCTAACTTGCCGGACGGTCCTTACACCGTGATTGTGGAAGCCGTAGACAAGGTAGGTACGCAGGAGCACAGCGGAACTGTGCAGACAGTATTCAACAAAGACGTTAAAGGTCCTGCCGTAGCGTTCTCAAACCTCTCGAAAGAAGTAGTACTTGGCAGGGAACTTATGCTTGAAGTAGCGGACGACAGCACGGACAGCAGCGCTTATACTGGCTGGACCGCGCACGGTTTGGACGCCTCGGCGACCCCTGCGGAGATTCATACAAAGGCGCTTGAAGTTTACGCGGAAAGCAAGGGAACCATTACCGATATTATTCGCCATACGGACGCAAACCTGCGGGGTACCTTCACGGATGAGTATTCAGGTATTGTGCGGTTTGAGTATCGATTTGACACAGACCCGTATGACGAGAACGCTATAGACGACACGTCTAAGACTTTATGGCGGTCTGGAAGCGGCAAACTAGGCAGTGGTGGCGCGAAGAATACCAGTTGGGTCATACCCATACCAGCAAAGAATGACCCAGACAGCGGCTCTCCTTATCATAGTGAGAATTCCACTTATCCCGTACAGGACGGGGTTCGCCGCGTAAGCATCCGCGTATATGACGCACTCGACAACGTAACCGCAAAGCCGGATATAGCTTTCTACCTTGACCGGGAAGGTCCCCTGTTTAACCTGAATACCTTCGCAGGTGACGCGAGCGGCAATGATAATGGAGGAACAGCCTACAGCGTCGTGGGTATAAACAACGACAACGACGTCGTATTCACCTTGAAGGGGAGCATCGCGGATGCGAATATCGACACACTGAACCTTACAGGCGTCGCGGGCATCTCCCTTACGCCAAGCAATGAGACCGAAGGCGGGAAAGACTTTACCATTACGGTAACAAAGGTGCAATTTACGGCGCTGGCGGACGGCTCCCATACCTTCACCCTTAACGCAACGGACATTGCACAAAACAACGCGCAGACGGCGTGGACCTTCGTCAAAGATACGACTCCTCCTGAAAACAATTTCCTCAACATGGGCGATCAATTGAGCGCCAACACAGAAGACGCTCCCTTTATCTTTGGGGATGGGTCCGCAAGGATAATGGGTTCAACATCAGACGTAACAAGCGGACTCAAGTCTCTGACATACACCCTACAGGCGAAAAACGGGGATGCTTGGGAGAATAGAGCAGAAAACCAACCGCTTACTGCCGCGCCCACATGGAACATCGTATTGGGAAGCGGGACCGGCGGCTTGAGCCTATCAGATGGAGTCTACCGCATCAAGGTAACCGCAGAAGATAGGGCGAAAAAGACCGGCGATGCGGACGCACCCAACAAGACAGTCAATGGAACAGGTTTACCCGAATGGATATACTTTGTTCTGGACACCGTAAACCCGGAATTGACCGTTGAGACGATAAAGCAATTCTACAACGGGGGTGTTCCCTTGAAAGGAACTGCGTCAGACGCCAACGGCGTTGAGAAGCTTGAGGTTTGGTTCAACTCTTCGACACAAAGAGAGACGCCGCAGTTAGACGCAGATGGTGCGTGGTCAATAACCATGCCGGTAGATGCACTTGCAGAAGGGCAGCAGACCATCAACGTTACAGCATACGACAAGGCGGGACACACGACGACCAGACAGTTGAACTTCGCCCTTGATACAACCCAACCTCATGAGGTTACCGTGAAACAACCCGGCGCTCCTAACCGCGTCATTGGTAGCCTCACCGTGAGCGGAGTCGCAAGCGATAACAACTCTGTGTCCAAGGTCTTCTACCAGATAGGCAAACCTGACCTAGCCGAGACTACGGCGATTACTACAGGCAAAGCCTATACCATAACGAACCTTGGCAGTTACGACTGGACGGATGTCGGCGCGCCGACAGGCGCGGCGATAGGAACGTCGTTCATAGCGACGAAGACCACACCCGTGGACAGTGGTACCGTTCGCGAGTGGAAAGATACCAACCTAGACTCAGGAAACGTGGCGGAAGAGAACTACGGAAACCTTTCAATAAGGTGGAGCGGCGGCGTATACGCATGGAACGTTGCCTTTAACGAAGTCAAGTACTTTGTGAACAGCAACGGGCTAGCCGCCTATGACGGCGCAAATGGGGCAGGGGAGAGATATGGCGTGAAACGCTACCGGTATACCTCGTCAAGCAACGATGCGCTTGTTGAATATACCGATGGAAATGAGGCTGAACTGACTGACAACGCGCCTGAAAACAATGTATGGGATATTCCCGTCAACGTGTTGATATTTGACTTGGCGGGCAATGCGACCCCTTGCGAGTTCATCATCACCGTTGACCCGCACATGGACAAAGCCACGAGCACAATCCTCACGCCGGACGGCAATCAAGCAGTCGGCGGTACGGTCAGGCTCACCGGGACGTCATCGGACAACAACATCGTAAGCAGCGTGTGGGTGCGCGTAAGCGGCGCGGCGCACGACGAGACGGACGTCTGGGTGGACCCTGCCGACAAGACAAAAGGATACAAGAACTGGAGCTTCTCCGAATGGATGGCAGACGACGCAGATTCGGCGGGCGATAAGTGGTACGATTGGACTGACGGGACGGGCAATCCCGCGGCCGATACAACCTATGCGGGGACGACAAGCTCTGACTTGCATAGGGAGCCGGGCGTAGGCTGGCACGCGGCTACTATTCAGAGCCCAGGCAGCGGATTCGTGAACTGGTATATTAACCTCAACGCTAACGGCAAGCTGAACCCGTCAGGGAGTGATACTGAAAGGACAGTCTACATTGAGGTGTTCGCGCGTGATACGAAAAGCGAAGGTAATTACATAGACGAACAAAGCAGCGTGAACGGCAACATCACCCGCCATATTCTCAGGTTCAGCAGTAATGTACCCATCATAGAGAATATCAAGGTAACGCCGCAGGACGGAACCCCGGAGGATTACACGTACCAGATGCAGATTTCCAAGACCGTTACCATCACGGCCGAGGTGAAGGACTCTGACGGGATTTCTGATATTACGGTTCAACCGACAGGAACGGCGGCGCCGATTTCCGTTAAGGATGCGGACGGTATGATAATCGATAAACTCACCGTTACCGCAAAAGTCGACGCGGGCAATATCATTAGCGCCGGGCAGAGCCTCACAGCGGGGAAGAGATACTACCGCGTCAATGCGGCGGATGGACAATCCAAGACCTTTACTGCGGGGCAGAATGAAACGGCAGACAATATGCTCTACGCGGCAGACGACAGCGGCTACTTCACGTACCACGTAAATATGGCGATAAACAGCGATGAGCTCTTTAAGGATACCACCGGAACTTACGGGTTGACTTTGGCTACAATGGATGATGCGTCTCCGCCTCTTTCGGCGAGCTTTGCTATGAGCTTCCAGATTGACAACTACTTCCCACGCGCCGATTATACCGCGGCCGTTACTGCGGTCGGGGACTACACCTTGCGGGGAACCGCGAACGATGCGCCTCCTTCAGGCAGTATTCAAGGCTTGAAATCCGTTGTTGTGTACTTCAGCCGAACTGTGGGCGGAAACACCACTTTCTATGCACCCTATGGGACGAAGGATGGCGGCGCAATAACCCATGCAGTTACGACAGATGATGCAAGCTCGTTTACGACCGTCAGTGCACGCCGGTGGAACGGGACGATGCTCGCCGATCCGGCGGACGTGAAGTATCCTAAGTATGCTGCGACTCCTTCGTATAGTGGCTACGGCATTGTGATTGACAGCGACGAGTCCGCGACAGGCGAAAGGGACGGTGACAACTTTGTTGAATACTGGTACGACAATGCAGGCTCGGAAAAGGTATGGGGCGCAACTTTCGACTCGACCAAGATAGCCGATGGTAAGATAACCGTGCATTACATAGTTGAGGACCGCGCGGGCAACAGGACCTACGCGGAACAGGACGTTTACTTCCAGAATAACGCGCCGTCAATCACGTCTCTGTCCCTTGCCACCCCGTTGGTTGGCACAGACTTTACGAATGCGGGAACAAAGACCATAAGCGACAGATATCTGGACACACAGTTCACGGTGCGGAACAGTATGTTCCGTATAGGACTCAACACAAACGGGGGCAACGGCCAGAAGCATTACCGCGTACAGTACCTCACGCGCTCCACGAGTGTAGCAACGACCCTCACAAAGGGTAAGATATACACCATCGCGCAGACCAATGCAGGATTTGACTTCAAGACAGTCGGTGCGAAGGATAACGCGGTCGGGGCGCCTTTTGTGGCGACTAAAGACGTGGATGCTACTTCTCTCAATGGTGCATCTGTCTTTGAATATACCGAGACTTCTATCAAAGAGGAGGGAGACGCCGGCGCCGATAACACTATCAGCGTGGACGTGGACTTCGATACTGGAGACTTTGGAAACGGAAAGATAACAGATTCAGAAGAGTACACGGTTGTAAGGAACGGCGGGACACTGGTGATGGGACGTACATATCGCATTGAGGAATTGGGAAACACGAATTGGACGAGCCTTACGGGGCTTGTCAACCCGGAGAAAGGCTCTACCTTCATCCCGTCAGGAGACATAACCTTGACAGGTACGGGTGTGGCTGTTTCAGGCAGCGACCGGTACTTCTCTGTTAAGGTGTGGGACAGTACCCTGACAGGCGGGAGTGAAGAAGACCAGCTCAGCGACTTTGTGATGCTTGCGGTGCGCGTTGAGAATGCGGACACGCGGCCGCCGGTAACGCAGCTCTACGACCTGAACCCCAAGGCGGAGAATAGTCTTGCCGCCAGCGTCAACCCGGTAGTAACGGCTGGGTCCACGACAACAGTGCAGAACACGACCAAAGGCTCGCTCTACATGAGGGACGGGAAGATTTCCGGACACATTGAGCCGCGGGACGGCGTAGGTAATGGTTCGGACATAGCCACAGACAAGGCGAACATCTGGCTGGAACATGAACTTGACGTGGATGGAAATGACACAGGCATTATTAATCCCACCGGCTTTGCGGTGGACACGGTCTCCGGCGTTGTAACCTTGAGAGGGCGGGCGCAGGACGACCAGCGCATCACCGCGCTTTACCTTGACTTTGGGGGTACGGCTAGGCTCAAAATACTTGAGTCTGACACCGATGGAAAACTCAAACGCCCGGCGGGGTTGGTAGAAACCGACGTGGGATTGTACCAAGAATTGAGCATTGACGGACATCTGGTTGAATGGACGTATCGGTGGGATACCGGGACGCTCATAGGCAGCGTAACGACAGATACTTTAGGAGCCATTACGGTTACGGTACGGGCAGAGGACGCTTCCGCACCGCAGAACAACGCGGGCGCGGCGGTTGCAGGAGCCGCGAAGGGAATCAGTGCGGATAAAACCAATACAACAGACAACGCGGACTACAACAGCATAGGGCTGGACCTTGCGCCCTATATCACGACATTGACGCGGTTCAAGAATAGCACCGGGACGACGGACGCGGACAAGGCGCCGGTCCTGCGCTCCAAGAACGGCTGGTTCAGCTTCAGGCGAAGCAACGGAGACAATGAAAGATTACAGGTAGAAGGATTCAACCTTACGGATACGAATCGATTGGTGATCATAGACACGGCGAATGCCGGAGCGGGTACGCCGAACGGGACTTATTACTACATCAACGTCCCCGCGGGCGCGACCAGCGGACTTGTTACGTACACTGCTGGCAACATTGAGGCGGTGAATAACCGTAACAACAACGCCAACAGCTGGAACACGAGTCAGGAAGCCATAGCAGGCAACGACTCTTCAGCCCTCTGGACCGACGATCGGTATGTACACCTGTTTGACAGCCATAATATTGAAAACGGGAATAATCAGGGACACTTCAGGAACCCGACCGTTGTCGGCTCCATAGTCAAGCCCGCCATGACGATTAACCCGACCACCGGCGAGTTGTGGGCTTCATGGAGCAGTTACCTGATTAATGGGAGCGCCTACAATAATGGCGGTACAGGTGGAAATAATATGCCCACGTACTACAGCCAGAACAACGGAAATGGCAGTGCTATGTCGATAACCTGGAGCGCCGATCCGCCTGAGGACACGGACATTGCATGGGATACCAGCAATACTAGATGGAATATGGTGGTGCTGGAAAACTATATGCAGACCAACTATGATATGGGAGGACTGACGCTGATACCGGGTACCAGGGCGAATGCAGCCAATCATAAAGGAACGTGGATAGAGCGGTTTAACAATACCGGTAATCAAATGTTGCTCCAGTTTATCAATCCGCGGATAGTGCATGACGGCACTAGGAGCCATATCACCTATTATGACGCTAAATACCAATTGCTCCGGTACTGGAACTCTGATAAAAACGCAGCCGGTAATGGTAATAATATCTATGGTGTAATAATTGACGGAACGCGGACCGTGGGAACAGGAACCGATGCGGGTAATTACAACGCGATAGACGTGAACAGTACGAGAATACCGGTCATCGTTTACCTGGTGCAGGACAAAGCAGCTGGTACAGAAAAGCTGAGATACGCGTACGGTAACCAGGCTAATGCGACGACCTTTACTACCGCGGACGTCTCGACTCAGGGCATATCCACCGCGGGACGTTACGTCTCCATGCGTATCGACAAAAATACCACGGCAGGCAGGCAAAACGTCATGCACATCGTGTTCATGGACAGTGATAACGGGGACTTGGTTTATGTCAAAGGCACACCGCAGGGGACGACCGGCGCGTACAGCTTCGCCGACCCGATTGTTATTGACAGTGTAGGCAACGTGGGTAAATGGGCAGATATAGCAATTGATGCGGACGGGAACCCGGTCGTCTCTTATCTTGACCAGGGCGGCATAGATTCCCGTACCGGCTTGAAGATGGCTATTCACAACCCCGCAGTATTCGACAGCAACGGCTGGGACCACGTTACCCTGCCGGGCCGCTATGTGGTCAACGATGTGCGCACCCAAGTTGAGTGTGATACCGGAGCTGGGCGGAGCTGGGATGCGGCTTTCGCCTATGTCTCCGGGGACTACTACCGCATTTCTTACTACGTGAAGTAGGATGGATACCGTGAGGGTGATACTCACCTACGGGTGAGTGTGTGGCGGCGCCAGAGGGGGACAGACAAGTTTGCTTATCACGTGCATTGCGAAGTCGTAAAACAGACGAAGTCTGTGCCAGACACTTTCGTGGTGCCAGACACAGGCTTCGCCTGTGGGAGGACTTCATACGAGCGCTGTTTGAAAAGAGATGTTTTCGGCGCTGAACATAAAGAGGGGAGAGTATTTTGAAAAAGTTGCTGATGGGCACGGTCGTTCTGGTTTTGCTTTCCTGTTCCAAACCGCTCTGGTTGGCTGACCAAGATGTGGACGGCAAATGGCAGTCCATAGTTGCGGGGCGCGCTCCGTTTACCGAAACCGCACTGTTTGAACACGGGACTCTGCCGAAGAACCGCTACGGGTTTATCATCACACAGACGCGCCCAGCCTCCGCGGAAGAGACGGGCGAGTCTGTGTTCGTGTACCCCGGCTTATACCAGGCAGGCCGATACCAAGAGAGCATTGTCCTTGCCGTTGACCCGTGGGTCGTGTTTCACGAATTTACAGCTTCTTCTCTGTCCCGCGCCCGCGCAGAAAAGCCTGGTCAAGGATTCTTGATTCTGCCCGGCGTGGAGGCGGATGCGGTTTTGGCGTGGACCGCGCAGTTCCTGCAATCCAGACCGGGCGTGTTCCCCGCCCTGGCGGAATCAGACTGGGACCGCGCGTCCGAGACGCTGTTCGCAGACAATAGGTTCCAAGCGGGTGCGCGTACCTATAACTGGATAAACGCTTGGGAAATCTTCTTCGATCACTCGCCGTCATGGATTTATGCGCCCTATAGCGCGGTTCGCGCCATGTCCTTGGTCAAAACCGCGGGTTTCGAGGCGCACCGATTCCCCATTCCGGCTGACTGGGAGTCTTACGGGGTTCAAGCCGCGGTGCTGTGGGCGGTTCCCTTCTTTAAGAACAAGAAAGAAGAAGCTAAATTGGAAGCGGCCGCGGCTTGGCTAGTAGACGTGGATACCCAAAAACGCATAGCGGAGGCGTTTAACTGGCTTCCTGCGCGTCCAGAGGTCCCGCCGGCTAATGCGCTTGCCCGCGCCGTTCAAATGGTATGCGCCAGAGCCGCATTCGTGTGGACTGTCCAGTCATTCGGGAAATGAATCTGGGGTATTTTAGAAAGAGATATTCTGTAATGTTTAGGAGATAGTATGATTTATGGAAAAGTAACGCGGTTGTCGGTCTTATTACTCACGGTTTCTTCTTTCAGTCTGTTGTGGGCTGGAGGGAAAAAGGATGTGGAAACCCACGAAGTCGCCGCGATGGAGGGGTTTAAGGAACGCATAGACATCGAAAATAAGAAGCCGGGTAAGTACAACTTCTTCATTGAAGCTCACGACAAGGGCGGCAATGTGTCTATAGCAGGTCCTGAAAATATATTCCTTGACCCTGAATCTGACCTTCCGGTAGTGCGGATGACAAACCCGCGCCAAAATATGCGTATTCCTAGTAATCTTAATATCGTGGGAACTTGTACCGACGACGACGCGGTAGACCGTGTGGAGCTCGTCTTTAGCCATGACCCGGAACATCCTGTCATCGCCCAAGGCACGGAGTTTTGGTCATACTATCTGGATACGTCTGAACTCAAGGATGGCTGGTACTCGATAAGCGCTTACGGCGTCGATGTGAACGGCTTGAAGGGGAGGGCTTTTGTTGTTATGTGGAGTCTTGACCGCAACAAGCCCCAAATCGAAGTTCAGAGTCATACGCTTGGCGCTCTGGTAAATGGTAAAATCAATATAAAAGGCGCGATATACGATGGTAATGGTATTGCGGGATTGTCTTATTCAATGAACGAAGGCATATCATACGTCAATATTCCTTTCAAAGCGAAAAAAGAAGCGGTAACGGTCGACTTCAGTCTGTCATTGGATACGAAGAGGTTCAATGATGGACCGGAGATTATTTGGTTCAAAGCCGTTGACAAACAGAACACAGAAGGCGCCTATATGTTCCTCATATTCGTTGATAATACCGCGCCTGACGTTAAGATAACCTATCCTGAAAATCCCGCGGATCCGGTAAACGGCTTGTTTTCAGTCGCCGGATTCGTCAAAGATACGGTGGGTCTCACGAATGTTTCGTGGAAGCTCGGCGACCAAACGGGAGACTTCGATTTGGTCATAGGTAATCCCTGGTGGGTCGAAGTATTCGACATCCGCGATGAAAGATACCAGAAACTCAAGACCATAGACCTGGAAATCCGCGCTGTGGATGTGTCTGGTAATGTGGGCGTGGCAAAGCGCCGTCTGATCATTGATAGAGACGCGGATCTGCCGCGGGTTTCGCTGACGGAGCCTGCTCTGGCCTCTCCACCTTCCGGTAAAGGCGCACTGATTCCTGTAGGCGTTCTGGGTGAAGGTTTGGCGAAACTGCGTGTGAGCGGGCTTGCCGAAGACGACGACGGGGTGGCCGCGGTCTACTACTCTGTGGATAATGGCGCTCCGACTGAGCTTGTTACAACGGGCTGGTTCCAAACCCTCCTCGAAGACCCGCCGGCTGGTATTCATTCTTTGTCGGTGTGGGCGAAGGATATCTACGGGGTAGAGGGTCCCAAAACCGAAATCAAGAACCTGGTTTCTGGCGGCAAAAAGCCGTCCGCAGCTATAACGCAAGTGGTCCATGGAAACGGTAAGACCGCGGAAAGGTCCGCGTTTTATTCGGGTATGGAAATCAATAGCGAGACAAACCCATCGTTCACGCTCATGGTGAATTCGGACAGTGTCCTAACGAGCGTCTCCTACCGCTTTGGACATAGTGAGTCGGTAACGGTGTCTGTAAAGGCGAAAACCAGCGGCGAATTCATACAGGATATACCGCTTCCTTCCGATACGGGCTATGGACAGGTTGTTCTCCATATCGAAGCGTCTGATATGTACGAAAGAAAGGCGGTTGTTGAGGATATCATCAGAATTGAGGACTTGAGCAAGCCTCACGTTCATGCAACAGAGTTGCCTGGTATCCGCTTCTTCGACGAGAGGACCAAAGGGGAGAGCGTTTCTCTGGACTATCCGCTCTGGGGCTACCTGCCGGGTATAAAGGCAAAAACCGTGAGATTTGAACCTGAAACAGACGAGGTTCGCCGCGCTTATAGCGTAGAACTGATTGGTAATGCGGTAAAGATAGCGGCGAGAAGCGCAGCTGCCGTGGAGCCGATTCTTGAGGAAACTATAGTTGCTGATGAGCTGCCCACGCTGGAAATGGAGGAGTCCACTTCGGCGGACACTGTATCTGACGAGGCGGTTGAAGCGATACTCGGCGGTGCGCCGCCAGGCGTCGTCGTTGTGGTTGAGAGTGAAGAGGGCTTTGTCTATAAGTCCCAGCCTTTTATCTTCACGGCTGGAGGGTCTACGGAACTGCCGTTGAAAATTACGATAAATACGCTTGATGGACAAGAGTGGATACCGGGTATGAGTCTTATCATGCCCAAAGGCGGACTCAAAACGCCCTATACGCTTACTGCAACTGTGGAAACTGCATCTCAAACTGCGGTCCTCCAGTCCACGGTCTTTGACTTTGGTGGTCATAAGGTCAACGGCGTCGTAAAACAGGTGCCAAAGACGACGACGTGGGATATAAGCGTCAAGGTGCCGCAGGACCTGCCGCCTGGCTTTGTCCCGACCCGCCTCGACGTTTCCACGAAAGCCTCTAAAACTGAGCCGTCTTTTGCAACGTTTCTGGAAGGCGGGTTCTTTGTCTTGCGCCCTGCGGACAGAGCGGCTTATGACGAACAGAGCTTCCGCTGGCTCAATGCTAAAACTATTGAGAACGGCGTTATTGTTATGGATAAAGACTCGGTCCTTACCGGCGTCTATAACGGCAGACCTTTGAACGACGCCGCTGTAACGCAGGAGAACGCGGCGATTTCTCTGGAAGCGGTTCAATTTGATGAAAGCGACAGCTATAAGCGGATCAACGTCAGGTTCACGGAAGACGGGCAGTATGCTTTTGCCCTTACGATGTCCGATGTTGACGGCAGGGTTTATACGACAGAAAGCTACACTGTTCTTGTGGACTCGGAGGATCCGTCTCTCGAAATAACTACGCCCGAAGTTCACGGTTCGTGGGTGAAGGGCGAGGTTGTGTTCGAATTAAAGTTTGGGGACGCCAACCTTGGCGCTGTGGAATACAGTCTGGACATGGGGAAAACCTGGTCCGTCTGCGATGGCAAATGGGTCGATGATACGGTCTTGATGAGTATAGATATTTCATCGGTGGAAGATGGGCTTGTTCGTATTCTGGCTCGAGCAAGCGATTCTGCCCAGAGGGAGACGTCCGTGTCGTTTGACGTCAACAAAGATACGGTAGCGCCGTCTCCACGCCTCATTGTGCCGCTCTCTGGTGAAGAGGTAAATGGAATCATACGCTTGGGTATTCTGGTTGAGGAGAAAGGCAAGCTTGTATCCTCATTCTATGAAGACCCGCCGAGCGGCGAAATGCCGCCTGAAGACTCTGTTTCTGCAATCAACGACAACGCCGAGGAGTTTAAGCAGGAAATGTCTGAATACTTTATAACGTCGTCTTTCTTGACTTTGATGGTAGGTATTAATGAACATCCGCTCTCCGCGGACATGAAGTTTACATTCACGGACGCATCTGGCAATATCGCCGTACTGGAGAACTGGGAATTCTTGATAAGCCGGGAGATGGATAAGCCTATAGCGCAGATAAATCTTCCGTCAGAGAATGAAGTCATTACAAGAGACTTCATGATAAGCGGCATCGTCTACGACGATGACAAAGTCGCCAAGATTTGGTACTTCATTGATGATAATGTGGAAATTGAGGTTGCGGCCGATAATTCCTACTCCATACCTATCGAGCTTTTGAGCCTCGTTGATAATGAACACTCGATTACGGTTATACCTGAAGACATCTACGGCATACGAGGCGATCCGGTCAAATGCGGCTTCCGTGTGTCTCTTGAAGAGCCGAAAGCCGCCATGACCCTGCCATCATTCGATGCTATATCAAGAGGTACACTCGAACTCAAAGGCGTGTCTTCAGATAAAAACGATATATTAGCAGTACAGGTCTCGATTGACAACGGAAATACCTATAACAATGTCGTGGGAACCACCGAGTGGTCATATATCTTTAATACCAAAATTCTTCAGGACGGCACCCACGTGGTCTTCATAAAGGTCTGGGATAAATACAACATCTCGGCTATGTATTCAGGTATGATAAACGTAGATAACACCGCGCCGGAGCTCGAAATAGCGTCTCCAATGGACGGCTTGACTTCTGTGGGGCCGGTGTTCCTGTCAGGACGAGCCATAGATAGTATGGGCTTGAAAGAAATGAACATCAACATCAGAAGCATGGACGGCGCTGAGGTTCCGCCCGAGCTGGCCAATATCAGTATTGAACCAGATTCTATCTTTACCACCGACCTAGACCTTTCCTCCCTGACGGATGGTCTTTACAACATTGACGTCTGGGCTGAAGATTTCGCTGAAAACATCTCTCACCAGTCACGGAACGTACTACTGTCGCGGGAAATACAGCGTAACTTCGTGGATGTGCTTTATCCTCTGAACGGCGAATATATACAAGGCGAATTCAACCTCTACGGTTACCTGGGCGGTACCGATACCGCGAGTTATGCTACTCTCTACCTTGACGATACTCCTATTGATACTGTCAAAGTAACAGAAACCGGCTACTTCTGTTTCCATTTAAATAAGGATAAGCTGAAGAATGGAAAGAATATACTCTCGGTCATGAGCGACTTTGATGGTAAAGAAGCAGTGTTCTCACCGTTGCGGAATATCGAATACAATGCAGTCGGCGCATGGATAACGATAGATAGCTTCACAATGGGGGACTTTGCCTTTGAGCGTCCGTGGCTCTCGGGGCGTATGGGCTACGTGTTGAATGAGATTGATTTGCAGTCGCTGGAAGACAAGACGACAGATAAAAAGATTAAAACCGCGATAGCGCAGAAAAAGCCATCTCTTGTTGAAATCAGTTTTGACAACGGTATAACCTTTACCGAAGTGAAGCGGCGTAAGGTCAAGGCTCCGGACGGTAAGCCTACTGACGGATGGCGTTACCGGATTGAAAACATAGATATGCGGGAAGGTGTCTATGACCTTGTTCTGCGGGCTACTATGGCGAATGGCGAAACAGCCGTTTCACGGACGCTCATCCAAATCGACAAGACGTCCCCGCAGATAAGGGTAATTGCTCCAGAGTCCGGTGGGAGGTACAACCAGAGTCTTGAATTCACGGCATTGTCGAGCGATGATGTCGCACTCAAGTCCGTTCTTTATACGCTGCGCCGAGGTGATAAGGGTTTGTATGCGGTGCCGGGCTTCATACAAGGGCTTTACTTTGATGGGCATTTCTGGGGTGCGACTTTCTACGACGTAGGATTGGGTTTGACCTTCTTTGATGACAACGTGAAGCTACAGGTGCAGTTCGGACAGTTCTCCGATGAGATGTGGTCATGGTTTTCGGACAACGAGATGCGTTATGGGGGCGATGTCTTTGGTTTGAAGCTCCTCGCTAATGTGTATTCTCTACCTTTTGCTTCTTTTGGAGGGTATGATTGGGAATGGCTTAGCGTGTCGGTCGCAATAGGCGCAAACTTCTCGTACTTCATAAAAACTCAAAGCGGTTCCCCGACCGTGATGTCCGCCATGATTATGCAACTGGAATTCCCTAAAGTGAAGCTAAAGCAATTCAGAGCATTTGCATTCTACACGGAATTGCAATTATGGTTTACGCCTACGGATGTCGATACATCGGTTGTTAGCGTGCCAACTACTGTATTTCACGTAACGGGTGGATTGAGGTTCAATATCTTCTAGGTATTCTCTAGGGGAGGGGAGGGCGTTAATCGTTTGAAGCGCCGTCTATCTCCTCTTCTGGTATTTCCTCTTCCGCGATGCTGCTCATTTGTTTGAATGTTTCTTTGAGTGGCGCTTTTTCACCGACGTCTTGGGTAAGGAAGTCTTCTATGACATCGTGTTTTGCGATAGCTTTGTCGATAGACGGGTTTGTGCCGGCGTGGTATGCGCCGACGTTGATGAGCTTTTCGTTTTCTGCATAAGTCGCTATCAGAGTTCGGAGTGCACCCGCGGCCTTTTTTGTCTTCGCGCCCGATACAACGTTAGCCAATCGGGAAACACTTGCAAGTACGTCGATAGCTGGGTAGTGGTAATGTTGGGCAAGCGTACGGGAAAGCACGATGTGTCCATCAAGAATACCGCGTACCGTGTCTGACACCGGTTCGTCCAAGTCGTCGCCGTCGACCAAGATAGTATAAAAGCTCGTGATGCTACCCTTATCTGATGTGCCGGAGCGTTCTAATAGTTTCGGCATTTGGTCGAACATACTCGGCGGATAGCCGCGCGTGGCTGGCGGTTCGCCCCGCGCAAGTCCTATTTCCCGCATAGCCCGTGCAAAACGAGTAATCGAATCAAAAAGAAGCATCACATCCTTACCTTGGTCGCGGAAGTATTCGGCGACCGCCGTTGCCGTGTATGCGCCGCGGAGACGGCAGAGAGGCGGCGAATTGGACGGAGTAACGATAAGCACGCTTCGAGCGAGTCCTTCGGGTCCAAGATCGTTTTCTATGAAGTCATTGACTTCGCGTCCGCGCTCGCCGATAAGGGCGACGACGTTGACGTCCGCATTGGTATTACGAGCTATCATGCCCATCAAGGTAGATTTTCCCACACCGGAGCCGGCGAATATACCGAGCCTCTGTCCACATCCCACCGCAAGAAGTCCGTCTATAGCGCGTACTCCTGTAGCTATGCGTTTTGTTACGCGAGGACGTTGCAATGGAGGTGGAGGGTTCGCGGTCACCGGGTAACGGATGATGCTCTCGATTTCACCCTTACCGTCTACAGCCCTACCTTGTGCGTCAAGCACCCGTCCCAGTAACGCATCAGACACGGCTATCTCAAGGCTCGTGCCTGACGCCGTTACTTTATCTCCGACCTGTATGCCGTCTGTTTCAGAGTAAGCCATGAGTTGGACGACCTCGGAACGAAGCCCTACCACTTCTGCGTAGATACAGTCTTGTTCTTTGCTCGTCCGTATACTGCACATTTCTCCAATGATAGCCGATGGACCCACGCTTTCAATGAGGAGTCCCTGCACTTTAGAGACTCTGCCGATGCACTTTATTGGGTCAACTCCATCGGCTTTTTTCAGATATTTTTCGAGAACTGTTTCCATAAGGCTATCATACTCTTTTCGGGCTGTTTTTTCAACAGCAGGCAATCCAGACTTCGTCTGTTTTAATACTTCACAATGAGCGCTATTAGAAAGCAGGTACCATTTCCGTGTGTCTGGCACCAAGCATTTCCGTAACAACCCCGTATTACTCTTTACTAAAACCGCGCTTATTTGATATATTTCAAAAAGGAGTGTAAGTATGAGTAAAGTTTTTTTTACCGATTTGCGGTGTAGAGTAGGGGACAATCTTCTCGCGAAGCTGGATAGGCTTATTGAGAAGGCGGGTATCGGACGGATTGACTTTAATGGTAAATTCGTCGCTGTTAAGATACATTTTGGAGAGCCTGGAAATTTGGCGTTTTTGCGTCCGAATTGGGCGAAGGTCGTCGTAGATAAGATTAAGTCTTTCGGGGGGAAACCATTTTTGACGGACTGCAACACTCTTTACGTGGGCAGACGGAACAACGCGCTTGTCCACTTGGATGCGGCTAACGAGAATGGATATTTCCCATTATCGACAGGATGCCAGAACATCATTGCGGACGGTTTAAAAGGCTTGGACGATATGGAAATGCCTGTGCGGAATGGCGTCTATTGCAAAATTGCAAAGATTGGGCGAGCGATAATGGATGCGGACATCGTAGTGTCTCTCAACCACTTTAAAGGGCATGAAGGAGCGGGGTTTGGCGGTGCGATAAAGAATCTGGGCATGGGATGCGGGAGCAGGGCGGGAAAGATGCTCATGCACAACGACGGCAAGCCTCAGATAGACCCGACACTGTGCCGAGGGTGTAAAAACTGCGCCGAGTATTGTAATCAAAGCGCTATTAATTTCAGAGTGGACGGGAAAGCCGTCATCAGCCAGGACATTTGCGCTGGATGTGGGCGGTGTATCGGGGTGTGTAATTTTGATGCAATATCTAACGTGACCGAGTCCACCTCAGCTATGCTCGGCAGTAAAATCGCCGAATATGCAATGGCTGTAGTTGACGGACGCCCTAATTTTCATATCAACATTGTGAACCAAGTGTCGCCTTATTGTGATTGTCATGGGGAAAACGATGCGGCGATCGTACCGGATATTGGTGTATTCGCAGGATTTGACCCGGTGAGTTTGGACAAGGCGTGTATTGATGCGGTAAACGAGGCTCCGGAAATCGCGAATACAGTCTTGTCAGAACGACAACATTCCCATAAAGACAAAGAAGGCAGGAGCGATCACTTTACCGACATTCACCCCACAACAGATTGGACGTTTCAGATAAGCCACGGGGAAAAAATAGGGCTTGGTTCAAGTGTTTATGAATTGATTGTGGTAAAATAAGCCGATAATGAGAGTATGGCGATGAACCAGGCCGCCGCGATGCGATGGACATGTCCATGTGCATTGAGGAAAGTCCGGGCTCCATAGGGCGTGACGCCGGGTAACTCCCGGGCGGGTAAAACCCGACAGCAAGCGCAACAGAAAGTAAACCGCCTGCCGATTTATTGGCAGGTAAGGGTGAAACGGCGTGGTAAGAGCACACCGCGGGTTTGGCGACAAACTCGGCGCGGCAAGCCTCGTCAGGAGCAAAGTTAAACAGCGGCGCATATGCGAGGCGTATTTAATGCTTCGCCCGAACTGCCCGTTCAGCCGCGGGTAAACTGCGAAGACGTTGTCTGTGAAGATGACGGTAAGATAGATGGCGGCCTAACGTTCATAAGAACGTTACAGAACCCGGCTTATGGTTCATCGCTTCTTTTGAATCATTCTATTTTTGTTTTGTAAGTATAAGACCACAAGGGGAGGGGAAGTATTCTTTGTGTGTAGCAGGTCAAAGATTTATTAGAGCGTAGCCCTATCTATAGTTTAAACTAATGCAGTTGTTTATTAGACAAACTCATCATATATCCCCTTGACTTTTCCTCGCAAGGGGTATAAAAATATAGTTATGGAAAGCGATAAAAAGAGAGGGTTATTTCAAACAATTGGCGATACTTCGATGATTCCTATTTCTGCAAAAATAGTGATTATCGTATCTGTTTTTTTGTTGATTTCAAATTTTGCCACCAATTATTTAACCATTTCTCTTCTTCGCAGGGAAACCATGGAGATGAACAGCCGACTGCTGGCACGAGAACTGAAAGAGATATACATAAACGCGGGAAACCAATATCAAATATTTCTATTTTCAGGAAACAAACAAGAAGTAACAAATTTTATCGCACTTGCTGCGGAAAAGAGTATGACTCATCAGGGAAGCTGGGCTGTGGGTGTGTTCCCGTCGGGGGAATTTCTCTTCCAGACTAAAGGGGTAACGCCTGAACGATTGCCCGATAAGACACTGTTAGATGAGATAATTAAAGCTAAAGAAAATGGAACGTCCGAAGGAGCACGCTTCTTCGATACACCGTATGGTGAATATTTCGGGGTCTACAAATACCACGAAGAATGGGACGTATTTCTGCTCCGCGCTGACTTGATGGCTGACCTTATGCATGAATCAAACGAGGTCTTTAAACGAATAGTTATTATTATCGTGGTGTTGACCATTATATTCATGACTGTGAGTTTCCTCGCTCTACTCCGTATCCTGCGTTTTGTTAAGGTCATAAGCCGTTCCCTTTATAATATGCAACAGAGACAGGAACTTACCCTCATAGACTTGAAGGAAGCCCCGGCGGATGATATTACTTATCTGGGCGTCTCGTTCAATTCGCTAGCGTCTTCTATCAACAACTTGCTTGGCATATTCCGCAAGTTCGCATCCCGCGATGTGGTAAACAAAGCCTACCGCGATCGTATCGTGAACCTTGAAGGCGAACAACGAGAGTTAACCGTGCTTTTCACTGATATTCGTAGCTTCACTAATATGACGGAAACATTGGGAAACGATATTATAGATTTGCTCAACCTACATTACAACAGTGCGATCCATATCATCCACAACAAGGGCGGCATTGTCGGTTCTATTATTGGAGATGCCCTGCTCGCGGTTTATGGCGCGGATGAAGAAATGACGGACCAAAATAAATCCTTAGCGGCTCTACTCTCCGCATGGAAACTGCAAGATGCAGCATCTGAACTGCGGAATAGTATGCTCGAAAGTCGCAATGCGATTGAAAAGTCCCGCGCTCTCACGCCTCGCGAAGAAGATGTGTTCAAAGCCGTGATGCTCGCTATAGGCGTAGGTATAGATGGCGGTACCGTGTTCTATGGCACTATAGGCTCAAATGAGCGTATGACGAATACTGTCATCGGAGATAATGTGAATTCTGCCTCCCGTATCGAAGGGTTAACCCGCATATACCAGCTCCCAATCATCGTTTCAGAATATGTGAAGGATGATATCCAAGGAGAGACCGATCGCTTCCGTTTCTTCGAGATAGACACCGTGCAGGTGAAAGGTAAAACCAAGGGGAAAAAAGTGTTTTACCCCTTGGACGTAGAGATGTCGGGAGACAAGGAAATAGCCGAATGGGAGACCTTTGAAAAGGCTTTGACTCGTTATTACGATGGAAATTGGGATATGGCGCGCATTGGTTTCAACTCGTTGACTATTCCGGTGGCCGAGGTATTTAAACAGCGCGTTAATGAAAGGGAAGTTCCCGAAGGATGGAATGGAATATGGACAATGACAAGCAAATGACCGCATTGACGTCTACATCAAGCTTTGATTTCATGGATAAGGAAACGCGCCTATTCTTCCGTGAAGAGGCTATAAGAACCCTCAGAGGCGATGCGCCAGATGTCTACGACCTTGAAACAGAATTCGCCAAGGCGAAGAATAACCGTTCGTGGTTCGTTATTCTAATTATATTAGGGGCCATTGTAGTAACTGTCTGCGGTCTCTTTATTACGACGCGGGTTATCAACACGCGAACGCGGAATGTACCGGAGAGCATCAATACCTTCGACGACTTGAACCTCAAGAACCTTCTGGATATGGCGAGTCGCATTGAGTTTTCTTACCAAAGCACGCTCACAGAAAAATCCATGCTTGAAGGTGAGCTGGTTGTGGAGATAAGTAAGCTTGAAGCAAATGCCGAAGCCGACCGGGCGACTATCCGCTCGCTCTCTCTGTCCCGCACCGAGGAGAACGCTCGCATCGCCCAAGTGAACGCGAGACTGAACGCTGATATGGAAGAAGTACGGACAAGATATGCGGAGTCATTAGGCGTGTTGAATACAAAACTTGAAGAGTACCGGATCCAGCTTGCATCCTTTGATACAGCGCGTATTGAGCAGGCGGAGGAACAACGGAAGACCGCCAATGCTGAATACCTACGTTTCGAACATGAGAAAGAGACGATACGTGCTCAATACGAGGAGACTATAACGAATCTTCTCGCCGTGCTTACCGAGTCTCAAAAGGTTGGCTTGCAGACACAGTTGGAAAGCGTCGATACAGTGTCTTCAAAATACAAGGCGGAAATCGCAGCGCTCGACCCAGTGTGGAACAATGAACGGAATGCATCCATCTTAGCAAGCGTGAGTACGCCGGATTCGGAGATTCCTTTGTCAGACGAAAGATTGAAGGTATTCACTGATTTGAATATCGCTTATCGTAATATGAACGCTCTTTCTTCAGAATTGCTCACTATCCCGTGGAAAAACAACACGCCATCTTATATTAGAGCTATGGACACGCTTTTCTATGAGACAGTGCAATCTATGGCTAACGAGATTCGACAGCTCTCCGATAATATGTCCGCGCAAAAACAGGCGTTTGAGACGCAGATCGCTGAACTGCAAGCTTTGCTTGATGAGCTTTCAGCAGAAACCGAAGCCGCCAGGGCAGATGTTGCGGAGCAGTCCATGCGTTTAGTGGCGCTAACCGCGGAGAAAGAAACTCTATCCGCTGATAAGCTGGCACTCACCTGCGAGAGAGATGCTTTGTCCGTAGATAAACGGATGCTTACTCAAGAACGAGATACTCTCATCCGCGAAAACTCGATGCTTTCCCATAATTTAGACGCTATAAATAATCTACTTACCCGAAATCGTCGATATTTTCGTGCGATAACGGAAAGAAACGGTGCGGCGGGGTATGTCATTGACCCGCAGGATAGAACGAATATTCTCGTCTACATTGACCCATTGTTTGGGCTTTCATTTGAGAATCAGGAGGCATTTGTCTTTAGAACTGGCAATGAATATGTGGGAACCGTAACAATTTCTGGTTCTGATCGTGTATTCATCGCCAAGATGGTAGATATTGTCCCAGGTGTGACTATCGAGCCTAACGACAAGATTTTGCTTGAAACTTCAAGAAGGTCAACGAATTGATGCGAAGATG
>JAIRSU010000117.1 GCA_031255285.1 Treponema sp. | reverse complement strand
TACTCCCGTAGCTCAAAAGTTTACTCCCGTAGCTCAAAACTTTACTCCCGTAGCTCAAAACTTTACTCCCGTAGCTCAAAACTTTACTCCCGTAGCTCAAAAGTTTACTCCCGTAGCTCAAAAGTTTACTCCCCTAGCTCAAAAGTTTACTCCCCTAGCTCAAAAGTTTACTCCCCTAGCTCAAAAGTTTATTCCCGTAGCTCAAAAGTTTACTCCCCTAGATTAAAACTTTATTCCCCCAGATTAAATCATCATTCCACCAGCTCAATCGTTTATTTTCAAAAATCAACTGTTTTTTCCTCAAAATCAGCCGTTTTGCCGCCCCGCCCTTTGACGAAACGCGGCGTTTCTTATAGAATAGGACGCATCTCAAGGGTGTAAAGCCCTGGTTAAAGGAGTATTTTATGGCTGGAAGAAAATTCATTCCCGGCAGTGAAGGTAAATTTCTTGCTTTCGCCGAGACGTTTTGCGGAGCGACTGAGACGCACGCTGAGTATCTGGGTATACCTGGCGCGGCTGTAACCAGTATTAAGGACAGACTCACTGCTTATACGGCGGCGTACAACGCCGCGAATAAGCCTAATGCAGGAAAGATCGACCGGGAAGACCGAAAGGAAAAGCGGGAAGCTTTGACCGAGAGCATCCGCAGGATCAAGAACGCATACATCGATGCGGACCCCCTGGGCGTGGTTACCGATGAGATTCGGATGGACTTTGGGCTTGAACCCAAAGACTCCGCCCGTACCGACATTCCTGCGCCGACTGAAGTGGCGCCTTTCGAGCTGGCAAACGGAGAATATCTGCAAATCGTGGTAACGCACCCCGCCAGACCCGAAGGCTATAACGGCGCAGTGGCGTTCTTCACCGTGAACGGCAAGGGGCCGGTTGCCGAAACAGCCCTGACTCAGTCCAAATTGCTCACCCGCACCCGCGAAATCCTGACCTTTGGCTCTGCTCAACTGGGACAGACCCTCCATATCTCCCTTCGCTGGCAGAACGAAAAGGGACAGCTAGGTCCTCCCTCTCCGATTCAGTCAAAGGTGATTTCCTGACCCCTGAAGCGGGGCGGCCGCGGGAACCGTCAAGCGCGTTTCTTGAGCGCCCTCCCGTCCGCCGCTTCGCTTCCCCTCCTGATCGAGACGTCCGCGCGGGTCCCCCGCTCCAGGGCGCTTTGGCGCGTTTTGGCGCGGATTTCAAAAAAAGCCTTGAAAATAAGT
This sequence comes from Treponema sp., assembly GCA_031255285.1. Classification (GTDB taxonomy): domain Bacteria; phylum Spirochaetota; class Spirochaetia; order Treponematales; family Breznakiellaceae; genus JAIRKH01. The sequence continues at coordinate 19,826 of JAIRSU010000117.1, read as the reverse complement.
ACAAAATAGTATATCTTTACCATATGATACGCATGATAGCAATGGATTTAGACGATACGCTTTTGCGCTCCGACCTTACCATCTCGTTCCACACGCGGAACATGGTTAAACGCGCGTCCAGAGCGGGAATCGTGATAGTTTTGGCGACCGGGAGGATACCCGCCGCAACAGGGTCCTTTGCCCGGCTGTTGGGTATGCACAAAAAGAACGGGTACTGCATCTGCGGCAATGGAACGCTCATTATGGAAAGTAAAACCAAGCGGGTGATATTTAGAGCTAAGATGTCTGTTCAAGCCGCGCTCGCCGCGTTTGACTTAGCGTCCGCAGAGGGTTTCGCCGTACAGCTCTACGAAAATGACGTTATGTTCGTCTCGAAAACCAATGAATTCACTATTTATGACCAGAAGCTCACCGGTTTGAATCAAGTCGTGGCTGAAGACTTCAGAGCCATGATCGCCAAAGGATGCGATAAGCTGTTGATTCCAGGCGACCCGCTGATTCTGCCCCCGCTTGAGAGCATCCTGAATACTTACCTGGGCGATGAGATTACCCTCTTCACAAGCAAGCCGTATTTTCTGGAAATTCTGCCGCCGAACGTAGACAAAGGAATAGCACTCGAAAAAGTCGCCTTGGACATGGGCATAAAACAAGAGGAAGTCGTAGCTATAGGCGATTCGATGAACGATGCGGCTATGATAAAATGGGCGGGCAAGGGCGTCGCCATGCTTAACGGCGATGAACGCATCAAGGAAATCGCAGACGCGGTCTCTGAGAAGACAAACGAAGACGACGGCGTGGCCGATATTATAGAAAAAATCTTGGGAGGCGTATGGTGAGCGGCGAAGTTTCCGAAGAAATTCCGATCAACGCCATAGATTCGCCGTCCGCGGTCCTGGAGCTTATCTACCAGCTCAAGATCAAGGGCGTGATGAGAAGCGCGGTTATAACGGCCGTCAGAACCGATACAATGCGGTTTGTCCAAGCTTTGATGCGGGAAAATTACATCACCGGCGTGCCTATCGTGGACCAGGACCGCCGTGTGGTGGGTCTTGTGTCCATAGACGATGTTGTGACGGCTCTTGACCAAGGGGTTATAGACGCGCTCGTTGAAGAGCGGATGACGAAGCAGGTCATTGTTCTTGAGGACGATATGCCCCTGTCTTTCGCCATTTCTTATCTGAACAAGTACCCGTACGGGCGTTACCCAGTAATCAACAAGAAAAAGGAGTTAGTGGGGATTCTCACGTCAAAGGATGTGATTAGTACGCTTCTGGCTGAAATGAACCGAGAGGTCCTGCGGCTGGAAAAGATTTCCCAAAAAGAAACCGCGAATATAAGCGCCTGCGTGAACATGGAATTTTCCATCGTGCGGTATGATTTCGAGCTCGCCGGACGCGCGTCAACAGAGATTAAGAAGGCGCTGAAACAGCGGAACATCGACTCGAAAATCATCAGGCGCGTCGCTATCGCTAGTTATGAGCTGGAAATCAATCAGGTGGTTCACTCCAGCGGCGGTACGATATACTGCTCTATTCAGCCTGACCGCATAACGATTATCGCAACCGACAGGGGACCTGGCATCAAGGACATAAACCTTGCGCTTCAAGAGGGCTGGTCCACGGCGAATGAGTGGGTGAGGTCTCTGGGTTTCGGCGCAGGCATGGGGCTTGCCAATACCAAGCGGGTATCGGACGAATTTTTTCTGAACTCAACGATGGGCGTTGGTACGACGGTGCGTTCTACGGTGTTCATCAACTCCGATAAGACGGAGTAGGGGAGGGGGAGTGTTATGACTATAAAAGAAATCGCCGCGGCGTTGAGAGCGGAAATTGTTCAGGACGAATTTGAGTCCGCAGAGATTACGTGCGCGTACACATCGGACCTTCTCTCGGACGTGATGGCTAACGCCGTGGACAGTGGGGCGCTTATCACCATTCAGGCGCACAAAAACACGGTCGCTGTCGCTTCATTGGTGAACATCCCCCTGATTATTATATGCAACGCCCGCCCCCTGCCTGAAGATATGCTTTCCGCCGCTAAAAACGAGGGCGTCGCCGTGATTCGCACCAGGGAAAACCAGTTCACCGTGTCCGGCAGGCTCTTCACCCTGTTTTCCGCAAAAGACGCTTGACAAAACCGTCCATCGAGGGCTCGGCGGGGGTCTGGGCTCAGACCCTTGCGGGTAAACCGCGCTGACAGGATGAGCCACCGCCCGCTCCTCCAGCGTATATCCCCCGTCCTGCCGCCTTAAAAAGCAATAAGAACAATCAAATTCCAGGAGATTCCCGTATATATGGCATGAAGAAATTCTTGCAGGGGATTCTGTGCGGGTCCGCGGTCCTTGTCTGTTCGGCCTGTGCAGGGACGCTGGTCGGCGCGGCCTACGGCGTGGAACTGCCGGAGCTCCCCCGGTCATGGCTTGAGACCCTCGGCAAACCGTCTTGGCGTATAGAATGGTTTAACCATGAGGGCGATCGGGAAACGCTTGAGACAGATTCTGTGGAGAATGTAAGGATTCACATTCTGCAGGAGTGGGCGAGTCCAATTGCCGCGTATCCGTATTGGGAGGGCGTGAGCCCGAAAACGCTGAAGGGCGCGGGCGCGATTTTTCCTTTTGACAAGAAGGGCGGGAATATCGCGCTTTCGTGGATTGGCGGCGTGGCGGCCGAGTTTTATCTGACCCTCGCAAGGGTCCGCGAATGCCCGTCCGAGCGGCGTCCCCAGTACTTTGACTGGACCCGATTTCGGGAAATACTTCAAGACGCGGAAGACGACTTGTGGCTTGTAGACTGGGAGGCGGTGTGCGGGCAGACAGCGGTCCGCGGGTTCAGCAAGCGGTATGTGAGAGCGGCGGAACGCGGGACCCTGTCCCTAACCGCGCCCGCAGACGGACCGTGGATAGGCGCGTCTCCCTTTGCCGCGCCGCTTGACGGCAGGGTTCTTGAAGTCAAAGTCTCAGACGCTGTGGATGTTTATCTTTCCAAAGAAGGCAGGCTCCTGGTAACTAAAGGGCTCTGGATGTGGATACCGCCCCCTTAGAGAGAGCTTTCAGCTTATTCCAGTCCATAAGCGTACCGTTCGCATTGAGCGCCTCACGCGCGACTTTGTTGCCGAAAGCCGTGCAGTCCGCGAAGGACTTCCCGCGGAGCCATGCGGACAGGAAAGCCGCGCAGAAAACGTCTCCTGCGCCGGTGGGGTCATGGGGAATTATCGCCAGCGTGGGCTCGTAGTGGGCTTTTCCCCCGCTGAAGACCATCGCTCCCTTTGCTCCCAGCTTCACCACAATGATGGGGAAAATATCCGCGTGCGTGAGTTTCTGGAAATAGGCTTGAATCTTTCGATTGAAGGGAGATACGCGGGATTTTATCTTTTCCAGCAGGGCGGCGTCCTCTTCAGCATCTAAATCATTATGGATCGTCTGGTAAAACGCCGCGGCTTCGTCCTGATTCATAAAGAGAATCAGCGGATATTCGGAACAGTACTGGACGACCTCCTTGGCGTGAGCCTGCGCCATCCCAACGGAACCTATATCAAGCCCTATCACGGTGCCGTACTTGCCCGCGAGTGTGAATATCCGCCTGACTAGCTCGATTCTGTCCAGAATGAAGCCGTCTATGACCACGAGGCGAGCGGCTTGCAAGGACTCTTCGCTGACGTCGTCGGCTGTAAGCAAGTATGACGCGGAAGGCGCGGCAACGATACGGGTGCGCTCCTTCGGCCGTTGGAGGAATACGCATAGGCCGGTCGGCTTATCCGTTCTCAACAAGAAGAGGCGGACGCCTGCGTCCATAAGACTGCTTTCAAAGACACGGCTCAATTCGTCTTGCCCTGCAGCGCCGATAAACGCGGCGTTTACTCCTAAAAATGCGGCAATCTTCGCCACATTTGCCGCGCCGCCGCCGGAGACGGCCGTGTAATTCGGGAAATTCTTGAGGATATCCACGACTTTTTCGTGTTCAATATGCTGAGTCGTCTCGGTTATACCGTATTTTTCGAGCAGGGCGGCGTCGGTCTGTACGAATATATCAACTATTGCGTTTCCAACGCAGAGAATGTCTATGTTTGCGTCAGTATTTTCTTTCATAGTTCTCATGGGCAGGGAGCAGGCTTGTTGTTACTGCGTGGACAAAAAACCATAACTCCCTATCACAGCGTCCTACTTAGCGATGATTTCCGCTAGTTTCGGATTTCTCTTCAAATCTTCCTGCAAGCCTTCGGCGCGTTCCTTGTTTACATAGTCCTTGTTCTGAAACGAGTAGGTGAACTTGGTGTGAACGTCATACGTGCCCTGCATGAGTGCGTGGGCGTCTTCGGTCATAACAAGTTCCTCATCCGTGGGGATAATGAAGATCGGGATTGGGGAAGAATCGGTCGAGATGCGGGTCTCCGCGTTGCGGGTACAAGCGAGCTTGTTCTTCGCGGCGTCATAGACGGCGCCCACACCTTCAAGTCCTTCGAGTATCTTTGTCCGCATGAAGTAGGCGAATTCGCCCACGCCTGCGGTCAGGACAAGGGCGTCTACGCGCCCCAGAACGGCCATATACGCGCCTATATATTTCTTGACACGGTGCGCTTCCATGTCTTGCGCGAGCACGGCTCTTTCACTGCCCTGTTCTGCGGCTTTTTGAATATCACGGCGGTCTGCGAACTGACCGGTAATACCAAGCAAGCCGGATTTCTTGTTTAGGACGTTCTCCATTTCCGCGGCGCTCATGCCGGTTTTCCGCATCACGTAAAACGGCATAGCCATATCCGCATCTCCGGCGCGCGTACCCATCACCAGCCCTTCAAGCGGGGTGATACCCATACTCGTATCAAAGGAACAGCCGTTCTTGACCGCGCATACAGAGGACCCGTTGCCGATGTGGCAGATAATCAAGTTGGTCTCCAAAGGCTTCTTGTTTAAGAGAACAGCGGCGCGCTTGGCGGTGTAAAGGAAGCTCGTACCATGAAAACCGTACTTGCGGACGCTATATTTCTCGTACCATTCATAGGGAACTGCGTACATAAACGAAGAGGGCGGCATGGTTTGATGCCACGCGGTGTCCATAATGGCGCACTGCGGTACATTGGGGAGAATCTTCTTCGCGGCTTCTATGCCCATGATGTTCGCCGGATTGTGAAGAGGTCCCAGGTCCTTTACCTCGTTGAACGCGGCCATCGCGGCGTCGTCAACGATGACGCTCTTGGTAAACTTATCCCCACCGTGAAGGACGCGGTGTCCAATCGCCTTGATGACCCCCATATCGCTGATGACGCCGCGTTCCTTGTCCGTAAGCGTCTTGATAATGAGGTTGACCGCGTCCGTGTGCGTGGGGCAGTTCTGCTGAAAGACGAATTCCTCCTTGCCCTTGGCTTTATGTTTAATGAAGGACCCGTCAAAGGTAACCTTTTCCACGACTCCGACCGCTAAAACATCTTTGTTTTCCCAATCGTAAACTTGATACTTTGCGGAAGATGATCCGCAGTTAAGCGTTAAAATAACCATATTTGCTCCTTTTAAAAAACCTTAATTCATCAATTCATAGTAAGTTTATTTAACTTTACCACATATAGTAATTCGTAGCAACCACTAAAGGCGGTTGCTTTACAGGGGGACGGGAATGTTCTGAAATAAGAACAGCGTGTTTATAGGAAGTCTTGACTAAAAATTTTTTTTTTATTATCATAAGAAAACATGATTTAGAATAAGGAGTGAATATGTCAGGACATAGTAAATGGGCGAAAATTAAACGTGCGAAAGGGGCGGCGGACGCTCAGCGCGGTCAAACATTCACAAAACTCATCAAGGAAATAACTATCGCGGCGCGTATAGGCGGCGGCGACCCGGAAGGCAATCCGCGTCTCCGCACTGCGGTCATCAAGGCGCGCGGCGCGAATATGCCAAAGAGTAATATCGACAACGCCATCAAGAAAGGAACCGGCGAGCTTGAAGGAGTCAGTTACGAGGAGCTGACCTATGAAGCGCGTTTGGGTGAAGCTGCGCTACTCATCGAAGTACTTACGGACAATCGCAACCGTGCGGCAGCGGATGTCCGTAACATCCTCACACGCGCCGGCGCTGAGCTCGCTAAGGCAGGCTCGGTCGCCCGCCTCCTCACACGCAAAGGCATCGTTACCCTTGACGGCGAAAAATACACAGAAGATCAAGTTATGGAAGCCGCTCTCGACGGCGGCGCTGAAGATGTGAGCCTCTCAGACGGCGCGATTGAAGTTACTAGCGCGGCGGAAGACTTCGAGAGCGTCGTGAAAGCTTTGGAAGCTAAGTCCTTTGAAACCATAAGCGCGGAAATCAGCATGATTCCAGAAGCGCCAGTTACATTGGACAATAACGATACAGCTAAGATTCTGCGACTAATTGAGAAGCTCGAAGAAAACGACGATGTGCAAAATGTGTATTCAAACATTGAAATCCCCGAAGGATTCGGCGAAGAGTAATGAAGCCGCTATTTCTGAAACAGACGGAAAACGAAATCGTTAAGGCGAGCCTTGAATATTTGCAAGCACGGAACATTCCCGCGATTCGTATGAATGTGGGCGCGGTTCGGTTCGCCGACGAGAACGGTAGGCGGAATTTCGTCCGTTTTGGAACCCCCGGCATGAGTGATATCTTGGGTATACTACCCGATGGACGCGCTCTTGCTGTGGAGTGTAAGACGGCAAACGGTAAGTTATCCAATTTTCAGAGCGAATTCCTTGACGCTATACGACACAATAACGGCGTCGCCATAGTAGCCCGGTCTGTCGAGGATATTGAATCAGGATTGAAGGAGGTAGGTTTTTGAGCGAACCTCGTAATGAAGTCTTAGAAGATGATGATTTTGATACCATTCTATCGGAAGATATAGATTTTTCCGGCTCTTTGAGCTTTGAGAAACCCTTTCTCGTACGAGGGCGGGTAACAGGGGAGATAAAAGCTTCAAGCCTCCTCGTCATAGACGAGGGTGCTGTGGTCGAAGCTGACATTGTCGCCCCGAAAGTAGTCATCCGCGGTTCAGTCAAAGGCAATATCAATGCGTCTGAAAATGTGGAAATTTCCTTAACCGGCAGGCTCGTAGGTAATATCACCACATCAGAAATAAGCATGGAAGCCGGTTGTTTGTTCAACGGACGATGTGTGATGTCAGATGCGAGACGGCCGTGATTTCCTCTAAATTGTCTTTATTACATTGACAAAGAATTGAATTCTTGCAAAAAGATGATGAAATCCTTGATTGTTTTACTGTTTTTGGTGCTTTCCCCATTGGTTTTTTCTCAGAATAGCTCTGATGCACTTATGGAATATCGTATGGGTAATTTTGAGAAAGCCGTTTCTATTTGTCAAAATGAAATCGCCGCGAATCCGAATAACTTGGACGCGCATGTAGTCGTCTCTTGGAGCCTCATGAAGATGGGCGATTACCAAAGTGCGTTTGTCTATGCTCAAGATGGCATAAAGCTGAACCGCTACGATATTCGTATCATAGAAATACTGGGCGAAATCAGCTATTTTCAAGGAAGAAACGCCGAAGCTCTACAGTATTTTCAAGAATATATCAATTTTGCATCAGAAGGCGGACGTGTTGATTCGATTTACTATCTAATGGGCGAGGTATTCATAAGACAAGGACGTTTCCGCCATGCAGACATCGCTCTCTCGACTGCGGTTCACTGGCAGCCGAGAAATGCAGATTGGTGGGAAAGACTCGGATATGCACGGGAGAGCTTTGGAGATATGATGAACGCCGCATCCGCCTATGAAAAAGCCCTCGTGCTCAACGCAGGAATGCCTAATGCGCGCCGCGGACTTGACCGTGTGAGAAAAGCTCTCCAAAGATGACCGTCTCCATCCACACATTAGGCTGTAAATTAAACCAAACCGAAAGTGAAACGCTTGCAATTGCGTTTCGTAGCCATGGCTATGAAATCGTCCCAGAGGACCAAAACCCAGATATCTTTGTCGTCAATACATGCACGGTTACCTCAATGGCGGAGCAAAAAGCCCGCGGCTTCATCAGACATGCAGCGAAGAGCGCGATTTGTGTTCTTGTTTGTGGTTGTTATGCACGACTCGACGGCAAAAAAATCGAGCAGTTAAGCGATAACGTGTTCGTTATTGACATCAAAGATTGGTCAACTGTATTCTCTGAAATCGCGGAGCGTTTCCATCTCCAACCATCAACTCTCCCTTCGAATCCCTCAACTCTCGATTCGGTCCATCATTCGCGGGCGTTTCTGAAGATACAGGACGGTTGTGATAGACTCTGCTCTTACTGCCGTGTACGGTTAGCGCGGGGGAGAAGCGTAAGTACGAGTGCTGAAGAGGCGCTTGTGCGTTTACGCGCGTTTGAGAACGCGGGTTATACAGAAGCTGTTTTGACGGGCGTCAATCTTAACCTTTATCGGGATCGTGACGAAGACCTGGCTGGGCTTTTGAGGTCTCTCCTCAAGGGAACGGAGAAGATACGCCTGCGACTTTCCTCTCTTGAGCCTGAAGCTGTAACGATGGATCTGGCGGAGGCGTTGGCGCATAGGCGTGTCCGTCCGCATTTCCATCTTTCCGTGCAGTCTGGGAGCGATTCGGTCTTGCGATGCATGAGGCGTCCATATACAGCCGCGCTTGTCCATGAGAAAGCCGCATTATTGCGGAGTATCAAGGATGATCCGTTTCTCGCGTGCGATATCATTGCAGGCTTTCCGGGGGAGACTCAAGCCGACTTTGATCACACATACGAACTTTGCGTACGCGTCGGTTTCGCGTGGATACATGCGTTCCCTTTTTCACCGCGCCCCGGAACCGAGGCGTTTGATATACCATGCAGGGTAAATGATGGGGAGGTCGCCCGTCGAATATCGCATCTGACGAAACTGGCGCGTACAGGTAGGCGCGTTTACGTCGCCCGCTGTTTAGAAAGAGGAGGGAAGATGGAAGCCATCGTGGAAAGAAGCCGTGACTCGTTCCCTAAAGATTGCGTAGCGGCCGTTTCGGAGAATTATCTCAAATTACTGGTACATCTTCCACGCGGAGAAACGTACGTTCCCGGGTCCATCGTATCCGTACGACTCACCGCTCTTTCAGCCTCTCCCTTTGATGCTTATGCAGAGTTGGTATCAGTGTCAGACACCGATACCAATAAAGATGCCAGATAACTCGAAAACCTAATGAATGGACGCTTTATACGTCGGTAGCAGAGAAAGTACCATATTTAAAGACATTATTGGGAAAAGAGCATTGAAAGAAGGTGTTAATGAATTAAGGCTTATACAAAATAAAGTTAGCAAGGTAGAAATGGATAATATTGCCGCTATTAAAGATATTGCTGGAGTTAAAACATACGGGAAAATCATCAGCACCGTAAAACAATATGTAAGAATTCAGCTCCAAGATAGAATATATCCAGACGGTATATATAGGGCATACCCTAATAATTTCAATGATAAAACTCTTGCTATAGAGCATTTACCAGAGGGTATTCAAGTCGGTTTTACCATTCGAATCCCTTCAAATAATGAAAATGAATGTAACTATTTTCAAACAGGAAACAGAGGCAAGTAAGTTTTCTATGCCTTATGTTTAAAGATTTAAATAAAGAATCCCCGTCATTGAATGACGGGGTATTGAGGATTTATCTTTGAAATATTTGCGTATACGAGGGAAGAAATCCTCCGCATCCCCCCAGTATTACACCTTAAAGGGTAGGGAGTAGACTGCGACATCATTGTTCTTTATTCTTGAGCCATTCCTTGTATTTTTCAGGATCCACACGAAAAGCGACGACTGGAGAATCTCTTTCTGCGTTCCACAGGGCGTTTTTAGATTCCACAAGGAGGCGCTCCGCGTCGATTTCTTCCCGTTCGGAACGGGAGCTCAACCCGATAAAAACTTCTTGTCCAGGATATTTGCTCAAAAACGCGTTGCGAAAGTCAACCGCCTTATGAAAGCCTGCGTCAATGGTTACCCCCGGTGCAATGACATTTATGCGTTGCTCCGGTTTTTCTTCAATAGTCGTTTCAAAGATTATATCTTTCAGAACGAAGAAGTCAATTACGTCTTCCGCAAAGTGTTCTTTCTTGGATTCCATTGCCATGACAGTTAGGTCCTGATTAAAGGTTAAGCTACGCTCCAACTCGTCGGTAAGTTTTTCGGTAAGGTCGAGTTCGTTCCCTATACCGAGGAAGGGTGTGCTCGGTTCTTCCGCGGTGAGTCCGGCGAGTTCCTCTTCACTCAATTCGGGTACGATGATTTCATCGTCACTGGACATGACGACCGCCGTATTTTTAGCCGCTGTTTCTTCATCAAAATTATCATCCAACACAGTTTTCTCTTCTTTGATATTGCCGGCTCCGGTTTCTAAAGAGATAGTATCTCGTGACGACAGGAGGCGCAGTAAAAAGGTGAAAAAAGATACACACAGGGCAAACAAAACTCCAAGAAGGCTCCATTTAAGCGTGGTGGTCGCAAATGCGTAATCAATGCGGTCGTAGACGGCTCTGATAGTCACGTTTCGCTGATCTGCAATGGACAGAGGCGAAACTAATTCGTCTGTTGATATCAGGAAGGATTTTCTGAAGGAGGGCTTCCCGCCATTCCATTCGATACCTGCATCGCGGGTGTTCTCGAATGCGTATTCACCGATCCCACTCGAAACGATGACTGCTTCCAAAGGCTTCGACAAGGCAAGGGTCTTGTTGAATGCGGATTGAAAAGGCTCAGTCATGAAGCTGAGATTGAGATTTTGAGTGTAAATGACCAGCTTATCAAATTCTTTTTGAGCCGCTTGTCGCTGTTCACCCATGTTCTTGAGAATCATAATGCCCGCAAACACGATTACAGCTGCGTAGACAGCGATACAAAAGAGTCCAACAATAGAGGAGATACGGGGAGAAATAAGAGAACTTTCTAAAGAAATTTCCACAGAACTGTGTGATTTACTGTACTGCATAGAGAAAATCATACACTAATTCTTACTTTTTGACAAGATGAATTTTTGGAGGTGATTCGCAAAGAATGATGAGTTCTCAAAAGAACGCATTGGATGCGTCAGGTTTTAGTATTCCACGCGAGAAACGCCTGTCTTCCAATCTTATAGAGATCGCCTCCGGCGCTGTCAATAATGACTGTAACCGGGAAATTTTCTACCACAAGACGGCGGATAGCCTCTGTTCCCAAATCCGAAAAGGCTATTACGTGCGCTTCTTTTATACAGGAAGAAAGGAGAGCGCCCGCGCCGCCCAGCGCACCAAAATAAACCGCACCCGCTTCCTTCATGGCGCTCACAACGGCATCCGACCGCTCTCCTTTGCCAATCATAGCGGTAAGTCCGGCGGATAAAAGGCGCGGTGTATAGGCGTCCATGCGCCCGCTCGTCGTGGGACCAATCGCGCCGATAACGCGCCCAGGCGTAGCGGGCGTGGGGCCAGCATAGTAGATACACGAGTTCTCAAGGGGAAAAGGAAGACTCTCTCCTGCATCAAGCATGGCGATAAGCCGTTTATGCGCCGCATCCCGTGCTGTGTACACAATGCCGGATAAGAGTCTCCTACTACCTGCGCCTAGTGACGCGGTTTGCTTCCGTGTCAAAGGCAGTGTTATATGTTCCATATTATTCTTTTCATATAAACAGGCGCATGATTTCTGAAAGCTATAATTTGAATAGCATATCTTCGTAACCAGGGAGAGGCCACACAGCTTTTGGGGAAAGCTTCTCAAGTGCATCTACTTTTGTACGTACTCTGGACATGGCCGGATACACGTGTTCAAGATAAGCTTTGGCTTTAGTAAACGGATCGTCCATCTCTTGCGCCTCAGATAATACAACTTCCAGCTTTGCCGTCTCATCAAAAAGCTCGGCAGAAAGCTCCGCGATTCGCTTGGACTGCTTCTCCTGCGGGAAGCTTACTGCACCGATAGCCGCAAGCGCCGAAGCGGTTTTAGCAAGCCGTCCTGCATAAGAAGTTACAGTCGGAAAAACCTGTCGCTTGACGACATCAATGGTAACGCCAGCCTCAATGTTTATCTGCTTGGCGTACTTCTCAAGGTATATGTGGTAACGGCTCTCTAATTCTTCCTCCGTGAGTACTCCATGCTTCTCAAAAAGTTTGACCGTCTCACTTCGTATAAGAATACTAAGCGCATCAACCGCATTCCGCACATTCGGCAAGCCTCTCCGCTCCGCCTCCTTGAGCCATTCGTCTGAATAGCCGTTGCCATTGTAAACTACACGTCGATGCTTGGAGTAGGATTCCCGGATAATGTCCAGCAGCGCCTTGTTTTTGTCGTGCGCCTTTTCGAGCTTATCCGCGAATCTCTCAAGAACTTCTGCAACCGCAACATTGAGAAACGTATTCGGCGTAGCGATTGATTGTGAAGAGCCGACCATGCGAAATTCAAACTTATTGCCTGTGAAGGCGAAAGGGCTGGTACGATTGCGGTCCGATACGTCTTTTGGTAGTCTCGGCAGGCTCGTAGCTCCAAGTTGAATCTTCTCGCCCGTATCCTTATGGATAATGGGCTTGCCTTCTGCGATACTTTCGAGGATTTCAGTAAGGGGTCCCCCGAAGAATATGGAAACGATGGCCGGAGGAGCTTCGTTTGCGCCGAGTCGATGGTCGTTAGCCGCTGTCGCCGCTCCTGCACGGATGAGGAGGGCATAACGGTCCACAGCTTCGACGACCGCAGTAGCGAATAAGAGGAAACGCGCGTTATTCTCCGGGTTTTTACCCGGATCGAGTAGATTAACACCGTCGTTCGTACCGATTGACCAGTTGTTATGCTTGCCAGAGCCGTTCACTCCCGCGAAAGGCTTTTCGTGAAGGATAGCTTCCATGCCGTGCCGTCGCGCTACGGTCTTCAACGTCTCCATGACAAGCTGATTCGCGTCTGTGGCCCATGTGGTTGTTGAGTAAACCGGTGCGATTTCAAATTGATTCGGTGCAACTTCGTTGTGCTGGGTTTTGGCTGGAATGCCGACCTTCCACAGCTCTACGTTGAGCTCACGCATAAACGTGACGACTCGTTCTTTGATCGCGCCGAAGTAATGGTCCTCGAGTTCTTGTCCTTTGGCCGGCATGGACCCGAAGACGGTTCTGCCGGTAAGCATTAAATCCGGGCGTTTCTCATAAAATTCTCTGTCAATTAGGAAATATTCCTGTTCAGGTCCCACAGACGTGAATACGTGTCTAGTGGTTTCGTTGCCCAGAGCTCGAAGCACACGGAGAGCCTGCTTGCCGAGTGCGTTGATTGAACGAAGGAGCGGGACTTTTTTATCGAGCACTTGTCCGTAGTAGCTGATGAAAGCGGTAGGGATGCAAAGCGTTGTGCCTGTCTTGTCTTGTTTCAAGAAAGCCGGGCTGGTAACGTCCCACGCGGTATAACCGCGCGCTTCAAATGTGGCGCGTAAGCCGCCTGAAGGGAAGCTTGAAGCGTCAGGTTCACCTTTGATAAGTTCTTTACCGGAAAATTCCATCAACACTTTGCCGTCGTGGGTGGGTGAAATGAAAGAATCGTGTTTTTCCGCGGTCAAGCCAGTAAGTGGTTGAAACCAATGTGTATAATGAGACGCTCCTTTAGAGATAGCCCAGTCGCGCATAGCGACTGCAACGACTTCTGCGACTTCGAGGGTAAGCTCCTGCTCGCCCGCCTGTACTGCGAGTATCTCCTTGTAGACACTCTTGGGCAGGCGTTCTTTCATAACAGCATTTGAAAAACAATTAGTTCCATAGAGTTCTTCTATTGGGGTTTTGAAAAAATCAATTTTTTCTGCACTCATATAATTCTCCTTTTCTCTTAAAAAATAAATTTCTGTGTTTTATATAACACAATTCATGCCAACATTATTTATTTAAATATTACTATGTTTCAAAGATATAAGCCTAGTTTAATAAGCGGGAAGAGAGCAATCAAGCCTGAAATTACATAACCAAGAATACTTATAATATATTATATATATTTTGAGCAAAAGATGATAGATTGAGGATCTACAGAAATGTAGAAAATTAGGTTAATTATACAAAAGTGTAGAAAATTAAATCACAGAGGCGCACGATATAACTGACAGGAGTGTCGCCATGGATAATAACAGCGGCGTTTTCACGAACTCTGCTTTTTACGTGAGAGCATTATTCTATGACTGACCGCAGACGTCTCTGACTACTCCCTGTACAGATGCAGCTTCCACCCCAAACCTAATCAATCCGTGGATATGAGCGTGTCTCTATTTCCCACAACAATATGTTTACAGGGACGATTCTTATGCCCACAACTCTCCCTGATACTGTTTTTTTTCTGTCGTGTTTTCCCTGCTTTTCGGCTTTCCCTCAAGCAACTCCAGAAATTCTTGCTCTCCAATAATCGTCACACCCAATTCGCGGGCTTTCTTGTTTTTAGCAGAGCCGGATCCCGGTGTATTTGTTACCAAATATGAAAGCCCTTTGACAATCGAAGACTTCACGCATCCGCCCAACACCTTCACTCGTTCCGCGGCTCCGGCGCGATGCATTGATGCGAGTTCTCCGGTGAAACAAAAAGAAAAACCCGTAAGCGGCAATTCTCTTTCAGGCGGGGGCGCGATAGAAATTATACCTGTAGCAAGTACCGCGTCCATTTCTGTACGCCATTCCCGCAACCCGTCAACAATGGTTTTCGCAGTGATTTCCCCCAGCCCATAAACCGCAGCAATAGCTTCTGTCGATGCAGACCGGAGTTTTTCAAGCGTATCAAAGCCTGACTCTGCGGTTTTTTCCATGATCGTTTCGCCCACCCCATCGAGATCAAAGCCCGCAATAAAGGCGGCAAGTGGTAGTTTACGTGGAATATGGATATTATGAATGACCTTTGCCGCGGAAGCTTCGCCCATGTACTCGAATTTCTCCAACTCGTCCACTGTGAGCGAGTATAGGTCGTGAATATACCGTACACGGTCTGAATCAAAAAGCTGTCTGACAAGTTTGTCACCGAGTTCGCGGATATCGAGCACTTTCACCCATTTTTGCAAGCGGTGGAGGAGGAGTTTGGGACAGTTCGGATTGGGACAGAAGAGACGATTGCCTTCGTCTATTAAGGACGAGCCACAAACCGAGCAGGTCGACGGGAATACGATATCCAATTCCTCATGTTCCACGGGCAGAGCGCCAGGAGGAGCGAGACTTTCAATCTTGGGAATAATTTCTCCACGTTTCACTACCGAGACAATCGACCCAATTTTAAGCCCTAAACTGCGAAGTATACCTGAATTTGCTAAACTTGCCCTGCGTACGGTTGTTCCTGCAAGGCGTACCGCGTCTATGATTGCTACTGGTGTATAAGTCGCACCGGATTCACTCCATTCGATGCCTCGTACCACACTATAAGCGGTTTCAAGCGCGAACTTGAACGCTATCTGTCGTTCAGGTCTAGCTTTGCGGAGGTCCGCCATGTCGATGATCTTATCCTTGACCACAAGTCCATCTATGTCAAAAGATAAAATCTTCCGTTTTTCCGCGAGTTCAATACGGTACGTGATGATTGCTTCTATATCCGTGAATTCTTGCGTTTCGGCAATAAAAAAGCCCTGTTTTTTCAGCCAGTGTACCTTATCTAATTCGTCATTGAAGAATGAAGTGCTATCAGTCGTAGTTGCATCGTAACATACGAGAACCAGATCTTCGCAACCCGCGCCATCCTTTCGACGCATGATGCCGTTTGCGGCATTGCGGCAGTTTGCTTTGATGGAGTATTTACTTTTCCACGTTTCACGGGGTAAAAGCACTTCTCCACGCACACCGCCAGAGAACGGGACGCGCAAATCCGTCACCACGCCGCTCATGCGCCGTGCATTTGCAGTAACGTCATCCCCGATTGTACCATCCCCACGGGTGACAGCACGAAGAAGTCTACCATTTTCGTATTGTAACTCAAGACTCGCTCCATCCAGCTTAAACTGAACAAGGTAGGCAGAAGCGGCCGTCTTGTTCGCCCATACACGGAATTCGTCCGCGGATGCGGCTTTTTCTTGACTACCCATTGGGATGATGTGCACGGCTTTCGGGAAGCCGTCCGTGCTATCTGCGCCGACTCTTGCCAAAATCGAGCTGTCTGGTGCAAGGGTTTTAAGTTCATCCCAGAGCAGATCAAACTCGGCATCGCTAATTTCCGCTTCACCGTTGTAGTAAGAAGCTTGATACCCTTGTATGAGCGCCTCAAGTTCCGCTATACGTCTTTCCGTGAGAAATCTATCGCTTAATTGCATAGTTTATTTTAATAAGAATTCGAGGAATAAGCAATAAGAGTATCATACTGAATGAACCGTCGCCGTAATTCCTACAGGACAATGGTCTGAACCTTGAATATCGGGTCTGATACCCGCGGCTTCCACCTGTGAAAGAAAGCCGCGGTCTACACAGTGATAATCAATGCGCCATCCCACATTACGCTCGCGAGCACGGCCCCGGTAGGTCCACCAAGTATAACAGTCCCGTTTATCTGGGTGAAAATGGCGGAATGTATCTACAAAACCCGACTCAAGCCACGCATCAAACCATGCGCGTTCTTGAGGCAGAAAGCCCGCACTATTTTTGTTTTCGTCGGGACGGGCAAGGTCAATTCTCGTGTGTGCAATGTTGTAGTCCCCGCATAGGATGATGTGTCTGCCCTGTGAGACGAGTTTTTTGCAATGTTCGAGCATTGCCATACAGAACTCTAGCTTGTAGGGCAGGCGTTTAGCAAAGTCTTGAGAATTGGGGAAATACGCGCAGATGAGGATAAAGCCGCCATAATCGGCTTGCACCACTCTGCCTTCATCATCAAATTCGGCAAGGCCGAAAGGCTGAACGTCCAAGGGCTTGGTCTTGCTGTAGAGAGCTGTTCCTGAATAACCTTTCTTTTTGGCGCTTGCCCAGTAGGAAAAATAGCCCGGCGGATTATATAAATCTTCCGAGAGCTGTCCCGGCTCGGCTTTTGTTTCTTGAATGCATAACATATCCGGACTTTCGGCTCTCAGCCATTCCAAGAAGCCTTTCTTTTCAACTGCACGGATACCGTTTACATTCCAAGAGAGTATTTTCACTGTTTGACTACACTACCATTCTACATCGGACTTGCGGGTAAGGATCCGTGAAATCAGTCCATATTTGACGGCTTCATCGGCATTCATCCAGTAATCGCGGTCCGTGTCTTTTTCAACCTGTTCAAAAGCCATACCAGTCTCGTCTGCGATGAGCCGATTAATTTTAGCCCGAAGCTTTTCCAGTTCTCGGGCATGAATCTCTATATCTGTTGCCACGCCCCGTATGACGGAAAGTGGCTGGTGGATGAGATAGTGACTATTGGGAAGCCCTACACGTCGTTCCCTAGGACTTGCCAGCTCGATAATCGCGGCTGCACTCGCCACAAGTCCCATACCTATGGTCCAAACTGGCGGACTCACGAACCGTATCATGTCAAATATTGCGTAACCCGCATCCGCGTCTCCTCCAGGTGAATCTATAAAAATTTTTATAGGCTCATCGCCTTTATCTTCCAAAAGCAGAAGCTGTCTGATGGTCTTTTCGGCAAGCTCCTTATTTATTTCACCTGATAAGAGAATCGTTCGTGTCTTCAGCATCTTTACCATAAACGAGTCTGTGGACTGGACGCTCTTTTCCTCTCTTTCATCGTCATCTTCATCGTCAAGCCAAGTTTTCATTATTACTCCTTACTTCTATAGTAAGAAATTTATACACCTTTGACAAGAGGTTTTTGGGGTAAACGTCATTCGCAGCTGTAAAACATCATCAGCGTTTATTCCATGCCTTTCTCCCTTCTGCCACTTTATAATTATTATAAAAATCTTGTCAATTCTTTCACTGTATTTCTTCATTTATTGAAATTGAGGGAAAGGCTATAAATTGATATACTCCTCGTCATGGAATGCTGTTTATCCCTTTACATTCACGTCCCTTTTTGTGCGGGACGCTGTGGCTACTGTGACTTTTATTCGACGCCGGTTGGATCTTTCAGCGGTTTTAGGGAAATACGCGAAAGGTTCGTCGAGAGAGTATTAGCAGACGTCCGTTCAGAACTTGAAAAAGTAGACTTTGTACCGACCATCTATGTAGGAGGCGGAACCCCATCGGTTCTAGGGGAGAGTCTGGTTCCGCTCCTTGAAGGATTAGGGCGGCTGTTGCCAAACGAGCCGCTTGAGTTTACGGTGGAGGCTAATCCCGAGTCGGCTGACGAAATATTTTTTAGAACCTGTCGCTCGAATAACGTTACTCGAGTGAGCCTTGGCGTCCAGACGCTTTTCGAAAAATCGCGCAAAGCAGTGAACCGTCTTGGAAATGTGGCGTCTGTTCTGGAGAGTCTTGATCGGGCGGAACGTTTTTTCCCTCACGCCTTTTCGGTCGATCTCATTGCAGGACTGCCGTTTCAGGATGCAGCAATCATGCGCAGTGATGTGGAGCAAGTCCTTGCTTTTGAGCCAGCTCACGTATCCCTTTACAGCCTTACCCTTACCGAAGGGACGCATCTTGAGAAGAACATGAGAAAGAACGCCGCTTCCTTCCAAAAAATTGACGACCTGTGGCTTCTTGGTAAAGATTTACTTGAACAGGCAGGTTATACGGCTTATGAAGTTTCCAACTTCAGTCTAAAAGGGAAAGAGTCCCTGCACAACAAACGCTATTGGAGCATGGAAAACTGGGCGGGCATGGGGCCCTCGGCGTCCGGCACCATGATTGACGACGAGACTGGGACAGGTATCAGGCTCACCGTTAAGTCGGACGCGACGCTTTATTTGAAAAAGACAGAACAAGACGTAGAATATTTAGACAAGGATACGCTTATAAAGGAGAGTTTGTTCATGGGTTTCCGTTCCCTCGATGGTCCGGACGAGGCTCTATTCTTGAAGCGTTTCCGCAAGCCGATTACGACTCTCATTCCCAGAACTATAGCCATGTGGCAGGACAAAGGGCTTTTCGAGCAGAACCGTACCGCGCTCACTAAAGAAGGACTGCTCTTTTTAAATCGGTTTCTTGCAGAAGTTTTTGAGGAGATTTCAGGCTAGATTGCGCCATGACGAAGTGCGGTGCGGTTATATCACAACAAAGAAGCGGCAAAGCCGACCTCTCGGCAAATGCCTGTGCCGCCGTATATAGCATACTTGAGGCAGGCGGGTTCATTACTTACCATTTCGCCGAAGCGGCTTATCCGACAACTGTTCTCAATTGCCGATATCGTTTTGTCCGGTATCTGTACAATGTGGATGGTTGGAGGCGTAGCCGACCTAGCCAAAACAGAACACCGAGCCGCTACTGCGGCGAAGCGCAAACAGACCTGTTATATGCTGTATTTTTTGCCCCCATCACACGATTAGCCGTGCGCCATGGACGGCGCACGACGTTCCGATGATTTTTATATTTAATAATTTTACAACAATGACAATTCTATTGCCATTTTACTTATTCTATTTTTTGCGATATTAAAATAATTGTCATCAATTTCTATTCCAATAAATTTTCTTGCCAATTTTTTTGCTACTGCACCCGTTGTACCGCTGCCCATAAATGGGTCTAAGATTGTGTCTCCAATTCTAGTGCCTAACAATATTATACGTTCCAACAATGTTTCCGGTTTTTCTGTCGGGTGTTCCGTTAAATGCCTTTCCGCCGGAATTTCCCATAAATTTTTCATTTGTTTTCCGCCGTTTAATTCTTTTGCTGTATCATAATCAAAGAAATAATTTTTCGTTTTACTGGCAAGCCAAATTAATTCTGTTGATGGAGCTAAACGATTTTTAGACAAAAGTGGCGCAGCGTTACGCTTAAACCATACAATGTCGTTAATAATCCAATAATCAAGCTCTTTCAATAAAACACCAATGGAAGGATGATTA
>JAIRSU010000107.1 GCA_031255285.1 Treponema sp. | reverse complement strand
CCGAAAGTAGTATTGAGCGACTGAATAAAGGAAAATAATGCCATCCTGTCTCTGCCCAAAAGCCTGTAATGAAAAGGCATATTACTGCTTTCTGGAGAATAGTTCTGAAATTTTCATTGAAGCGATGATATTATAACTTCTTGTATATAATTCTTTTGAGATTCTGAAAGCATTATATTTTTTCCTTCAAATGAAAAATAGTTTCGGAATACGCACCCTTGCCTTTTTCTGTGCGATTAAGAACAGGACGATGAAATTGTTCTACAATAGCCATTCCTGCTTTTTCGGCAATAATAGGATACATATTATATTTATCATTTGCCACTAGAAAAACGTTGTAATCATTTATAAAATAATTTTTGAAATTAATCAAGACTGTCGATATACCTTCAATATAACTTTCTTTGGCTACGGAGCCTTGTCCGCGAAAAAGAGGGCCTATTTCAAGTTCATCGTTTCGTTCAAATTTAAACAAATCATAAGCGTAAGCATGTTGCTCGTGATAATCAATTAACCCTACATAAGGCGGCGAGGAAAAAATACCGGCTATTTTTTGTTTTCTGAGCAACTTGCCGAATATTGGCTTCTTTTTGTCTACCTCAGCAAATATATTAATAGCACGGCTGTCTCCGACCAGGCAAATTTGCTCCGTATTTGTCCTGAGTTTATCAAATTTCAAAATGCGCTCTATGGTATCTTTTGTGTATGTTTTCCACCATTTTAGAATAGAAAATAAGGGCTTACACATTTTTCCGTGCTTAGCGCAATAATAGGTTGTTGTAACAGGTTCTAGTAGTGTCGCCAAATCCGCGTGGGTTGTGGCACGGCAACTGCGCATTGTTCTGCTCAAAATTACACGCAGAATATTTTTCGTGGTTTCGGTTTTTATTCTTTGAATTTCAGAATTGACAAATTCAATTTCGGCACGTATATGCGCGGAGTACCATTTATCAAGAAACGTATCATACTTTTTCTGTTCTAGTTCTATGCCGTATCTTTTCACAAGATCTATAAACACAGGAAGAAACATATTTTCTTTTTCAAGCGCGTATTCACTTTCATTTATTTCTTTTTTATGTAGTTTATATTTATACTCTGGCACTGGGAAATATTTATTGTTAAACTCTGATAATTTTCGACTCAATTCTTCATCAAATTCGACAATATCTGTTCTCGCGATGAAACTTTGCAACGCACTCGTTATACGCGATATTTCAAACTCAACATCTGCAATATTATATCTTGTAACTTTTACATTGCTAATAAGCGCGTTGAACTCTGATATATCTATTCCTATTGCATTCATCCCAAGCTCCGCCGACTGCACCATCGTGGTACCGCTGCCGGAAAATGGGTCAACTATTATATCGCCTGCATTAAAAAAAATGTCTTTTTTGAAATTATCAGTATGAGCGTCTAAAAAATATTCAACCAACTGCGGTATAAACTTGCCTTTATACGGGTGCAGTCTGTGAACGTGTTTTGTTGTTTCCGCTTCCTTGTACTGATCAAATGAAAGCGCCCAATTCAAATTACCGCCTAATTTCTCCTTGTAAAGGATTTCACGCGAGCCTTTATATGATTTATAATAATCGTTTAATTCCGTCAAAGAAACAAATACGGACCCGCCTTTATCTATTTTTTTGATTCTGCCGTATTGGATAAGATATGAGATATTTGACGCTGTAACATTTTTTCCTATATGATTTGTAGCCCACACACTCGCCTCTTTTATTGTCAAAAGATGTTTGTCAAGTGCCGTCACAGTAGAGATGGAATTTCCTGCGGGCGTATCTGCCATTCTTGTATTCATTCTCTAATGATATATTGTCCTTTTTTATATGTCAAGCGTTGCACATAGCGTTTCGACTGTATGCCCACCGTACTCCATTATTTTACACTCCTATTTTATAATCTTCTTGTGTATTATAAACCAATAGAAAGTATGTTGTTTAACAAGGCGGGGTCGGCTCAGAGGAAGTAAGGAACAGTTCGCCGCTCGTCTTTAGAAACGTGTCTTTCTCTTCTCCGCCAAACCAGTTATCTTAAATTCAAACGGGTCTCCGTTATCGAGAATGACTCTGCCTGCGAATGAACCGAAGAAATGCCTCCGCGAGGAATAATAAAACAGCACGCGGTTGCTTTCATTCCACCCCACTTCAGGCGTGAATATCATTTCCAGCCTATTATTGTTACTGGTGAAGTGCCAAGGCAGAAACCAATTTGTAGGAGAGATATGGAAGGTAACTTGGTCGAGCTTGTGCAGCTTGCCGTCAAGGAAGAAGGCGTTCTCTGTCCCCTGTCTCGAATCCGCGGAGTCGTACCCTACGCTGAACCCCACCTGCCTGTCTTGGACCGCGCCGCAGGCGGCCGCCCAGTAGCGGATATCCGCGCTCGGTCGAACGCCCCGCACTCGGTCGAACACGCCCCACGCATTGCCCTTGATAAAGGAAATTTCCGTTGCCCCTATCTGTATAACGCCTTCCACAGAAAGATGCGGCGCATGAAACGAATATCGGAATGCGTTGTCTTTCCGCCACGGCGTAACGGTCGCAATGGACTCCGCGCGAGGCGGCGGAATCAACACAACCTCGCCCCGCAACGTCTTGTGTTTATCAAAATGAGGGACGTCAATCTTTAAGATACGCGCGCCGCTCTTCATAGCGACAAAGTCAATGATAAACTGCTTTTTATGCAGCCGCACCGAGCCGTTTTCAACGGAATCCGGCAGCTCTATCCCTCCCAATGAGAAAAGGCTCGGAAACGCCTTAAAGAGCTTCTTGTTATCCCTCAGGGAAATCATTTGAATGCTTACATAGCCAAGATACCCGTTATCCACAATCTCGAAGACAAAGAAATGAGTCGGTGAAGAGATGATGTATCGGTCAGCTTCGCTTATACGGCGGCGCGGCGTGAACAGAAAGTCTTTGTCGTAGATGAAGAGCGGCGCACACGCCCAGCCAAAACGCACAGGCTTTCCATTGTCGTTAAAAATCGAAGCAGGCTCTTCTACTTTCGGCATATTCACTTCGCTGAAGGCGGCACCGGGTTAATGACGGCAGAGGTAATAACCGCGACAAACCCTGTCCACAGAAAGCCGTATCCAAAATAGGTAAAAATGTCGGCGGAACTCTGGCCCCCATGTTGGAAAAGGTAGTTTGAGACGGCTAGACCAGCCGCTCCGAGCGTAAGAGAGATTGCGCCGAACATGAACCCGGCGCTCTTCCACTTCAGCTTATTTCTGAAAGCCTCGTACTCCCCGGCATCGTACAGGGGACCGCGGATGACGGGAGCCGTCTCTGAAGGCAAAGCATCCGCATTTGCCCTCCGCGGCGAGAGAATCAAGGGCTTGCCGTCTCTGAAGTTATTCCTATTCCAATAATCAACGATATTGTCATCAAGCGGCTTCCGTTCCACCAGGGAGGTCTGCGGAAAGACGCCTGTCGAAATCAATTCATGCTCATCTATCTGCAATTCAGGGATATGCTCAAACTTCAGACGCGCCTTTTCCGAAAGCGTATAGGTGCGTAAAACAGGCCGTTCATTCTCTATCGGCACGGACGGATTGACGACGAAGTCAAAGCCCATATCGCCCTTCGCCATATACACCAGAACGGTATACGCCTGTATGAACAAGCCCCTGCGTTGGTCTTCCGGTATTCTCACTCGTATACGCCCGTAGATAATCTCCAGCGTATCCCCGTCGAAAACAAGAGAAGTGTTCTCAAGAACCTTAACCAATGCGCCGGACTGAGACAGCCTTACCTCCACAGAACCGCCAGGTCCGGTCTGTATCATATCGGCTTTGTTGACAGGCAGCTCCTCCGGCAGGTCCCCTGTCTGGTAAACCGTGCGCCGCCCGTTCGACGTAAGCACAAAATCAGGTCCTTGGGCGAAAAACAACCGCGCTTCTTCTTGTGCGGACAGCCCTGCGGCTAACAGTAAGAATAACCAATAAAAACGTCTAACCATACTCTTCCCCCAGTCAATCAATCAATTGTCAATCAATATCGCAGTATCGAAGAAACTATACTGCGGAGAAATTATAGCATACTATGATGGAAAAAGGAAGATGAACGAAAGAACTTGAAAATTTGGCAAAGGTACCATACACTACCGCTATGTATACAAGAATACTTCTGCTACTGCTGATAGCGGCGGGCGTTATGCTCATTTGGTACGGACTCTCTTTCTTCTTTAAGCGCAGGCAGGGGAGAGGTACAGCGGGAGCAGCCGTACCCCCCAAGAGAGTCGCCTGCCCGCTCTGTTCAGCTGCTTTAGAAGACGGTGAGAACATTCGGTCCACGGCTTTTCCCCGGACGGTCCGCCTTATCAATGAAAGGATCATGAGTATACAAGGCTGCCCCCACTGCCTGCATGGGGAGCGGCGGAGAACGTGCCCTGTTTGCTCGGCGTTTCTTTCCACCAGCGATGCGCTTATCGCCCGTATGACCGAAGCTGAGGGCAAGACGAGCGTCAAGATTTTCGGGTGTTCGAAATGCCGCGAGGTCCCTTGGTGAAGAGGCTCCCGTTTCGATTTGCCTGTATATGCGCGATTTGCATTCTCGCCGCGTGCGCACATCCACCGCGGACCACTGCCAACAAGCCGATGAATGAGTCCCTTCCGCCGTCAGCCGCGGCGCCTTCTGTTCCCGCGTCCCCTGAAAAGACGCGGATGGAACAGGCTTTGGAAATGGTACGGCAGGGAGAGGCGGAGCCGTATGTTTCCGCAAGGAAAGACGACATCGTGGTGAGAGCCGATATCGCCATAGAGGACAGTCGGTTCATGGTGGTTTATGATATAGCTTCCCTGGACGTTGACCCGCGCGGTTCTGTTTTACGCATACCTTTTTCCATTGAGGGCCGCGAGACCCATGAAATCCGAACTGGCGTCTTTGAGCACGAAAGCGCTTCGGATGCAGGGATTCTCCTGGCGTTCGACGATGACTATCACGAAAGCTGGGAACGCTCCTTCGGGCTTTTCGACAAGTTCGGCGCAAGGGCGACGTTCTTTGTGCAGGGCAGACCTTTAGCCTTTTGCAAAGCCGCGTTGGAGCGGGGGCACGACGTGGGCTATCATACCATAAACCATCTCAACTTATCAAATGTTTCACGGGCGCGGTTCTTGGAAGAGTGTACCGCCCAAATTGGTATATTCCGCAGGGTCGGGATTCCACTCAATTCCTTTGCGTATCCGTTTGGGCTCTATGAACCGTGGATGTCGGACGTTCTTCTGGATTATTTCAAGATACTCCGCGGCTACGGCGTAACCTTTCATATCTACGATGCGTCTGCGGTCCGTGGCTTTATCGCCAGCAAAGCGGTTGACAATACGCTTTATCGGAACGACGGCGAGTTTAAGGCGCTGGTCCTGCTCATGTTGAGAACCGTGAAATTCATGGGCGGCGTTTTGCCCCTTACCACGCATGACGTATCGGCTCATGCGGACTGGGGCATAAAGCCGGAACGGCTCGAATTCCTGCTTAAAACAGCGGCCGACTTGAAGCTTAAATTCTATGTGTACAGCGACTTTCTTGAGTAAACCCAAGCCGAAACACTCTGTTCCGACAATGTGGTTTGAGCACTTCAAACAAGGTGCCAGACACTTTGGGGTATCAGACGCTTTCAAGACGGGGACAACGATGCCTCCTTTCAGACAACGTTCCGTGTGAAGTCATCTATCAGGCGAAGCCTGTGCCAGACACTTTTTGCACTTGCAATAGAACGTCTCACATACTTTGTACAATACGGTGCAAACACCTTGCACAATACGGTGCAGGCGGATGGAGGCGCGGCGGTCAAAGACCGTGATACGTGAGGTATTGTCGTCTGCTTCTGTTTAGGGCGGGTCTATACGCGGGGTGCGGCGGGCTCTTCTCTACTCTTTTCTACAACCAGAAAGTACCGATGGCTGATGCAGTCAAAGTATCCCTGCTGTTCAATCACGGACTCCAGCACGGCAAGCTCTTGTTTGGAGATATCCGCATCGAAACATTCGGTCAGCAAGGGGACGTGTTTGATATAGTAAAGGATATCGTCAATGCGGTAGAACCGCTGCCTGCTCAGGCTCTCGCCGCAGTCTGCAAGGCGTAAACCTGCCCGCGCGAATGCCGCGGTATTCTGCACCAGATTCCGCCCGGTTATCTTGATGAGCATACCCAGGGACGCACAGAGGTCCAGCGCGTTCATACCTCCTATCTGCTGAGTGATGAACACGCCTCCGGGCGCAAGGACCCGGCAGACTTCGCTGATTTCATATTTACCGCTGCGGTTGAGGACAAGGTCGAAAGATGCGTCTGGAAAGGGGAGCAAGCAGTCTCCAGTGGAATGTTTGACGCGTACTCTCTCGGCTTTGACGTTCCAGACCTGCTCCGGTGCGCCGGGCGGGAGCCTGTCCACAAAGGCGATGCGCGGGGGCAGGGACGGGAGGTAATTCAAGAAGTCCGCGTTACCCGCGAACATATCCAGAAGGGACTGCCTGCCGCGAAGGAACTTCTTAACAATAAGGCGCAAGTCCCACGGGAGAGGCTCTTCCTGCACTCTGTTCTTTAGACCTGACAACTGCGGATTCATACGCTGACCTCTCGCGACTGTGGCTTAAAAAAGCCGTGAACTGCAAACGCAATCCACGGCTTCTCTCTACATCAACACCAAGTGGTGTTGAGCTACATTTTTAGAACGTAAATGACATAATACTGATGTCTTTTACACTGAAACTACTCCATGCGTTCACGACAACACCAGCATCCGTATGCTCGGAAGCGGCGCGCGCGGCTTTGATAGCTCCTATAGAGTAGGAAACGGTAAATTCAAGTGATGTACCATCCGGCGTGTTTACGTCAAACCCTCCTTTCATGTTAGGCCAACCCTCTACATTGTAGCAGAGAGCGCCGATACCCCATCCATTACCTGGATTTTCTGTTCCTGTTACGGTAACAAGCAATATACTATCATCGGCGGCTGCGTCAAGTCTTGCTGCGTCAAGAGCGGTGTTTGCGGTTCCGATACTCTCTGTCGTGGCAGTA
>JAIRSU010000024.1 GCA_031255285.1 Treponema sp. | reverse complement strand
GGGAAGCCCGTCAAGGTTACGGGGAACTTGGTGGACAACCAGCGGAACCGGGTGTCCGCGCAGTTGCCCGCGTTAGCGCCCGGGGTCTACCGGGTACGGATAATCACCCAGTACAGCTCTGGAAGCACGTTTTTGAAGGACCCCCGGCAGATAGATTACGATGTTGACCTGACTGTCCCGCCTGATGAGCCTGTCAAAGAGTCGTCCAACTAGGAATCACAGATGATTCTAACTAGGAATCACGGGCGGTTCTAACCAGGAATCACGAGTGGTTTCAACCAGGAATCACGGGCGGTTCCAACCAGGAATCACGAGTGGTTCCAACCAGGAATCACGGGCGGTTTCAACTAGGAATCACAGATGATTCTAACTAGGAAGCACAAGTGGTTTCAACTAGGAAGCACAAGTGGTTTCAACTAGGAATCACAGATGGTTCCAACTAGGAAGCACGAGTGATTCTAACTAGGAAGCACTGGTGGTTCTAATTAGGAATCACAGATGATTCTAACTAGGAATCACAAATGGTTCCAACTAGGAATCACAGATGATTCTAACTAGGAATCACGGGTGGTTTCAAGAAGAAATATATAATCCGCGGATTTTTATAAAACGTCATCTTTCTATCAGTGTTCTATATTTTTCTGCAAGTGTTTTTGCCTTTTTTGCCGCGAGGCCGCAATATTTTTCAGGGTTCTCAAAAAAGGACAAGACGTCTGTTTTCGTTGTTATCCCTAGTTCTTCTAGTTTCTTGGCGATACGGGACATGGCATCTGTGTTCTTAGACAGAGCGGACGCAAAACTCAACCTGTTTTCTTCTGCATCAAGGGTGATTCTACGGATGACTTCGTGGGCGTCAGAAACGCCGGTTTCGGCGAGTAGGATATAGGCTGGTTCTGCCATGACGCCGCCTAGAATATTCCCTCGCCTCATATTGTTCCATAGGTGGTCTCGGTCAACGCCAATGCCGCTTATCACGTCAATCATGCGGCTAATCGCCATACAAAATCCGGTGATGTAGTCTGCAACAAAGCGCTGGCTTGCCGAATTAGTCAAATCTCGCTGATGTTCGCTGATTTGGTCCATGAAGAATGTCATCACTCGCGGGAAAAACGCTTTCCATAGACTCTTGACATGCTCGCTATTCCATGGATTGCGCTTTTGAGGCATGGTCGATGAGCCGACTTGTGCGCCTGTAAACCCTTCCTTCAATTCGCTGATTTCACTCCGCTGTAGGTTGCGTAAGTCATCCGCGAGATTGGCCAAAACGCCGAAAGCGGTGTTAAATTCCAAAAGTAGGCGGAGCAGGTATTCCGGCTCAACTAACTGGGTTGAATGCTCGGATGGTTCAAGCCCTAGTTCCTTTAGGTAGAGGCGTTCCAACTCTTCGGGGTCATTAACTATCATACTTGTCGCGTTGTACGCCCCAACCGCACCTGCAAGTTTGCCCTTCAAAGCCTTTCCTCTTTCTTCAATTTCCAGAATGGACTTACCTAAACGGGACACGTATTCCGCGATGGCAAAGCCTAGAGTAATCGGTACAGCTTGTTGTCCGTGGGTTCTGCCTGTCTGCGGGGTTTCCGCCTCTTTTTCTGCGAAGTCACAGAGAAAAAGTTCTAGTTTCTTGAGTAATGGGAGAACAATTGTGTTAGTTACACCTTTGACGCGATAGGCGAGGCTTGTGTCGAGAATATCAACGCTTGTTGCACCGAGGTGCACAAACGGAGCAATATCGGCCGGAACTTTCGTTTTCAAAACATTGACGAGAGCCCGTATGTTGTGGCGGGTTTTCTCCTCTTCTATGTATACTTCTTCAGGGTCTACGATGATATTGTCAAGCACGGACTCTAGTTCTCCGGACAGCCGTTCGCGTATACGGAGATGCGCCTTGACCAAGGCGACTTCTGCCTTCACGCACGCGGAAACTGATGCCGACTCGGACAAAAACAGCGCAAGATCGTCAAAAACCTCTCTTTCGGATAGGGAATACCGATGGTCGATGGGAGAAATGTTTTGGAATATGGAACGAGTTTTCATAATGTAAGGAACAGGAAACGGGAATAAGAATAGACGCGACTGTCAAACCTGAAGTTGTCCGACTTTGTTTACTAGCATACACTCTACTCTTGATTCCCTCCTATTTTGCTAGTTTCTCCTCTTTCTTGTCGATTTCTTTTTTTACTGCATCCAGTTCGACGAAAATTTCTTTGATACCGGGTGTTGCTTGGCTGATGTTTGCGATTTTCTGTTCTGCGAGCGCATTATAGACTTCCGCTCCGAGTTGTTCCATGAGTTTCTCCGCCTTACTTTCGAGCTGTTTGACTTCAAACAAGAGTTTGCCTTTTGTTCCTAAGTCTTGCACTTTATCTCCGGCCCTGTCAATAAATTCTTTTGACGCGACAATACTCTTCGTTCCTAAATCTTGCGCTGCATCCTCGGCTTTTGCTGCAAAATCCTGTGCAGCCTCGCTTGCTTTCATAGCAAGTTCTTTCATTCTTTTAGCAAATGTCATCACTTTCTCCTTAATTAAAAATGTTCTTATGGAAACGGCGTTTTCCGCGCTGTCTTTGAAAATAACATAACATATATTCCGACGCTTATCAAGGCGAATAATCTGAAAAGCATGGATGACTCTATTTCTCTGTACCAAAGCCTATCTGTCTCGTGCTGTCCGCGATCATTTCGTCTTTGCAAAAGGATTCGAGTCGTTCAAGGGACGGTTCTCTGCCGGAAATCACCACATCAACCGCTCGTTTACGCGCGACATTTTCTATCTGTCCACCCGAAAAATCGAAGCGGGATGCAAGCGTTTCCGCATCGGCCGCAGACAGTGTGGTTATTATGGATTGCCAAATCGCCTTACGGACAGGTAGGACTGGTTTCTCAAACTCAATTTTGTACAAAAACCGCCTCTCAAATGCCTTATCCATGTTCTTCGTCAGATTCGTCGTGGCGATAAGGATACCCGTCAAGTTTTCAATCTCCTGAAGAATGATATTTTGAATGGCGTTCTCAGTCTGCGCGACCGAGCTTGTTGTAACTTCTATGCGCTTGCTAATGACCGCGTCCGCCTCGTTAAACAGCAGAATAGGAGCCACGGTTTCTATTTCAACCAAAGCGCGGTATTGGTCAAAAATATTCTTTATACGCTTTTCGCTTTCACCGAACCACATACTTTTTGTGGCAGAAATATCAACTTGCATGATGTCGCGCTTTGTTTCTCGCGCTATCTGGTACACGGTTTCCGTTTTTCCAGTGCCGGGCGCACCTGAAAAAAGACAGGCAAAGCCTTTTCTCATGCCTGTCTCGGAAAGCCGCGACTGCACGTTTTTAAAATTATCCTCCTGTAATAGCTCAGTTAATTCACGGATTTTTTCTGACTCCTTTTCGTTATAAAACATTCTTTTCGGCGTTATAGTCTTGTGGAGCAGTAAGTCTTTTCTGCGGTCTGCCTGTCTATCGATCAGGTTGATTTCGGAAAGCAGTTCTTCTTTTGCCTTGTCTGTTAGTTTAAAAGACTCTTTGTTCACGAATCCTTCGCTGTTGGTGTTTTCAATGAATTTACCTTTTACTAAAGGATGATGTCCGTCCTTAAAAAGGCGGATAACGTAGCGCGTTTCAGCCCTGTCTTCAAACAAAAAATCAAAGTCGTGAAACCCGATATTATCGTCGTAGTTGTTGACAAAAAAATGGCAGAAACACAACAGCAGAGTGAGGATATCATTAGAGAAATTGTAACTGGTAACTTTTTGAACGAAGACGAGCTGTATATTATCGTCCAATAAGCGTTTCAATTCATTACCAAGATTCACGAAGGTAAGTTCCTCGTTTTCTCTTTGGTCGAATAGACTTTCGGCCATGGTGAAGAATTCGTCTATAGAGAGATTCTTGTTGTTCAAAGGTTTATAATTTTCGTTTTTCCTCAGTGCGGTTATAACGTCCATAGGCACACGGTAAGTCATAGTACGGCTTCTCCTGCAACACAGTAGCTTTTTATTTTCGAGAACATCAAAATCGTTCATGTATTGAATGAGCTTGACCTGTTTACACTTGATGGCTTTTGCTATTTCGCCTACACTTATACATTCGTCATCACTTCTATTCAAAAAATGCGAAAAAAGAGCGACTTGTACCGGCGTTATGTCGAGTATTTTGGATGCTACCGCCAGATGCCGACTCGCCTTCTTGAAAAAGTCATCACTGAAACCATCTGCTTCCGACATTTCTACAATCTTTTCAATATGTTCTAAAAGTGTCAATTTCTTTATTTCAGGCATTATTCCTTCTTACTTATACACTATTTAATTTCATTGGCTAATATGGGCGAGCATAGACAAATTGGGACAGAGGCTTATAGAGTATGGTATATGGCTAGCTTAGCTAATCACCATCGTGTCTAAGTCTATTTCTGCCGCAACACATGGCGTGGTAATGCCCCAGTTCTCAAGCACTTGGGGGTGAATTTCACCGAAAATGCCGATTTTCACGTCCTTGAACAACACATTTGCGGCACGCCCTGCGATGAAATGAGGGGCGGCAGACGGTTCCACTACATATTCGTGAGAAAGGTAGTAGAAAAGCGTCTGAATCTGTGCAGAAATCATGTTGAAGTTAGCATCCTTGTCCGCGGTGAGGAAACCGAGGAATTGACGTGTACTCGTACCATGGTCATCCGCAGGATTTCGATAGGCAACCTTACCTGTTTCAAAGATGCGGTGCGGGAAAATCGCATTACCAGACATAGACTCGCTTATCAGCAGAGAAGCCAAAATCGAATCACGTACATATTCATAGTTTTCCGTCATTGGATTGGTGATCTTGATGATTTTTGCGCCGTCTCCCAACATTTTGTCAACAAAGTCTCTTTTAGAGCCGAGATAGTTGAACACCATCTCCTGATAGCCCATTCCCACAAGAATTTCCTTTACCTTACGGCTGAGTATCGTTATGGGCGACAGCCGCCCGATAGTGAACTCACTGGGACGGGTGGGTGCAAAGGTTGATAGTCCCCTACCAATCATCACATCCTCAACAACATCGGCCGCGTGAAGGAAGTCGTTACGGTATTCTGGCGGGAATGCGTAGATGCCTTGTCTGACTGTAGCTTCGCCTCGCTCAGCCGCGGTAGCTTTTTCAGCTTTGACGCCCATTTTGGAGAGTGCAGCGATGCACTCGTCCGCGCTCAATTTCTCGCCTAAAAATTTTTCCACTCGTGCCAATGAACAAAATACTGGTTCCTGAAAGTAGAAAGGCGTAGTAACTTTTCTGCCATGCGGTGTATCGTACTCGTATTCCACATTCACCGGCTCAATAGTGTAACCTTGGTCCGCAAAGTCGCAGGCCATGATGGATGCAGACAGAGTAACACACTCGATGTCCGTACCAGTCAATTCTATGAATAAATCCGTGTCTCCAACCTGCACCGCACCCAAGTCTGCCGAATTGATAATGGGTGGATAGGAGAGGATGTCCCCCTTTGAGTCAACAAGTAGAGGGTGAATGGGTTCATGCTCCTGAATAAAACCATATTCCTTACCTTTAGGGTGTTGTTTCAAGATTTCGCGTAAGGTAAGAGGGATGTCCCACTGAAGCGGTGTGAAAGAGACTGAGTCTGGGTCAACGCCTTTGTAGATGATGGGCCACTG
This sequence comes from Treponema sp., assembly GCA_031255285.1. GTDB lineage: Bacteria > Spirochaetota > Spirochaetia > Treponematales > Breznakiellaceae > JAIRKH01. The sequence continues at coordinate 21,244 of JAIRSU010000024.1, read as the reverse complement.
GATTATGGCGATACGGTAAAGCCCCATTGATACAGTACGCCGTTTCCTACCGAAATTCCACGCCAGCTTTTCTTGCGTCTGAATCATATCGCGCAAAGAGGTATCGGTAACAGCTTTACCGCTGACTATGAAACCCGCGAGAAAAGGGCGTACTTTCTGCACGGATTCTTGGACTTTTACTGTATACGCCGCCTCCATTCTGTGTCCGATAAGAGGATCGTCTGCATACTTGCCTGTCTCCTTTTGTGAAAAAAATGGATATTCATTTCGTTTACCGCCATAGTACACACGAAGCTGCCTGGCGCACCCTGCCGTCCCCCATAAGTCCGGGCGATTCGTATCGTTTAGTTCAATCTTCAATAACCGCTCGTTCACAGGAACACTTTCGGCATCTATCGCGTCCAATTCAGCCTTGGCGCAGGTGAGCGCGGTTTCAAACCTCTCTCTCGTGTCCCAGTTACGTCCCACAAGAGAATAAAATAATTCTTCGTTTACCTCGATCTTTGGCATATTTGTTCCTTTATTTTTATTGTTAAGAAAGTATAGCGATACTCGGCGAGAATGTGAAGGGCAGCGTAACGATAGCTACGGGTCAGCCTGAATCTAATCATGTTTATTTTGGTGTTAAATAAGAAGTCATAAGCAAGCTTCCTCTGCGCGTCTAACCGCATGGCAACATATATTGACTGCTACGGGTAAACCCGCTATGTGCGTGGACATAGTTTCTATATTCACCGCAAGTGCGGTCGTCTGTCCACCCAAGCCCGCGGGTCCTATACCCAGCGCATTTATCTCTTCGAGAAGCCGTTCCTCCAGAGCCGCATAGACTGGATGCGGATTGCGCCGTCCGAGTGGGCGCAGGAGAGCCTTTTTCGCCATCAGCGCCGCTTTATCAAAACTACCCCCTATGCCTACGCCGGCCACTATGGGCGGACAAGGATTCGCGCCCGCTCTCTCTACCGTCTCAATCACAAACGCAACCACACCTTCTATTCCGTCTGAAGGAGAGAGCATGGCGACACGGCTCATGTTTTCACTACCGAAACCTTTGGGCGCGACCGTTATCTTCACTGTATCGCCCTGTACGAGGTCAATGTAAAGAAGCGCAGGTGTATTGTCGCCTGAATTCTCCCGCTCAAGCGGGTCGGTAACAACCGAAGCGCGGAGAAACCCTTCTTTACAAGCGAGGCGCACCCCCTCGTTAACCGCATTCGCGACATCGCCGTCTATGTATACACGATCCCCGATTTCCAAAAAGACGCATGCCATTCCTGTGTCTTGACAAACAGGCATGACTTCAAATGCTGTCTCAAAATTCGCAATAATAGCGTCAAGCGCCTCTTGAGCCGGAACCCATGGTTCAATTCTCCGACATTCTCGTATTCGATTTTGCACGTCGAAAGGTAAGTTGTAGTTGGCTTCAATAAAAAGACGCTTGACTGTTTCGGTTACAGGAGACACAGGCACAACGCGCATATCTATCTTTTCCATTCGTCAATTCTAATAAAAAGAAAAAGACTTGTCTACATTGAACGAAAATAATATAATTCACGAATGACCTACTGTAATCCTATTTTAAGCGGATTCTATCCAGACCCATCTATCTGCCGTGTTGGAGAAGATTTCTATCTGACGACTTCCACATTCGCCTATTTTCCAGGCATCCCTGTGTTCCATAGCCGTGACTTGGCGCATTGGGAACAAATCGGCAGTGTGATAGACCGTCCCGGTCAACTTGACTTTGACTATGCAGGCGTTTCACGAGGGCTTTTTGCGCCTACTATTCGATACCACGACGGGCATTTCTATGTGATCTGCACTTTGGTCGACAAGGGTGGTAACTTCATCGTTACCGCGGAAGATCCGGCAGGTCCGTGGTCAGATCCAATATGGCTTAATACGCCCGGCATTGACCCTTCGCTCTTCTTTGACCCACTCGACGATAGCGTTTGGTACATCGGTACCAACCCTGAACCTAAAGGAAAAGCCTATCAGGGTGAATGTGAGATTTACGTTGCGGAGCTTGACCTTTCTTCTCTCACCCTTAAAGGAGATGCCCACGGCATCTTGCGGGGCGCTTTGCGAAACGGTATATGGACGGAAGGCCCTCATATTTACCGTATTGGAGAATGGCTCTACTTGGTTCACGCGGAAGGAGGAACTAGTATCAATCATGCGGTCTGCGTAGCCCGCTCAAAAGATATTACCGGTCCCTGGATAGGCAGTCCTAATAACCCGATATTGACTCATCGTCATTTGGGAAAAAATGCGTCTATCATCAATGTGGGACACGCGGATCTGTTCGACGACCCTGACGGGAATTGGCATATGGTTCTATTAGCATCAAGACCTTTTACAGACGCTAGAGTTTGTCCTCTTGGGCGGGAAACATTCCTCGTTCCGATTACATGGGAAAACGAATGGCCCTTTGTTGCGTCAAAGAACGGACTCGTAGCTTGGGAGTACCCTGCTCTGCAAAGAGAAGCGCCCTCTTTTCTGAATGAACCGTCATGCGACTTCTTTCAAGATTCATTACCTAAACATTGGTTGACTCTGCGCCAGCCAAAAAGACCAGAAGATTCCGCATGGAAGATACACAATGGGTGTTTGCGTCTTTTTACCGTCGCGGCTGGTATGAACGGCGCAGCACATCCTGCGTTTGCAGGTAGGCGGGTGAGGCATAGAGATTGGACATTTACTGCGAATATGGAATGGACGCCTAAAGCGGGTGAGAGTGCTGGCTTGGTTGTGATTCAAAACGAAATGTTTCAATATCGACTGGAAATGTATCAGATAGACGGAAAGGGCTTTGTTCGCATCGTACGGGGTGTAGACACCGTTATCACAAGTGTAGCGTGGGAAGGAGGCGGCGTACTTGCCGTACGTTCAATTAACCTTTCCCTGTCATTTTTCTACGGAAAAGATCGCTATTCGCTCAAAAGACTGTCCGACTATATTGACGGAACTATTTTAAGCGTTGAACATGCCGGCGGTTTCGTTGGAAACGTCGTGGGAATTTTTGCATCCGGCAACGGTAAGGATATTGATAATTATATGGATGTCCTCTGGGCCGAATACACAGGCGGATAGGATTTTCTTTTCAGATTATTCTAATTTGCGTACAGGATATGCCGATATTAGAAGTAAAATTGTGTGGGGAAAACAATGAAGAAATATTTATTAACCATCTTATTATCCTTTCTGGGTATCGGTATTTTTGCACAAGTCAGTTTTAATATAAGGTTTTACGATAAAAAAATATATTATGTGCAGGGAGCTAATGATGAGCCTGTCCGCGTTTTGCTCACCATTGCTAATAATAATTCGTATCCCTTCTATTTTAAGATAGCTGACGAGCGCATTTTTTCTGTCGATTTTGACGTGCGGACAACTATGAATAGATCCCTTCCACAGACAGACCTCCTCTTACGGAAGAGAACTGAATCCGGTCAGGTCTATTTTAGAACCGTGTCCATAGAGCCTGGCGAGTCTTTTTCCTTTATCGAGGATATACGGGAATATGTCAGCCTGCTTGATGCGGGAGCTTTTATCGTGCAGGCGAAACTCTATCCAGAACTATTCAAACAAACAGGGACTGTGTCGCAGAATTCGGTCGCATCTCCCATTGTCTCCAATCGGCTTACCCTCAACATAAGACCACCCACGGTGCTTGGTGCGGATGGTATTCCTGTTGCAATGGATGTGGAGACTAACGCTATTCTGGTACGTGAAAAATTTTCCCCGGATCAAATGATAACCTATATGCTTACGGCACGACAGAAGAGTCAATGGGAGAAATTCTTTCTTTACATGGACCTCAAATCCATGATTCTCCGCGACGACGTGAGAAGACGACAATGGAATGGAGAATCCGAAGAAGGCAGGATGAGGATGCTTGCTCGTTACAGAACGGAGCTACAGGAAAGCAGGGTGGACGGCGACATTGTTGTCATTCCCATGAGATTTGACATTCAGAGGGTCAGCTATAGTACGGAGGAAGGGACGATAGTTGTGTTAGAATGGTTTCAAGTCGGCGCGTATATTGAAAAAAAGCAATACACCTATAATATTCAGTGTCAGGAAGACGTTTGGATGATAGTCAATTATACTGTGCAGAACTTAGGGACAGAGTGAATGTCTCAAATCTCCTCTCTCGTGCCTAGTCTTGGGAGTGTCAATGAGTGAAAGAAGAGTCTGATAAGGAGAGAAAATGTCCGAGGTAAGCGACATTATTGCAAGAGTTAAAGTCTTACGCGAAATTGAGGAGATTTCAGCAGAAACGCTTGCGAAAGAGCTGGAGTTTGACACAGAAGAATACCAAAAATGGGAAAGCGGAGAGAAAGATTTCCCCATAGGAGCGCTTGTGGAAATCGCCGCGCGCTTCGAGGTTGACCTTACGGAACTTATAACAGGAACTGTATCCAAACTGCGGACGTATTGTTTGACGCGTGCGGGGAAAGCCCCTGAAGCGAGCAGGCGCTCTATGTATACCTATTGGAATCTGGCATACAACTTTCACAAAAAGAAAGCCGAGCCTTTTATCGTCGAGGCAACAGCGGATACAGAAAACAAACCCATAAGTCTGAATACCCATCCAGGTCAGGAATTTGACTACTGCTTGGAGGGGAGACTCTTTGTCTCCATAGGTGGGCATGAGATGGAACTGGGGCCCGGCGACTGCGTATACTATGACTCTCAAGAGCCTCATGGTATGAAAGCAGTCGGCGGTGAGCGGGCTAGGTTTCTGGCGTTCGTTTTCTGATATATCGCTCCTTAAAAGACTTGTTGACGCAAGAGAGCGGCTTGTAGATGCTTATCCTTATTCTTGCTCGTATTTAGAATGAGGTCGTATTGTTCCGCCGCTTTTACGTTGTTACCTATAGTGTAGTACGCCCGTGCAAGCACAAACATGGCATCCGCCGCTCCTTCGGGATTTTTTGCATTCAGAGCGATGTACCGCTCGAGATAGGAAATTGCTTCTACAGTTTTATCTAGCTCAAAAACATAAAGGATGCTGATGCCATAGAGCGGCCTGTCGTAGTCGGGCTTGATATCTATAGATCGAAGGTAGCTCTCTTCGGCGAGTGTGAGATAGGCTCGTCTGCTGTTTTCCGCACCCGGAAAAGCTAATCCGGATTTCGCCATAATCGCCGCTGATATACCCGTCATATAGAACAGTGATGAGTCTTCAGGCGCGTGTTCAATGGCGTTTTGTAACGCCTCCAACGCCTCTGCGTGTTGTCCCTTGTCTTGCAGTCGTGTAGACAAAATCTTCCAATACGTGGCAGTCTTCGAGCTTGCCTTGAGGCATTGGGTGAGCTGTTTTTCGTAAGCCGCAATGGTCTTCTTTAGATCGTCTATAGTCTGGGGAGACTTACTGTTGCTGATGTCTGCGATGCGTTCCGCTTCCTCTCCGCGGAGCTGTATCTTCCTGATAACACTTCCACTCACTATAAGCGCTGCTATGACAATGATAACTCCTATGCCGATAATGTAATCTTTCTTCATTATTTAATCCTTTTCTCGTTATATGAACTGCCGTACTGCTTTATCTTCCTGAAACCCGCTGATTTTTGCGATGGCATAGGCCGCGAAGTTAGCGACCATCACATCGAGAAATGTACCGATAGCGATGAGGTAGAAGGCGATGGGTTTCAGAATGAGGTAGCCCGACTCGAAACCTCGACCATGGACTGCACAAAGCACAGCAAGCGCGGTCCACGCTCCATCTCCCGGATGCCTGGCAAGCAGAAAGGAGATAATAAAAGCGCGTAATCCTATCGAGACGGCATCTACAGTGGTGATACCAAGGCTCGAATAGGATTTGATAATGACGATGAGGGAAACCGTTGCGACCATAGCGCTTCCCGCCCTGCTAAAGGTGGCTAATAACGGCATAGTTACTGCGATTACGCGCCTACGGACGCCAAGGCTCTCCTTCATGTGTCTAAATATTACCGGTAAGGTGAAATTAATGTCACCAGAGAAAAAGGCGCACAGTGCTGAAGAAATAGAACTGTAGACCAAAACCCATGGGCGCGGTTTGTTTCTCACGAAGAGGTACAACAACAATGGGAAGATGACAAAACCCAATAGAATACTCACCACGGTTAAAAGAACAATTAGGGTCCAGAATTCAGGTAGTAATTTTTCAATACCCCGCCAGCGAAAAGCCCAATACGCACTCAATGCGATGAGGGAGATGCTCAAAACTTCAGAAAAGAAAGCTGCGATGTGGTAGAATATACGGGAAAGGGAGTCGACAAGAGATATGACTGGCTTCGTAAAGTTCCTATCATAAGATAGCCCCAACCCGGCGAAGAAAGCGAATACACACACTGGGATCAGATAAACGCCGTCGTTTACTAGCGTAGAGAACATATTCTGAGGGAATATATCCATAATGTTTTGAAGGATGGAGAGTGAAATATTCTCAACCTGCCCGTCCTGCGTAATGGGGATTCTGTCGGGGGGAAAGAGCATTGTCGCCGTAAGCCCTGCGCCAATCACCAACATCGCGCTTATTATCGTGAAGATAAAAAATTTTAACAGCATAGACAGGAAACCGCCCTCCCGCCTCAATTCGTAAACCGCGATGCACAAAGAAAAAACTATCATCGGTACAACCGTATACCGTCCGGCTCTGATAGCAAAATCAGCGAGCCATTCCATGGCTCCGCCTATCGCTTGGTTATCGATAGGCAAAAGGAAGCCCAGTACCACGCCCAGTGCCGCGCCAGCTAGAAGCTTGAACCATATTTTCATTATAAGAATTCCCCTCTAAAAAATCTCTAGAAACTAAAGTTTCTGGAAACTTCCTATAAAAATTCCGAAATATCTAAAATTTAAGGATTTTTAGATATTTCCTGATACTCCTTTATCATATATAAAAACGAAAGTTTTTTCAATAAGTATAGAAAAAATCTGAAAAATTTCCCAACCGATATATTTCTCTCATCAAAAAACGACAACGGTTACATGGGACAAAGAACTTCGATGCCGTGCGTAAGGCGGTAGGGGTGCTTCAGATTTGATACCGTTGAAGAGTGAGCCGCTCTCATGGAGGCGTACCGTCAGTTCTGCCCGTTTTATAACTACAAGATGCCGCCTTTCCCCGATCGATTCGGAGCACTGCCCACGCAGCGTAAGGGACTCTCCTCTGATTGACAAGGAGAAACAGATGGACGCACGGTACAGAAAGGTTCATAAAAAAGAGCTGATGATGTCGTATGAACGGCTGATGGAGTCGCCTGATGTCAGCGCGCGGGGGGAGGGAGCGCGAGGCAGAGCGGCGGCGCGGATCGGGACACCCCTGCGGCATGATTTTTGGCTCGGTTTTTGTTTCTTCTGGGCAGTCCACCCTTTTCGCGTGGAAAAATTATTAGGCAATGTGGATGCTTTACTTTTTTATTCTTTTTTAGTATACTTTATCATCATGCCGACTTATGAATATATATGCAAAAGTTGCGGGTTCTCGTTTGAAATTTTCCAAAACATGAAAGATGAGCCGCTTAAACTCTGTCCCGAGTGTGGGCGGGAGATACGCCGTGTTATCAATGGGGGAGGGGGTATCATCTTTAAAGGGACAGGTTTTTACGTTACCGATAAGACCGGGGCGCGGGATAAGGATGTAAGCACCACTTGCCCAAAACCGACGGACAATAATGTAACCGCTAAACATGAGATTAAATCGTCAACAGATGCCAGTAAAAAACAAAAACATGAAGAAAAAGAAGCAGGATAAGCCTAACCATATCAGTTTCTTTTGCGATAGATGCGGGTACAAAGTTAGTCAAGACGCGACGAATTGTCCGGGATGCGGGCGTTCTTTTTCATCTGTCAAGTGTCCTGTATGTAACTTCGTAGGGGAAGCTTCTCACTTCACCAACGGATGTCCGGTGTGCGGCTATTCTTCTAACAGCGAAAAGCCTTCAATAGTAAAAACACAAAGTACGACGGTCGAACAAGTGGCTGTCAATGTACAGATAACCCAAGCAACCTATAAACCGCTTTTGTTCACTAGTCTCCCCTTGTGGATTTATATCGTGACAGGATTGTCTCTTCTCATCGCCGTAACGGCACTCTGTCTCACTCTGCGGTAGAAACATATGTTGTTTGAGAACGGGGTTTCGCCGGACGATATACTGACTTGTCGGCACCGGTTGACAGATAAAGTTTATGAGCGTTGGTCTTATAACCCAAGGACAAAAGACGTGAGATTATGGGGGCGGAAAAAATCCGCAATTTTTTTATTTTAGAGCTTGCATATATAATCAACTTGTGGTACACTTTTCATGTGATGGATACATGAAAATCTATATTTGTGGAGATACTGTAAGATGGGGAGCATAACTTGATTATGCCCTGATAATCGTTGTTGAAGTGAATTCATCGCCTTAGGTATGGGGAGTTGTCAGTATAGACAAGTCAGTCCCTGTTCCCTAATCATATATTCCTAGTCATATCCTAATAAAGTAGAAATAAAATATGTTGAATTTATAGTTTGACAGTCTTTTGATTTTGTGGTAAACAGTTAAAATAGTTGAACTAGTTTTACAAAAATAAGAATCTAAGATGAAGTTAGTGAAGCTATAAATCAAAGAAGCTCTTTTAAGTTCAAGGCTTTTCCCGGATGTATAGCATCCGGTTAAGCGGGAGTAGGAGATTCCTATTCCCAAATAAATTTAAAGAGCCGTGAGACGATGTTCGCGGCTCCGTTATGGAGGAAGCTTATGAAAAAGCTTATTTTGACAGCATTAGTGTTGTTAGTAGGAACAGGGTTGTTCGCGCAGACGGTATTTACCGCCAAGGCGAGCGACGCGAAAGCAAAGGTAACCGTGGATGCCAAGAAAGGTTCTTATGCGGTTGACGGCGTATTGGCGAAAGGCGGCGTATTTACCGTTGACCTTACCCCGGATGCGACGACGTTGGCGGCTTTGAAAAAAGGCAAATCCTTTACTTTTTCCGGTAAAGATCTCGGGTCAGGCGCTCCTGATTATGTTATCAATGTATTCACAGACGCTAAGGATCCCATCGCAACCCCGGCGAAGTTCAGCAAAGCTGGCGCGGTAGTTACTGTAGATTTTGCCAAGAGTAAGATAGCCCCTGACAAAATTACTAGGGTACAAGTCGCCGCAGGCTTTGGCAAGAACGGTGGTCCGGTCAAATTTGAACTCACCGGTATAACGATAAAGTAGTTCTGACAAATTCTCGAATCCGTCCCCTTAACAGGGGCGGATTTATCGTTTTTTAGGAATGGATTCATCGTTTATGAATTCTTATTATTATAAAAAGATAACAAAACATTTTATGGAGGGAGACTTATGAAGCTTAGATTGCGGATGACAGTTACGATAGCGTGTATGGTATTGATAGTCATTGTAACCATATCTACCGTGTTGCTTATACGAGCAAGGATGTTACAGCAGGAGTCGGCTTTTGATGTGATGCAAAACCTATCGGGAATGTACGCTCAAGAATTTAGAAATAATTACGAGAATTGCTTGATTTCGTCGAAAACGATCGCGGAATTTATGGCAAATTATCAGATGATAGACGAGCCGATGAGGCGCTCTCAGTTTGATGAAATTTTATATAGCGTGATTAATACCAACAGCGATTTCATGGGAGTATTCACGCTTTGGACTCCAGGTAAAGTAGACGGCAGAGATGAAGAGCTAGCAGGTACGCCCGGTACAGACGCATCGGGTAACTATATGACGTGGTTCACTAGGCGGGAGGGCGACATCAACAAATACGCTTTGTCGGAATATGGAGCTTATCAGGAAATTCTCTCCAATCTTAACAACAGAAATCCAATGATAGCTAACCCACGTTTTGACACGATAATGGGGGAACGAAAATTAATTGTCCGAGTATGTTATCCTATCGTCGTCAACGATGAAATAGTGGGAAGAGTCGGCATCAATTTCGACCTTGTACGTAGTCAGCAAATTATCGATAGTATTAGGCCTTACGGGGTTGGATCGGCTGGGATTGTTTCCAATGACGGTAGTATAGCCGCCATAAACAACAAGTTGGAAATAGGCCAGAATTTCTCAACTGTAATGCTTGATATGCTGGGAAGAGACGGAGTCGGCATCGTGAACAACGCCTTGCAAAGTGGCAATCCTGCGTCGATAGATGCCCGAAACACCATATTGCAAATTTATCCTTTTACTATTACAGGGACTGGTACGCCGTGGGCGTTTATCGCCGATGTTCCCAAAGCCGCAGTCCTAGAAAATGTAAACGCCTTGACTAGTTTTACTCTTATTGTCGCCGTTATCTCAATCATCATTACAGGAGTGATAACCTTCTTTATGGCAAACGGTATAGCCGCCCCTATCATCAATGTTACAAATACGTTGAAGGATATTTCTGAAGGTGAGGGCGACCTAACCAGGACTGTCAACATCAATGCAAAGGACGAAGTGGGAGATATGGCGCGGTACTTTAACGCGACCCTTGAAAAAATCAGAAAACTCGTCATGAGCGTGAAGAAGCAATCTGCGTCTCTCTTTGATATAGGTAATGACCTTGCATCTAATATGACGGAAACCGCGGCCGCGGTCAACGAAATCACCGCTAATATCCAGAGCATCAAAGGACGAGTCGTCAACCAATCCACTTCAGTTACTAATTCAAACGCCGTAATGGAACAGATTACTACTGGCATTAATAAGCTTAACACCCATATTGATAAGCAGACGGAAAGTGTAGACCGGTGTTCCAGTGCCATTGAAGAAATGGTCGCTAACATACAGTCCGTTACTCAGACGCTCGGCAAGAACATGGAGAATGTATCGAAACTTTCGGGAGCTTCCGAAGTAGGCAAAATAGGCTTGCAAGAAGTGTCAGGAGATATTCAGGAAATAGCACGTGAGTCCGAAGGGTTGCTCGAAATTAATGCCGTAATGGAAAACATCGCAAGTCAAACCAATCTCCTTTCCATGAACGCGGCTATCGAAGCGGCTCATGCAGGAGAGGCGGGTAAAGGTTTCGCAGTCGTCGCCGATGAAATCCGTAAGCTCGCCGAGTCATCAGGAACACAATCCAAGACCATTTCCGCCGTCTTGAAGAAAATAAAAAACTCTATTGATAAAATCACCAAATCCACAGACGCAGTTTTGAACAAATTCGAGGATATCGACAGAAATGTTAAGGTTGTGTCTGAACAGGAAGAAAATATCCGTAGCTCAATGGAAGAACAGGAACAAGGCAGTCAGCAGATACTTGAAGCTATGAAACAGCTTAATAATATAACACAGTTAGTTAAGTCAGGTTCCAATGAAATGCTCGGAGGAAGTCGTCATGTCATAAATGAAAGCAAGAATCTCGAAAGTGCTACTCAGGAAATCACTCAAGGTATGAACGAAATGGCTTCAGGCGCAGACCAAATCAATGCGGCTGTGAGTCAAGTAAATAATATCAGTAACGATAATAGAAACTATATCGACGTGCTTGTCAAAGAAGTTTCCAAGTTCAAAATTGAGTAGTAAGTAGCAGGTAAAGGCAAGAACATCTTGCCTTTACCCATCCTTTTCCCTCTATAAAATGGGGATTCACAGACTTTGTCAAAACGCCTCCGTTTTATGATCCTTATTTTTCCCCTTGCAAATAAAGTTTCTTGATGGTATTATTATAATTAATATGAAATTTATCCATCCTTTCATTGCTCGTTTTATATTTATAGCTGGTCTGTTTCTCACATTGATAGGTATTGTGTTTCTATTGGGAAATCTTACCGATGTCTCACAGAAACACCTCTTTTTATCGTTTCTGTTTGGTCTGGTTGGGGCAGGTGCCATATCTTTTAACAAACGCGCAATCTATCTTTTTTTCGCATCTTTCTTCATAATGACAGGACCGTTTCTATTCTTGTCCGCTTTAAATATCTTTCCATTTTCTATCAAAGAGATATGGCCCCTCGCCGCGGTTTTTTCAGGATTAGCGCTCGTGCCTGTGGGATGGCGTAAATACGGACGACTCCATCCAGTATTTGTAGTTCCAGCGGTGACTTTCATCGTCTTGGGTGGTATTTTGTTGGTATTCTCTTTTAGGGTTGTCTCATTTAACTTCAGGCAGTTTGTTCTTGACCGGTGGCCCCTATTTTTTGTTTTGGCAGGGATTGTACTCGTTCTGCTCGCTTTAAGTAATAAAAGAGTGGAAAAAAGAAGTGAAGAAGGGAAAACGTGAGAGCCGCAAAATGGTTTCTTATTTTAGCAACATTTGCCTCGTGTGCGGGAAAGCCTGTAGTTCAATCTCCTCCTCTTGTAGTAATAGAAGATACTTATACGCCAACGCAGGATACGGTTGCTTCCGGAGAAGCGGATCCTGTTACGGTCAGGACATCCAACATAGCTGAAGAAATTCGCGCTCTAGTATGGAAGGCGACTCCTTCGTCCCTCGTTAGAGCGCTTGACCTAATTCGTAGCAGAGAATTGTCGAACGGTGAATTCGGCAGGGCCATGAATGCAGTGAGTGTCCGTCTTCTCAAATCTATCTATCCTGACGTGAGAAGTTCTTTCCCACCAACTGATCCGCCTAAAACGGGCGTCTACTCTATCTATATGAGGATATTCAGCGACATCGACCGTTTCGTTTATACACCGCCTGCTTTTTCAAGCGTAGATTTTCTGATATATATTCTCCCCTTCTTGTCTTTATTGAATGACTCTAACGGCGACAGAGTGTCTGCGGCCATGCCTGATTTACAGAAAGCTATCTCTCTGAATCCAACCAGTCCAATAGCTTTATATTTATTAGGCTTCGCCCACGAAAAAAATGGTAATTTTTCAGAAGCTCTGGGTGAATACGCAAAAGCTTTAGCGGTTTCTACAGAATGTTACCCAGCGACTCAAGGTTCGGCACGCATCATGACAGCACGGGGGCTTTATCAGGATGCTGTTAAGACGCTTTCTGATTTGCTTGTACTTTATCCTGAAAGCATTGGCATAAAAAAACAGCTCGCCCACGTCTATTTTATGATGAAAGATTGGCCGCGTGCTGAAAACGCCATTGCTGAGATTCTACAGCAGAACGGTAAGGATGCTGAATTTATCCTCATGCGCGCACATGTATTGGTAGAAGAAGGACTCTTCCTTCAAGCTCAAGCGCCTCTTGATATTTATGCATCCATAAACCCGAATAATCCGGAGTACCTGTTTCTGCGCGCCCGTATTCAGGCCGAAGGGTATCGAAACAGAGATGGGGCTTTAAACTATCTGCGTTCACTCTTGGCTTCGCCTCTGACTGATGAACCAATAGTCGTGTATACGGCGAAGCTCCTCATGGAGTCGCAACGAGCTACGGAGCAAGCGGAGGGGCGTACCGTTCTTGACCGGCTTCTGAATGTCGAATCTCCATCCATAGCGGTCATAGAATTGGCACTTACCGATGCCATTAAGCGATTAGCATGGACCAACGCTCGTTTTTATGTGGCAAGACTACTGGAAAAGAGACGTTCTATGGACGACTTATTGAATGCTTACATAGTCGAACATGGTATTGGTAACAACGCGGCCGCACTCTCCTATGCACAGGAACTCTATCGGACGGACCCAGCGAATGAAGAAGCTTGCGTCGCCTATATTTCCGCGTTGCTGGATACAGGACGTGTGGATGAAGCGTTAAGGCTCATTAACGCCAGACTATCATCCGCGGCTAACGGCGTTTCTAAAGCGCGTTATTATTATTTGAGAAGCAGAACAAGAACTAGTGACGAAACGAAATTAAGCGACCTTCGTTCCTGTCTTTTTGAAGATCCTCGCAATTTAAACGCCCTCATCGCTATGTTTGACTTTTATCGTAAACAAAGAGACGACCGCCGTGCTGTCTATTATCTGAAACAGGCGCTCGCCGTCTCCCCTTCCAACCCTTCCCTTAAACAATACGAGAAAGACTACGCAGGACAGTTATAAAAGATCCTAAGGTTTTTTACCGAGGACTCTGAATACCAGCTCTCTCCAAATGCCACTGGAAAACTTTCCCATCCGAGACTGTTTAGTCATAACCTATCCCCAGCTCTTTTATCCTGCCCAAAAACTTTTCTACAAAAGGAGATTTGTGGAATCGGGAAAAGAAAGCCGGCCAGATTGCGGCCGTTATTAGAGGCGTATCCGTGAAACCCACAAATGGTGTAGATGAAAATCCATAACGGACAGTTAGGGTATTATCAAGCATGGCTGTGGAACGATTTCTGCGTACTTGTTATGGAAACGTCGACGTATTGTAAGTTTTGGAGAAAACCGTTATGATGGGAAATCAGGAGGAAAAAATGGATTGTCCATGCGGTTCAGGTAAGCAATACACTGATTGTTGCGAGCCTTTTATTTCGGGTGTACAGAAACCTCTTACCGCGGAGGCGCTTATGAGGAGTCGTTATACGGCGTACACCATTCATGCGGTTGACTATATCGTCGAGACCTGCACTCAAAAAAAGGAACAGGATATAGACGTGAAGTTGACACAGGAGTGGAGTGAAAAGTCAAAGTGGCTCGGCTTAAAAATCGTCTCTGTTGAAAAAGGAAGCGAATCAGATACCGAAGGAATGGTTGAATTTGAAGCTCGTTATGAACAAAATGGTTTACGCGACATCCACCATGAAAAAGCTTCGTTTAAAAAAACAGATGGCGTTTGGTTCTACGACGAAGGGGTCATTGTTCCGTCAACTATTGTGCGCTCGTCTCCCAAAGTCGGCAGAAACGAGCCTTGTCCTTGCGGAAGCGGCAAGAAATATAAGCATTGCTGTGGAAAATCGTAGCAAATATGCGTGCAACTCAAGCGGTCATTCACATAGACCGCTTCAAAAAGAACATCGCGCTTGTACAAGAGAAAGTAGGCGCCTGTCAAGGTGGATGTCTGCTTTTAGCGCCTGTCAAGGCGGACGCTTATGGACATGGAGCCGTGCCGCTCGCCTACGCCGCGCTTGATGTGGGTTGCTCCTACCTCGCAGTTGCGACTGTAGACGAAGGTGCAGAATTGCGCCGCATGGGTATCAGTACGCCTATTCTACTGCTGTCTCCACCCCTGCCTCAAGAACTCACTGCAGTTGTCTCTTTGGATCTTATGCCTCTTGTCAGTGATATAGAGTTCGCTGAACTGCTCGCTCGCGCCGCAAAGGGACGCCGTCTGTCCGTCCATCTCAAGATTGATATAGGGATGGGGCGGCTGGGATGCCGCCCGGAAGACGTTGCGGCGCTTGCCCAGTTCGTCGACTCCCAGCCATATCTGGAAATAGCTGGAACCGCCTCCCATCTGGAGGTTTCAGACTCGTTAAACCCAGACGATGTTGCACATACCTGTCGACAGATAGAAGAATTCCAGAGCATCGTCGAAGTAATAAAGAGAAGCGGTATAGACCCAGGCATCGTACATATAGCGGCGTCAGGCGGAATCTTACTTCATACGGAAGCATGTTTTGATATGGTAAGACCGGGTATTCTCCTCTATGGATACGCGCCGTCTCCGTCGTTGAATGATTTCCCTGTCCAGCCTGTGATGGAACTGAGATCCAACATCGTTCTCATAAAAAGAGTGAAAAAAGGCGAGAGCATCTCGTACGGCAGAACATGGACTGCGACAGAGGATACCGTAGTTGGTACGATTCCAGTCGGTTATGGAGATGGGCTTCCTCGGCTCGTCAGCGGCAGACATTCGGTTCTCATCCGGGGAAAACGCCGTCCTCTGGTTGGTCGGATTTGTATGGACCTGTGCATGGTTGATTTAGGAAAAGACTCGGATATAGAAAGATGGGAAGAAGTCATAATTTTCGGAGCCAAGCCTGCGCTTTCCGCAGAAGATATCGCTGTCGCCGTGGGAACCATTCCTTATGAAATCACCTGTAATATCAACAAAAGAGTCCCCCGCGTGTATCACACGAATTGAGACAGTCCCCATTGCTCTCAAACAGTCGAAAACCTTTGTGTTTCTACTCTGGAGTATAAAACATATAGAGCGGTATTTGAATTTACCGACCTTAACGCCCTTCTTTTCCCAAAGCGAAGAGCATCCATATGCCGCTTTTCATTTCAGAAACGATAGACTTGCATCATTTGACCGCTCATGAACCATAGTTAAAGAGCTTTCCCGCCCGCCTTTTGCAAACGTCCCTTCCTCAGAAATCAATCTGTTGCTGGATTCTGGTGGATTGGCTTCTCTTTGGGGTACTCTATACGTGAATGGTAATAGCTCAACAGAACCTTGACGAAGGCTTTCTTAATAGTTTCCAAGTCGTGAAAGGTGAGCTCCGATTCGGATAGCTGCCCATGTCCGATTTTCATATCAATCAGCTCTTGGACTGACTTCTCAATATTCGCGGCGCTTGGTCTTTCGGAGTTGGCGTTTGTATAGTGAGAGCGCACGGCCGCTTCGGAAATATCTGCGAGCATCACCACAGCCGACTCGCGGGATCGAGGCGGTGAACCGGGATAGGAAAAGTCTTCACGACTCACATCTTTTTCTTGTTCGAGGGCTTTGTTGTAGAACCATTGAATCAGAGAACTACCGTGGTGCTGGGCGATAATATCTATGACCGGCTTGGGCAGGCGCATACTCCGCGCCTTCTCTACGCCGAGCTTCACATGGCTTCTGAGGATAGTCGCCGAAAGACGGGGCGGTATCCCGTCGTGCTTATTATAGCCAGACTGGTTTTCGGTGAAATATTCAGGATGGTCAATTTTGCCAATATCATGATAGTAACCGCCCACACGGGCAAGCAGAAAATTTGCGCCGATTTTCTCACAAGCGGCTTCTGCAAGCCGTGCGACCATTACCGAGTGATTGTAGGTACCGGGGGCGGCCGTGAATAGCTTCTTGATAATGGGCGCATTCAGATCTGATAGTTCCATGAGGCGAAACGTCGTTACTGCGTTGAGCGCTTGTTCCAGAGGCGGCAAGAGCCACATAACGAGCATACCAGACGCTATACCATTGAATGCGGTCCAGAACAGGACTAATGGATAATCGGATACGTCCGCGCATTGCAGGAGAAGTACGCAGACTGTGGAGGTACAGTTCACGCCTGCGATAAAAAGCCCTGCCTTCACCAGATCCATGCGCCACTGTGCGTTTCTTAACGTATTAGATGCAGTAAGACCAGACGCCAGCGCAACGATGTAGGAGGATACGTCAAATGAACCTGTCAAGAATGAAGCAAGCGGCAGAGTCAAAGCCCAAAACGCCGCCATATTTGCACTTATCAACACAGAGAAAAGCATAGTGATGAAAGCCGTTGGCATCACGATAGAAATAGGAAAGGATACCGTATTAAAAGGTAGATTCTTGGCAAAAGCTGCGCCTATGACATAAAGTGTAGTAAAGGTTATTACCAGATAGAGTTCGCTATCCGACAGACTCTTACCGATAAAACGTGGATTGCTCAAAAAAATGAACAAGACAAAGAGCATGATAAGGACGAGCACACGCCCAACCATATTCGGGACGTCCCGTGCAGACGGTTCCATATCGACTTCTGTCAGAGCGGCCATGTCTTCTTCGCTCACGAGAAAGCCTTTTCTGATAACACGTTCACCTTGTTCTACGATGAACGTCAAGGGTTTTTCTGCAAATGCATTGTATCCAGTTGAGACGCCATCGGATCTATTCAGATTTTCCAGCGGTGTGTCGGTATTATTGATGATTATCAAGGCACATATGATGAATGCAACGACCGCGGTCATTACCGGATATCGGCGTCTGCCTGCGGCTATGAACGCCTTGCGGACGTAAGAAAAAAAGCCGGCTATTGATATTTTCTCAAATTTTTTCATTTTCATAATCCTCATAGGCCTGTATTATTTTCTTAATAAGGGGATTACGCACCACGTCTACGGTATGGAGATAGGCAAAGTAGATGCCGTCTATATTCTTAAGCGCGGCTATTGCATGCAACAATCCAGATTCTGTTCGTCTCGGTAGGTCTACCTGGGTGACGTCTCCGGTGACAATAGCCCGCGATCCCTGTCCTATACGGGTCAGAAACATCTTCATCTGTTCTTTAGTAGTATTCTGCGCCTCGTCAAGAATCACGGCGCAGTCATCCAAACTACGCCCACGCATATACGCAAGAGGCGCTATCTCTATGGACCGCGCCTCCTCCAGCCGCCGTATGACTTCAAACGGCGCAAGAGACTCCATTGCGTCTTGCAACGGTCGAAGGTAAGGGTTAAGCTTCTGTTCCAAGTCTCCCGGCAGGAAACCGAGATTTTCGCCGGCCTCAACAACAGGACGAGTCAGTACGAGCTTTCGCAATTTTTTAGATAACACAAGTCTGAGCGCCTCGGCAACGGCGAGGTAGGTCTTGCCCGTGCCGGCCGGTCCCACACAGAAACTTATATCGTTCTCGCGCATCCCGCGTACATAGGACGCCTGATTCTTGGAACGAGGATGAACACGCCGACCGTTTGGAACGTTAATGGCTGTTTCCCATATTGCATCCGGCGCCGCGTCTCCAACCAGGGTTCTCACGTATTCAGTCGAGGGCGCTTCGCCGCTCCGTGCGGCTGCGGCAAGGACGTCTATGACGGATCTAAACTTATCTTTCATGACAAGTCCGCCTTCCATGCGGATTTCGTTACCCCGTGCACTGACGTGCACTCCCAACCCGCTCTCAATCACCTTGAGATTCTCGTCATTTGCGCCGCATACCCGCGCCAAAATAACATGGTCCTCCAAAACAATGGTTTCCCTGTTTCCGCTGTTTTCCAAAAAGCCTCCGTACGGCTCAAGTTTATAACACGAATAAGCCGAAGTCAAGAGGGTGCGCCGATGCTTTGGTCCGAGTCAGGCTCCATATAGAACGCTGGCTCATGGAGGTCTTGAATCCCTTTAGCGCTGATCGCTACTCGCTTGAGGGAAAGCGTTTTGTCTAAATGTTCGACAAGGTATGTTACACGCGGCTTATCTTCAGGTCTCAATTCCAGCATTTCCATGTCTTCTACGCGGAAAAAGCTGTACATACCTGTCTGGGTATCTTCACCCATGGATAATTCATAAACGCCGCCCTTGGAGAAATGGATTCTTCCTATGATGCCATTGTAGACGCCATCAATAAAAGACGGAACACTCTTGACCTGCTTGAGTTCTGACACGAAGCTCGCCTTTCTATAAGAACCGTTCCAGCCTGCGTCTGTGCCGATTTTGAGACGCACGTCTTCGGAGACGCGAATACGTATACTATCCAGTGATTCGAGAGCTATATCTAACGAGCGGCGCAGTGTTTGCACTGAAATATTCTGGGTTGACAGATAGACGCCATAACGAGTCGCGCCGGAGTTCTGCCATCTAAAGATTTGCTGAGTATCATCCGTGTAGAAGATGACCTCCTTGTTTTGCGGATCAAAATAGATGTATTGGCGGCTGTCGATGGACCCGTCCGGTGCGGTCCAGTACCACAGTCCGCTTATGAACCATTCAAATGTACGCGTACCGCCGTTCAAAATATCGCGGACTTTTTGCTCTTCTATCTGTCTACTTGGTATGCGGGTCAGACTGTCCTGTTCATATTTGCCGACGTTGCTGTCATAAACATAAGAGATTTCAATTTGGTCTAAAATATTGACAGATTCCACATCTCTACCGCGGGCGACTATAGGGAAGGCGTGGCTATTTGCCATGCCCTGTTGATAAGCTTGACTACGCTCGACGTCTTTAACAGTAATACCACCCTCTATCCGAATATCCGCAATCTTAAGGAAAGGTTCCACGCCGTCGCTCTTTTTTAAAACAGTCAGCGTGAATTCGCCCGATGCATTCATACCGCTCAAGAGAACGCTGGGTATGCGGTCGCCGGTGATATCCTGTATGTACAAATCAACAGTCCCCGGGCGGACAGCCGCGGTCTCTGCGTTCCATACACGCTTATATACATGGGTTGATTCATCAAAGTCTATATAAGCGATATAAACAGGGCTATCGTCCCTCAATCGGTTCCGATAGGCTATAATCTGCTCTTCGTGGAAGTCATCGTCCAAGTTATCGTCCAGAACCGTTACAAGGGTTTCGTCATCATTCAAAGCGACTTTTACCAGGGCGCTGTCTCTGTATGCAATATTGTCGCTGGGTGTAAAAGCGTCAAACACGTCCGATGGTCCCCCGCGCTCAATGACGCGGGTCTGCTTAATTTCTTTAGGCTCAGGCGGCTGAAAGAAGCGGCTTGGAAAAAGCGCCAGCACGGCTATAGCGCCGCCGGTCAACAAAAAAATAATTATCGTCAAGATATGCGATGTCTTTACTTTCAAAGTAAACCTCTTTAATTGAATAAGCGAATAACGCCAGGGTACAGAATACACGCTTATTGTATTATCTGCTTCCTGACCGTCATTCACCCTCTATTCCAAAGACAGATACTGTATCACCTGTCTGAAAAGTTCCTTTTCTTTTTCTGCCGCGTTTAAACTTGGCGGCAGATCCGTGGAGGACTTCGCGATAGCATCCACTATAGCGCGTTTATCATAGCCCATTGCGGCAAGAGCTTCGACCAAGTCTGCATACGGCGAGATAGTTCCACCCGGAACCTGTGCATGGGAAAGCTTCCCTTTCAGCGCCAAAAGCATCTTCTGCGCGGTCTTCTTTCCAAGCCCTGGCACCTTTTCGAGTCGCCCCACATCTTCAGAATCAAGAGCATTTTCCAGTTCTTCCTGCGATATACCGCCCATTATCTTGACCGCGCCTTTGGGACCTATACCATCGACTTTAAGCAGTTCCAGAAACGTATTCCGCCTCGCCTCACTGCAAAAGCCGAAAAGCCTCATGCTATCTTCCTTGTGGTAAAGCCACGTCCATACCCTGCCGGTTTCGCCTGCGTCAGGCAAAGCTACGTTATCCGTAGCAGGAATGATAAGGTCCCACTCCACGCCGCCGGTCAGAATAAGAAGCGTATCTGTTCTCTTTTCTGTAATAACGCCTTGAATACTATTGAACACTCTATCCTCTACTATTAGCCTCAAATTGTCAGCAAGCCGCCGCATTTAGGCAGGACTTGTAACCCAGAATCTCCACGACGGTTCACCGTCTTCCCTTCAATCTCTTTGGTTTTATACTTATGCACAATCAGGGATTCGTGGTTGTCTTTTAACGATTCTTAATATTTCAATCCGCTTGTCAAGTAGTTGGTTATACAGGAAGCGGCGAGAGTCGGCGGCTTGTTCAAGAAGACCGCATCGGCGGGTATATTCGTACTTTGAAGCCTCTCTGTATCTTCATGTATGTATTCTAACCTATCTTTATCTAAACGTCAACAGGC
>JAIRSU010000121.1 GCA_031255285.1 Treponema sp. | reverse complement strand
GACGAAAAGCTGAAAAAATTAGGCGCTGAAATGTTGCGCGGCGACCTTGATAATTTCGAGGCACTGAAAAGCGGTGTAGTAGCAACGGACGGTGTTATACATTTGGCTTTCACGAATGACTTTTCGGACTTCGCCGGTGCATTAAACAAGGACTTACTTGCAATTAAGGCAATGGCAGAGGTTCTCGCCAACTCCGGCAAACCCTTTATAATGACCGACCACAACAACGGTGAGGAATCAATCAAGGCGGCGTTTTCTGTTTCGGGAATTCGTGCGGCAGCTGTTAGTCTTGCGCCGACCGTTCATGACAATAACGGTAAACTTGGATTTGCGTCAATTCTGATTGATATTGCACATAAAACAGGCGTGTCTGCATATGTTGGCGACGGGCTTAACCGCTGGCCGTCAATTCATCGCCGCGATGCCGCTAGCCTGTTTCGTCTGGCTCTTGAAAAAGCCCCGAACGGCTCTCGGCTTTGTGGTCGCGTCGAGGAAAGTATACCCGTTATTGACATTGCAAAAGCGATCAGTAAAAAGTTAAACGTGCCGTTAAAAAGCATACCTCGCGAAGATGCGGCGGTTCATTTTGGTTTTTTGGAAATGTTAATGTCGGTGGATTTTCCGACCATGCTTCCATTTTCGAATTCAGAAACAAAAGAATTGTTGGGTTGGAAACCTACCCACTCGACATTGATTGACGACATTTTGAGCGGGCAAAAAGAGCATTTGAAATAAGGTTTTAAGAAAAACAAAGAAGAACGCCCGCCGTCCATGGCGGGCGCTTCGTGGCAGTTTTTACTTCGCATAACATGACCGTTTACGCTTCGCCGCTAAAGCGGCTCGTGTCCGCGACGACTCTGGTTCTCGCTTCGCTCATTCCCGCTTTCTTATTCCCGCACAAGCGGCGTTCATACAGCCTGAACGCTCTGCACCCCCATACTCTGCAGGCAAACAGGGAAGCCGCCCTGCACAAATACCGGGCTTTCGTGTTAGCATGCGCAACTCTCGTATTGCAGTACGGAAGTCTCGTATTGCAGTACGGAAGTCTCGTATTGCAGTACGGAAGTCTCGTACTGCAGTACCGAAGTCTCGTATTGCAGTACGAGAGACCTGCGCCGTCTCTCTGGCGAGGCGGTGCGCAATACAAAGTGGAAACACGGCTTTCGGTGTTCCAGACAAAAACTACGGAGTGGAACATTCCCCAACCAGAGTTACGGACATGGCGGCGGCGCTGACTGCCGCGAAGGAGAGATAGCCGTTCAGCGGATTAAATCGTTCCTTGGTATTGAGAGACTAACTTGTCTTTCAAGGCTTGTCAGGAGGTTTTCCTAAAATGGTCTGTACTACCCGCCTTCTGTGTACCCCACGCTTTAGCAGGACATACTAGTCCGAACCCCTGTAGATATAAGTTCAAGCCATGCAGACTCTATTCACACCTACGGCTTTCTTGCAGATATTTCAAAAATAGATTTGAAAATAATGAAAAATACGGTATAATTACTAATATGAAAACTAGAATAACAATCATATTAATTTCTTGCTCTTTTATTCCGCTCTTTGCGGAGAATCAAATTCGTTGGGATTTGGGACTCAATGGACTCATGTTGCCTGCGCTTTCTGATTGGGGCGTTGAATTCGACGAAAGTATAACAGAAACCCGGTCAGACGATTTAAATGTAGGCGGTTTCATGCTGCCGGCTGGCGGCGTCGGTCTCTTTGGGCAGTTCAATTTCGGCAAATGGCGGGTGGGTATAGGATTTCAAGATATTTCGGTTTGTTTTATCGTCAACATCCTTTACCCTGCTGCTTATATTGAAGCGGACGCCGGACCGGTTACATTCAACCTTCAGGTCGGCGGAGGGGTCATCGGAATAATCAGTCTTTTCGGCGGATTTTACCTTGCAGGACCGTATGCGCTTCCAGAAGCTTCGGTGTGGTTAAGATTTTCCAATAAGTTCCGACTAGGGGGCGGCGCATTAGTGGCTATAATGCCATTAATAGCCGAGGAGAATATTGGGAAATATCTCAAAGATTCCAGTATTTTCTTCTTCGGTTTCAAATATCTCATTCAGAATCCGTGGAAGTAACGAGGCGGGGCTATGAAAAGGGATGTGAGAGAATTTTGGAACGAGCGCGTGCGAGGTCTTGCGCCTTATACTCCGGGCGAACAGCCGCGGGACCAGCGGTTCATCAAACTTAACACAAACGAGAATCCGTATCCGCCGTCTCCGCTTGTTGTAGAGGCGGTCAAACAGGCGGCTGACGACAGATTAAGACTCTACCCGGATCCGGAATGCTGGGAACTGCGGGAGGCGGCTGCCGAAAGATTCGGAGTTCAGCCTGAACAGGTTTTCGTGGGCAATGGCTCTGATGAAATCCTAGCTTTTGCTTTCGGAGCGTTCTTTGCCGACAAGATTCTTTTCCCGGACGTTACCTATAGTTTCTACCCAGTTTACGCGAGACTATGGGACGTTCCATTTGAACGCCCGCTGTTGAACGATGACTTTTCTATAAATCCCGGCGACTATACAAAGGATGCCCCTCATACAGGCGTAGTTTTTCCGAATCCCAACGCTCCGACAGGACGGAGTATGGACGTCCCCACGGTTTTGTCCATTGTTAAAGCACGGAAAGACAGCGTTGTGATTGTGGATGAGGCGTACGCAGCGTTCTCCAAAGAAAACCTGTCTGTTGCGCGGTTCGTAACGGCTAACCCCAACCTGCTCACCATTCATACCTTGTCCAAGTTCGCTTCCCTGGCCGGGCTTCGAGTCGGCTTCGCTATTGGCGATGAAAACCTCATTGAAGGACTACGCCGTATGCGGGATTCTTTCAACTCTTACACCGTAGACCGCTTGGCGCAGGCCGGAGCCGCCGCGGTGATGAAGGACAGAGCCTACTATGAGTACGTTATTCGTAAAGTCGTCGATACACGCGAAAGAGTATCCACCGTTCTCTCTTCCAGGGGATTTGAGGTGATTCCTTCGGACGCCAATTTCCTCTTTGTCCGCTGCCCTTCCCGAAAAGGAGAGGACTTTTTCGCGTATCTCCGAGAAAGAGGGATACTCACACGGCGTTTCAATGAAAACCGTATTGCGGACTTCCTTCGTGTGAGCATCGGAACGGACTCTGATATGGATATATTTCTAGAAGCCTGTCGGGAATAAAACAGTGAACGACAACAGTCTTAATAAAAACGTCTGTACACCTTGTTCTGGTTTGTAGCTTTACAACGCAGACGTTTCTCACCCTCTTCCTATATAGCCCGCGCATCCCTCTAAAAATCAAGGACGGACATACCATGTTAGTTTACCTTAGTCTGTATCCGTTATAACGGTAACGTCTTAAGAACATGACGGATTATTGCCGGCATACCGCTTTTCCCCATTTGACGCACCGTAGGAACTGCCGTCATCACTTTCGCAAAACAGACCCTGTAGGCAGAATTATACCCCTTTCTGGAATTTTCTATGAGTAAATCGCCTGCGACACTATTGACTAAATTA
>JAIRSU010000103.1 GCA_031255285.1 Treponema sp. | reverse complement strand
GTTCGTTTCTTTGAACGGTTTTCATAGTCCGCCCTTCCTGACAAGTTCCGGACTGTTTCAAAACAGGTTTTTTTCCCATGATACCCTCCCGTTTCCGGTTTACCACGGCTTCGGCAGGGTGTCCACCCCTTAACTTGTTGACAGTGGGAGGCTTCCCTCCCATCCTGTCGACGTTGGGGAATCTGACTTGAATGGTCTGCACTTGTTATGCGCCGTTTGTCCGTACTCCATTTAGGTTTCCTCGGAATCTCTTTCGGCGAGGCCCGCCATACTCCTTGTTTTGGACCATAGTACGTCCGCAGCTGCGGTCCATGCGTTGAAATCGGTAGGCTTTTTAGGGAAAAAACGGTAATGCTTGAAGATTTTTCCACCCATACCAGCGGCTTTAATGAGATTTGTAAGTGATCTGAAGGAAATCCCGCCGGACAACACTCCTTTAAGAAGCCCTAAAACTATATTATGCTTTCCTTTCTCGTTTTCATCCTCGAAGACGATGCTGTTAGCGAATTCATAGTCGTTCTCTTCTGGGGTGCAGGCAACCGCGCCGGGGAGCATGGCGAGGTTTTGGGCGAATTCTGCACCTTGAGACCTTTGATATCGGGTATTGACATCCCAGACCGCTGTCTGTGTCGGATATGCGTTGTTTTTCATGGCTTCGGCAAATTCTTCAGCCGCGATAGAGCAAAGAAGCCATGCATAAGGGACGCCTTCGCCTGACCATGGGTTTGTGATGCAGGCCGCGTCTCCCAGTACTACGAAGCCGTCCGCCACGAAACTATAGGGAGGTCTGCGGTAAGGCGTACTGCTCTGTTCAATGTACTGCATTTCATATTCCGGCAGGAAGCCTTTTGTACAAAACTGTTCCCAACATCGTTTGGCATAAGCAAACGAGAGATTTGCACCGATTCCAAGTATTGCGCCGTCCATTTCCAGTTGCGGCGCAATCCATGTCTTGTAATAGGGCCAGGTTTTGGTGAATCTTGGCTTATCCACCGCAGGGTTTTCAAGTTTGACGTAGCGCAAAACCACGTAGAATTGGTCGCGGGGACCTGTAACGAAGTTTTCAACGCCGTAGCCATTGGGTAATTTCACGCGAACCGCGGCTCCTATGCCGGACGCATCTGCGGTCAATCTTGCTTTTACATGGAAATCCATGCCGTCTTTCCGCAATAAAGCACCGCAAAGCTTACCCGCGCCGTTAAAGAGCGGCGTCGTGAACTCGGTTTCAAACATGATTTCTGCGCCGCAGGAACGCGCCCACGCCGCAAGACGGCGCATAAGTGGAACGCGGCGCAATACAAGTACGTCTGCACTGGCGTTCTTGGGGTATTTGTTTAGCGCAGAGACGAGCGTAGTTTTGTGGAACGTATCCACATAATCTTCGTCTCCGGGACCGGGTTTCGGTAATCCGAAACGGCTGAAATATTCCTCTCCAATGTGAATGATGTCGTAGCGGCACCCTAAGTCAGCCGTTGAAGAGCGATCGCATACAAGGACACGAAATCCTTTTTGCGCCATAAGCCCTGCGAAATACAAACCCGCGGTACAAGCGCCTACGACCAATACGTCGGTTTCTTTTTCCATAAAATTCACTCCTTAAAAAAGTCTCAAGCGATTCTAACGACTCGCTCCCATCATAAACTGGAAGCAAACGAACCACTCTTTATTTTCCTGTTACAAGGCCGCTTTTACGACTTATTATTGAGCGGTCTTTAAAAGAATAAAAGGTCAGATAAAAATCCCACAGTAAGCGGTATAGCGATATTATCACTCTCTTTAAGCGGGAGAGCTTCAACAAAGGCAGCCATGCCGGCCGCGGCGAAACTCATGCGCCAATCTTCAAATACAATAAACACGGAGATAAGTACCGCAACAAAACAGGCAAGCGATCCTTCCACGCTCTTTCCACGCATAAACGCCGGCCTCAAGCGCCCTATCAACCGTCCCACCAATCCGGCGAGACCGTCTCCAAACGCAAGGCTATAGATTGCAGCGTCAAGGACAGGCTTCTGAAACAAAATCAGGGACGCAATCGCTCCGGTAGCAAGGGTTATCGGACCCCAGATGAAACCTGCCTCCCGCTTCCGTGCCGCCTTCACGGTTATCGAGGAAACAGTACTGAATATCGGTACCCGCCTGCCTTTGAGTCGCAATACCTCCGCCATAGCATAAAAAAACGCCCCCGCGGCAAGCAGAACGATAACCGTAGTATTACCGAACTCCGCAAGTGGCGCGGCGAGCGCTATAAGACAATGCAATGACTTACGAAGAACTTCCTGTTTCAATTCAGTACATAGACCCGCCACTGTAAATCTTACGCGGCGGGTTTTTTATAAATCCTCGTCATAGACGGGATCTTCTACGAAATCTTCCGCTTCTCCCTCGTCTTCTGTCTCTTCTAATGGATAATCAATGATACCGAGGAGTTCTACTTCAAAAATTAGAAGTGAATACGGAGGAATCGCAGCGCCCGCACCCGACTCCCCATAAGCCAGCTTAGACGGCATAATCAGACGGTACTTACTCCCCACATTCATAAGTTGCAACCCTTCGGACCAACCGTCTATCACCATATCAAGGGAAAATTCGGCGCTCTCACCTCGCTTGTACGAGCTGTCAAATATCGTCCCGTCCAGGAGCCTGCCCTCATAGTTTACCTGTACAATGTCGTTGGTGGAAGGCTTCGGACCGTCCCCTTCTTCCAGAATCTCATATTGAAGACCGCTTTCGGTAGTGATTACCGTATCTTTACGACCGTTTTCCGCTAAAAACGCTTCTTCCTTTGCCTTGTTTTCAAGAGCTTTCTTTCCCAACACCTCTGTATAAGCAGTTTGCGCTAAATCAACAGCTGTATCATCTGTCATTTTCGCATTTCCCTCGAAAGAGTCTTGAAAACCCTTGGCGACTTCGTCATAATTAAACAAGAGACCAGAATCTCGGAATTGAGAGCCAAGTACAACGCCAAAAGCATAGCTTATCTCTTCGAGAGTTGCAGCGTTATTTGTATCCTCATAAACCGGCTTCGCACTTGCGCCAACTGCGCAAAACACTACGGCGACCCCTATTAAAAACATCTTCTTCATATATTTCTCCTTATCAATGTAGACAATGCCCTACTTTACCTCTAATAGTTCAACTTTGAACGTCAAGGGTGAATACGGTGGAATATTGCGTCCCGAACCGCTTTCTCCATACGCCAAATTCGACGGAATATAGAATATATACGTGCTTCCAACACTCATAAGCTGTAATCCCTCCGTCCATCCTTTGATAACTCCGTTCAACGGGAATTCAATAGGTTCGCCGCGTGCATACGAACTATCAAAGATAGTTCCATCCATAAGCTTACCCTCGTAATTCACCTTGACCGTGCTGTCAGCGAGCGGCTTTGCGCCGTCTCCTTCTTTTACAACTTCATACTGAAGCCCGCTCGCTGTGATCGCAATTGCGTCTTTCTTACCATTTTGCTCAAGAAATTCCGCTTCTTTTTTCTTGAGAGTCTCAGTCCTGGCTTGCAAAGCCACACTATAGGCATTCCCCACCTTTTGCATGGCAGTTTCTTCCGAGAGCCGCGTTTCACTGTCTTTCGCAAGAGAGTCCTTAAACCCCTGAGTAAACTCTGTATAGTCAAAGGCGAGTTCTAGATCTTTGAGTTCCGAGGCGAAAGCCATACCAAAGGCGTAACTAGTATCTTTGTCTAGGGAATCCACGGCTTCTGTTAATGAGACGGCTTTACCATCTTCAGATTCTTTTTCTCTATTCTTACAGCTGTACGCTGTTATAAGAACAGAGAAAACCACAAAAAATATCAATATTTTCTTCATATTCGCTCCATATTATTTAATAATATATCATCGCACTCTTTTTGAAAAGAGGGGATTTTGTATCAAATATTTCTCTTATACCATAAAATAGATGAAAGAAGGTCAGATATGGAAATATACTATTGATGAGACGCTAAAAATCCCAGATATTAAGCCTTTTCTCTATGGTAAGCGCCATCATACCTGTAACGACTGCGCGCGCCTGTACGAGAGAGACCATATCCAGAGTCCATCTACCGAGTTGTGAAGGAGGCAGGTTTTCCGTAACCGAGAGCCACCGGCGAGCGCCAGGTCCCAAAACGAGCGAGCCGCTCTCTGTCCTCCACGCGCTTTCCCTGCACACAGGACAAACCAAAGCTTGCTCCAAGAAAGAGAAGACCGCACTGTTTTCAAAAGTTAGTCCGCATACCGCGCAATGAGATAGGGACGGCTTTTCTCCGATGAGACCAAGCCAATTCCACAAAAAGTGGATAAAAACTCGTATGCAGGCGCTCTCGTCAGCTGTTTCGAGTGCGGTCAAGGAAGCAGACGCGAGCTCAAGCGCCCGCGCCCAGTCCCCGCCGCCTGCATGGGTCGCCGAAACCGTACCGCTCACCGCACCTGCGGCCATGGCTCTGCCGAAGTCCTCGCGTAGTCCGGGGCGCCATATCTTCACGTCGAAGTCAACCGCCTTGCGGGAGTCCTTCATCGGGTTAAGGTAAAGATAGAGGTTTCCCTGGTGAAACGGCGATATCGCAGCACGGAGCTTAGACCTTGGTCCCCCAAAAACCACCACATTAACGATACCTTCCTCGGTCGTTAAGAACACCGCTTCGCGGTTGGCCTCGCCAAAAGGTCGGACTCGAAGAACAAGGGCGTTATTGAACACAAGGTTTCGGGACATAGCGGGAAATACTTAATTCCGTAATTCTGCAAGCGCTTTTTCCCGAACCTCAATGATTCGGTCGCACCATCGGTCGAAATCCGGGTCTTCTTTCTGACATTCCGTGTGGCTCAGTACGAAGTCAAGTGTATTTTTGATGCCTTGGTCAAAGCGGACTCGGGCTGTGAAATCTGGTACCAAGCGTTTTAGTTTGGCATTATCGAACACGACTGAATTTGCCTTATCACCGATAAGCCCACCTATAAAGCTATAAGGACCAGCAGCGTTGAGGAAATCGCTTGATACATGAACCGCTTTGAGGGGTCTGTTCAGAATAGATGCGATAGTTTCATAGATCTGGTTCCATGTGAGGGTTTCGTCAGACGTAATTTGAACCGCTTCGCCTATGGCATGGATATTACCCATGAGACCGACGAACGCGGCTGCGAAGTCGCTGTTGTGGGTCATTGTCCAGAGGCTTAAGCCATCCCCATGTATAATGACGGGTTTGCCTTCGAGGATGCGCTTCACAACTTGCCAGCTTCCCTCTTTACCATGGACGCCGAGTGGAACGCTTCGTTCGTCGTAAGTATGACTTGGGCGTACAATGGTAATAGGGAAGCCTTGCTCGCGGTACATCCTGAGTAAGAATTCCTCGCAAGCTATCTTATTGCGGGAATATTCCCAAAATGGGTTTGCAAGAGGCGTAGCTTCGTTTATACGATAGTCTGAAGACGGTTTTTGGTAAGCTGAAGCGGAACTAATGAAGATGAACTGTTTGGTTTTGCCATTGAACAGCCTGAAGTCCCTTTCAACTTGTTCTGGGACGAAGGCGATAAAGTCAACAACCACGTCAAAAGTAAGCCCGGCAAGTCGATCCATGGCTTCTTCTATATTATTGTTTATATCGCAGGATATATGCGTTGCGCCGCCGAACATCTCGTTTCTGGAGCCTCGGTTAAGAAGGAACAACTCCCAACCTTTCTCCAGAAGCTTTTTAGAGACGGCGGTACTTATGGTGCCTGTTCCGCCTATAAATAATGCTTTCATAAGATTCTCCTTATCGCTATATTTAACCTTTTTAGCAAAATTGTCAACAGGCGAGCCAAGGTGCCAGACACTTTTATCGTACTACGCTAGACGAAGCTTGCGGCGCTGTTTGAACGGACAGATGGACACGGACAATTAGGAGGGGGGCGCACTTTCCAAAGCACAATCGGCAGACCGTACGCCTTTTGCCGCGCCCCCCCTACGCGGGAGCCCTGCCGAGCGGGTCTCCCGCTACCCCCCCACCAGCAAGCGGAGTTCCGTGCGCCTGGTAGGATACCTTCCGTGCAGACTTTATCATGTGGAAAGGATCGAGGCTCGAGTACGCCCGTACGTGAGCCTCGCGTACGGGAAGGATCGAGCCACGCGTACGGGCGTACGCGAGCCTCACGTACGAGAAGGATCGCGCACCCTGCCTGACGGGGACC
>JAIRSU010000101.1 GCA_031255285.1 Treponema sp. | reverse complement strand
CCCCCCCCGCCCCCCCCGCCAGAAAAGCACTCCGTCTGCCGATCGCGTTCTGGAAAGCGTACCCCCCTACTAACATAAAAACAGGCTATGCCTATCGGTTGGCATCTGATGCTGTGTTGCCGTATTGTAAGTGAGGAGGGGGCAGCTGGGAAATTATAGAACAGGCTGTGCCTGCAATACCGGGATTAACGGCTCGGTGAGTGTAATGGCACACGGATAGTCTTCTTTATCTATGAGAACCGTCTCGCCGTCCATCTGCGCCAGTATCGGATACTCGCTCTGAAACTCAACGCGAAAAGCGTTTGTCAGTATGGTCTGGGGTTTATCGATGTGCGTCCCTTTTCTCACCTGCTCCTTGAGCGCTATCTTGTGGAACAAAGCCGTCTGCCGCACTGCGCATACATTGCGGTCGTCTGGAAGTATCCTGTTGTGGGAGCCGTAAGTGCGCCAACCGCTTGCCCCTACAGCCAAAAGGAGCAGAGGTTCTTGAAATTCCCCTGTCTGTTTCATGTCTTCATCAAAGGTTTTGACCAACATGGGTCCAACATGGTAAATCTTGTCGTAGAAGAGCGCGGCCACGTCAACCCATAACTTGTAAAAATCGCCGGGTAGTTTGCCTTTCATCTTGTTGGTGTTGTGCGTAACAAATGCGTCAAGACCTACAGAAAGTATGTTGAAAGCCAGAAAACTGCGCTTGTTCGATGTAGAAGTTGACAAGCGCAGTCCACGCGCTAACTTAATACGCTCGGAGTTGAGGAGCAGGTCAAGCGCACCGCTCAGTTTCCAAGCATCCGCCCCGTCATTGCCTGTGCCCATAGGGAGGCGCAGAATCGCACACCGCTCCTTCAGCCGCTTGTCTTTCTCTATCGCGGAGAAAAGTGCACTCAATACTTCCAAGCTTGTCCCGTCTCCGCCTGCGGTTATGATGAGCTGAAAAACATCCCCATCTGTCTTGTCAATCAATTCCTCAGTAAATTCTTTCGCATCTCCAGCTCGCATCGTCAGAAAAAGCCCTTCATGCGGAGAATTTCCCTCCAAAGGACTGTACGGTATTCTTTCAGCAAGCGGTTTTCTAGTCGATGCGGCTTGATAAAGAGCGTCCGCGTGTCTCCGCCACCGAGAGGGAATGGTAAACCCCCCGGCCATTGGATTTGCGATAATAGTCCATCGTACAGGGACGTTGGGCGCAATCGCACAACGAGAACAAAGCTCAACCATGCGAGAGTAAAACGTCTCAATGTCCGCTTTCATGCTGCCTCCGCCGTAAGAGCTGTTTTCCTACACGGAAGCGTTGTACGAGCTTTATACGCGCTGGGCACATATACGCACAACTTCCACATTCCATACAGTCCATAAGACCGGCCCGCACGGCCTCGCCCAGGTCCCCGCTCTCAAGCGCTATGTTTATGAGTGCAGGCGAAAGCCGACATGGACAGTTGCGAATACAACGGCTACAGTGAATACAAGGACCTTCCACCTCAGCTGTGGTTTCCGTCGCTGTCATCAGTATAACGCCAGATGTGTTTTTCTGAATGGGAACGTCCAATACGGCTATTGACACACCCATCATGGGACCGCCAAAGAGTACTTTCTTCAGCGAATTATAGTCAATCTTCACAAACGCTTCTGGCAAATCCGTGAGAATGGTCCCAATGGGAACACGAATGTTCTTGGGGGTGTAACAAGCTCCTCCGCTGATCGTTAAATCTCTGTCAATGAGTGGCTTGCCTAAATAAAAAGCTTCGGCGATAGCCGCAAGAGAACCGACGTTCTGCACGATGCAGCCTGCATCCATCGGCAAGCCGCCGGACGGTACCTCTCTGCCGGTGAGCGCGGTGATAAGCATCTTCTCGCCGCCTTGTGGATAGCGGGTTCTGCATAAGCCTACAGTAACCGCATCTCCAAGCTCGGCAGAGCGGATTTCCTTCTCAATAAGGGGGATTAGGCTCTTTTTATTGTCCTCTATGCCAATAATCGCCCGCTTGATGCCGGTTATACGCATACTGATTGCGAGTCCTTGCACAACACGATGAGTCTTTTCAGTCATCACCGCTTCGTCTATGGTAAGGTACGGCTCACATTCCGCACCATCCGCAATGATGGTATCAATCTTGCCAAGCTTCTCTGTCGGTGGGGATAGTTTTATGTACGAGGGGAAACCTGCACCGCCCATACCGACCATGCCTGCTTCGCGGATGCGTACGAGGCACTCTTCTTTAGACGCGGCTTGCGGGTCCAGGGGGAGCATGAAATTCGTATCAGAGTCCGCCTTCTCCGGATCCGACTCTATGAACACGCATAACCCAAGCGTATTGTTTGATTGAAGATGCATCTCTATTTTCTTAACAACACCGGCCGCAGACGCATGAACAGGTACGGTCATTGACCCGGGTTTAACAGCGTCCGCGATCTTTTGTCCGCGTTTCACATAGTCTCCGGCCTTGACGAGCGGTTGGTTTGACGCACCGAAATGCTGGTTTATAGGAATGACGACTTGCTTCGGCATAGGCGCCGTCTCAATGGCTTTGCCTTCGGTCGCGGTCTTGCGCGTGGGTAAACGCAAACCCCGTTTGAACGTCTTTACCTTTCTTTCTACTGATTCCATGTTGCCCTCTCCTTAATATTAACAGTATACTACGAATTATGTTAAGAAACAAGCCTTCGTAAAGGGGACTATTTCGCCTTGTCGAACTCTTCCGACGGTGAATTATCGCCCGCCTAAAACAGGTGACTTCTTGGAATCTTTGCGGTATGCGGAGGAACGAATCTTCCGCACTGCTAGTATTACGCCCAATGGCAGGATATCAAACCCTATAGTGATTAAAATAATGATGTTATATAACTTACCTGTAAGGCGGGAACAAGGAAACCCCGCCTTACAATCGTTGGGAGACGTCTAGGCTGTACCTGTAGAGTGTATCCGTTCCCGCAGCACGGCAATTTGCCGACGCACTTCGTCAAGGGCTGTGCCGCCCGGAGTTCTGCGGGCGTTCATGCACGCACGGGGGGTGAGCATGGCGAAAATATCCGCCTCGAAAAGAAGAGAACGCGTCCGCAGCTCTTCAAGGGTTCGCTCTCCTATGCAAGATTGCCCGTCATTAATACAGTCGCGTACTATATGTGCGGCAATCTCATGGGCATTGCGAAAGGGCAGCCCTTTGCGGACAAGGTAATCAGCCGCGTCTGTGGCTTCCGAGAAGCCGTCAATACACGCGGCTTCCATCCGTTCTCTGTTAAACGAAGATGCGGTAATCATACCGCGAAATATCTGTAGGCAATCCGAAATTGTATCGAGACTGTCAAACAGCGCTTCCTTGTCTTCTTGTAAGTCCTTATCATAGGCATAGGGGATGCCTTTGAGTATGGTGAATAGGGCAACAAGGTTGCCCACTACACGTCCTGTCTTGCCCCGAACTAGTTCCGCAAAGTCCGGGTTTTTCTTTTGGGGCATGATAGACGATCCGGTGCTCCACCTTTCCGATAAGTTGAGGAATCCAAATTCCGCGCTTGCCCAAAGGATAATATCTTCACAGAAGCGGGATAGATGGGTCTGGCAGATAGCCGCATCCGCGGCAAGCTCCACGGCAAAATCCCGGTCCGCTACCGAGTCCATCGCATTGAGGGTTGGCGCACGAAAGCCGAGGTTCACGGCGGTTTTTTCCCGGTCCAAAGGCAAGCCGGAACCAGCAAGAGCACCACTTCCTAACGGGCATTCGTCCATACGGAACAGTGTGTCGTGGAAGCGGGATAAGTCTCGTTCAAGGGCGCATACCCACGCGGTAAGGTGAAAACCAAGTGTTACCGGCTGCGCCTTTTGTAAATGCGTGTACCCAGGCATGAGAGCATCCACGTATTCTTCGGCTTTGTCCAAAAGGGCGGACATAAGCGCTTTGATTTCCTCGCAAAGTTCCGTCACGGTATGTTTCAGATGAAGCTTGAAGTCGAGTGCGACCTGGTCGTTTCTGCTCCGTCCCGCATGAACCATGCGTCCGGCATCTCCTAGTCTCCGCGTGAGTTCCGTTTCAACAAATGAATGGATGTCTTCTGCGCTCTCATCAACCGTAAGTTCACCGTTAGACAATTCTTCGGCGATGCGAAGGAGCTCTGCATCAAGAACCACAGCGGTATCTTGGGGTATGATGCCTTGCCGTGCAAGCATTGCGGTATGCACACGGGTCCCGCGAATGTCGTCCTGAACAAGGCGCTTGTCGATGCGGATAGAAGCTTGAAAAGCAAACGCTTTCTCATTCGGTTTTTCCGCGGTACGTCCTGTCCATAAAATTTCCTTTTCTTTCATAACTTTCTCAATTCCTCTATCGTGTCCAAATCCTCTATGTGTGTTCAAAGGATCTCAGCCGCCTTTCCTCAAAGTGGTAAACTGCTATGGTTGGACAAGCACCTCATTGATGGGTTTCTTGAGACAAGGCGGCTTTCGGCTATGGCAAACGAAGGATTTTCGTGTTGGAAAGCCTTAATGATTGCTTTCTTAATCATTTTATTTCTGTGTTAAGAAACGCCTAGTTCTGCTCTGAAGACTATTCCATCATTTCTTCTGCCTTCATAGGCAAAGCCGTTCTCTATAGGAGCGGACCATAACTCGGTCGTTTCCTTGAAACGAGTCTCGCTTGCATAGTTGATGTCGAACCGCATATGGTCAGCTTTTTCCAGTATATCCGGCTTGGTTATATCCTGAATCCACTGCACGTAACGAGAATTGTTCACATGACCGTTGTAGTCGATGTCTGAATAAAATGGAGTACGCTCGCCTGCAAGCATAAGTCCGTCTCGACATCTGATGTTTGCTAATGAAAGGAGAGCATCGAGTCCCTCATTCAACGGGAGCTTGGATACTTTCTCTTGAGGACGCAGTGGTTTATGTTTCTCAATGTCTACAATAAGCCATCCGCTTCTACCACGAATAACGGATTTACCGTTCTCATCTATCACGTCGTAATCTCTTATGGCAAAGAGACGTTCCGAACCACGCGGCCATGAACGCACGGTAATAGTCTCGCGGTACTTCGGTCTCCTCTCTATAAGAACACTTAACCGTGAAAGTATCCATACTTCCCCGGTTTGTGCCATTGATGTCCTACCTACGCCTAGTTTTTCTGCGTGACTAGTCGCTATATCTTGAAAATAATCAAACACCGCTGACAGCTTTAACCTGTCTGACTGGTCTACATCAGTAAATGCTACAATAAAAGTCTTCTGTTCTATGCCATTCATATGTCTTCTATTTTGACAAAAACATAAAAAATTTGCAAGGACTATGAAAACTCTTTTGATGATACAATTCTTTGTTAGGTTTTTGATAAGGAATAATTATTATGAGGATATTGCAATGAGTACTGGCGGGTGGGAAATTATTTTTAGTGAACCATGGCCATCTGCGAGAACGGATTCTAAGAAACAACCCCGCCTGTATGTTCGTACTGACTATGGACGACCATAGCTCACTAATAAATTATTTGTCATCGACAACCGTGTAATCCGCGTCTTCGGCGGTTTTGGCGTCGTCTGTACTATTTGTGGAAGCGTTGCCGTCGGCTGTCGCACCTGATGGATCAAAGCCCTGTGCACCCGCTTGCGCTCCTTGTTGTTTATAGAGTTCCTCACCGATTTTGTAAGCGACGTTTTTTAGAGCCTCGGTCTTGTCTTTGATAGCCTGAATGTCGCCGCTTTCCAAGGCGCGTTTCAGGTCTGCGATGGATTCCTCGGCTTTGGACTTGTCCGTAGGATTCACTTTGTCACCCAAGTCACGGATGTTTTTTTCAGTACTATAAATCATAGTATCTGCTTCGTTACGGGCTTCAGCTTTTTCCTTTTCTCTCTTGTCCTCTTCCGCGTGGAGTTCTCCTTCCTTAACCATACGGTCGATGTCTGCCTCATTTAGCCCGGACGAGCTTTCAATGCGTATTTTCTGTTCTTTGCCGGTGCCGAGATCTTTTGCCGATACGTGAACAATGCCGTTAGCGTCGATATCAAACGTAACTTCAATCTGTGGGATGCCGCGTGGAGCGGGAGGGATTCCCTCAAGGTTGAAATTGCCGAGAGTGCGATTCTGGGTTGCCATTTCACGTTCACCCTGCAAGACGTGTATTGTAACGGCGGTCTGTCCGTCGGCTGCGGTAGAGAAAGTCTGACTCTTACGGGTCGGGATGGTTGTATTACGCGGGATGAGCTTGGTCATCACGCCACCAAGGGTTTCGATACCTAGGGACAACGGTGTAACATCAAGCAAGAGGACATCGTGAACGTCGCCTGCAAGGATGCCGCCTTGAATAGCCGCACCGATGGCGACCGCTTCGTCGGGGTTTACACCTTTGTTTGGCTCTTTGTGGAACAAATCCTTAACAATTTGCTGAACCGCTGGTATACGAGTCGAACCGCCGACAAGAATTACCTCATCAATCTTGTCCGCTGTCAATCCTGC
Source organism: Treponema sp. (assembly GCA_031255285.1). Lineage (GTDB taxonomy): Bacteria > Spirochaetota > Spirochaetia > Treponematales > Breznakiellaceae > JAIRKH01. The sequence goes on along the minus strand of JAIRSU010000101.1, from coordinate 2,025 downwards.
GTCAGACAGAGCCTTTTTGCACGGTTCTTTGGAGCGTTCGAGCAAATCATCTACCATTTGCTCGAACTTGGCGCGTGTGAGACTCTTCTGTAGGTGTTTAGGACCATTCGCATCGGCCGTGATGAAAGGTAAGTTGATTTCAGTCGTTTGCATAGCGGAAAGTTCAATCTTCGCCTTTTCTGAAGCCTCGCGAAGTCGCTGAAGCGCCATCCGGTCCTTGCCCAGATCGATGCCTGTGTCGTTTCTAAACTCGGTGATGAGCCATTCCATGATACGCCGGTCAAAATCGTCGCCGCCGAGATGAGTGTCGCCATTGGTAGCTTTCACTTCAAACACGCCGTCTCCCAATTCGAGGATGGACACGTCAAATGTACCGCCGCCAAGGTCGTAGACCGCAATAGTTTTCTCTTTCTTCTGGTCTTTGTTAAAACCAAAAGCGAGAGACGCAGCAGTCGGCTCATTGATGATACGTTTTACCTCAAGTCCTGCGATCTTACCTGCATCCTTAGTCGCCTGTCTTTGAGCGTCGTTGAAGTAAGCTGGTACCGTAATAACCGCCTCGGTTACAGTTTCACCCAAGTAATCTTCAGCGGTTTTCTTCATTTTTTGCAAAATGAACGCCGAAATCTCCTGTGGTGAATACTTCTTATCATCAATATTGACACGCACATCGTTACCTTGTTCGACAACATGATAAGGTACGCGCTCCATTTCCGACCCGACCTCAGAAAACCTACGCCCCATAAACCGTTTGATGGAGTAGATCGTGTTCTCCGGATTAGTAATCATCTGGTTCTTTGCAGGCTGTCCTGCAACACGCTCGCCCTTGCTGGTGAAACCCACAATAGACGGTGTTGTACGTCCACCTTCCGAGTTCTGAATAACAATAGGCTCGCCGCCTTCTAAAACAGCTACACACGAATTAGTCGTTCCTAAATCAATTCCTATTATCTTACCCATAATTCTTCTCTCCTTTTGTTTTTATGTTGGGCTTGGGAGTAGGGAGTTGGTCTAGCAATCGTTGCTTGAAATACCAAGCTCCGAATACGAACAACAAACCTATCCTCAATTCTCCGCTCCTGATTCAGGCATTGCTACTTTTACTTTTGCAGCGCGAATCACACGACCTTTTAAAGTATAGCCTTTGACTAAATCTTCCACGATGGTCGCTTCGGTTACATCTATGGACTTCTCCACCATCAAAGCTTCATGCCGATTCGGATCAAATAACTCTCCATCAGAATTGAAATGTTTCAATCCCCATTTGTTTTCTAATTCTGAAGAAAGTCGATTCTTAATCATATTCACACCCTCCAAGAAGCTCTGAAAATCCTGAGACGTTTCAGCGGATTTAATTGCTCGCTCAAAATCATCAATCACCTGCACGATGTCCAAGAGTAAACTTTGATTAGCAAAATCAATGGCATCCTGCTTCTCACGGGTCATCCGTTTGCGAAAATTCTCAAATTCAGCCGCTTTCCTCAAGTATTGATCTTTAAGAGTGGCATTTTCCATCTCCAGCTGTGCGATTCTCGCATTATTCGAGTCAGAATTAACAATTTCCGGCTCAACGCACGGCGTTTCAAGAACTGGCGTATCGGGATCTCTTCCTGGCTCGGTTTTCGTTTCTTCATCGTTTTGCATATAAAAAAAATACTGAAATGCAGGATAAACGTCAAGAAAATTTTTTTCTTTTTCAACTTTAAAATACAGAATACAAGACGAGCGCAAATATTTTTATGTTCATCTGTATAGTCCCCGCCGGCTTCGCCTGTTATGTGAAGTATACGCCTACGCCGAACCTATCAGAAATTTTATGCAAAGAGTATTTTGTTATAAAGGCGCTGAACCAAAAATTCGCACGTAATCAATCCTGTATTTCACAGGAAAAATGGCGTCATCAATACCTTCCAGTCCACCCCAACTGCCGCCAATGGCAAGATTTATTAGCAAGTATTGAGGAAAATCAAACGGCCATTCACCAAAACCTTCGCCTTTGCGGTAACAGGTAAAATAATTCGTGTC
>JAIRSU010000065.1 GCA_031255285.1 Treponema sp. | reverse complement strand
GGAACGTAAAACACCTGCTTTTCGGCGTAAGCGTCCCGGTCCTCCTCAAAACCCTCGCCCTCGTCCTTGAGGGCATTGTAACGATCCTCGAATTTATCCGAGAGGTACTTCAAAAAGATGAGGCCCAGCACAACATGCTTGTATTCGGCGGCGTCAATATTGTCCCGTAGCACGCAAGCGGCATCCCATATCTCCTTTTCAAAACCGAGCGCCGTCGTCCCTTCTCCTGTTTCTATTCCCTTCATTAAAGAATATGGCAACCGAATTTGCGAAATTGATAAAGTCCTCTTGAGTCGATTATACTACCCGGTTTAAACTTTAAGAAACCATTGACTACTGTTTCTCTATCAGACTTCATACAACACTGGTAAAAAAAGAAAAAAAATTCTTGCCGTTTTGTATTGTTTTTAGTATTTTATATGCACGAAATATTAAATTGAAACCCTGTGTGGGTTTAAAAACTAATTTTGAATCAGGCGCGAATTTACTTTTGCGTTTGATATGAGCAAAGAGGAGAAAAATATGGCAAAACAGTTGCTGTTCAATGAAGACGCTCGTCGTAAGTTGCTTGACGGCGTTGAGCAAATGTCCAAGGCCGTTAGGGTAACGCTCGGACCGAAAGGGCGTAATGTGCTTTTGGACAAGAAATTCGGTGCGCCCACTATCACCAAAGACGGCGTTTCGGTGGCGAAAGAAATTGAGCTTGCAGACCCTTATGAAAATATGGGTGCGCAACTTTTGAAAGAAGTTGCAACGAAAACCAATGACTTGGCAGGAGACGGTACCACGACCGCCACAGTTTTGGCTTATTCCATGGTGAAAGAAGGGCTAAAGGCAGTAGCGGCAGGTATGACCCCCATCGAACTCAAGCGCGGCATCGACAAAGCTGTTGAAATTGCGGTTGAGGAAATCAAGAAAAACTCGAAAGGCATTAACGAGAAAGAGGAAATCACCCACGTAGCTTCAGTTTCAGCGAATAATGACTTGGAAATCGGCTCCACCATCGCGGATGCAATGGAAAAAGTCGGCAAAGATGGCGTTATCACAGTTGAAGAATCCAAGACGATGTCTACTACGATTGACTTTGTTGAAGGTATGCAGTTTGACCGTGGGTATATTTCCGCATATTTTGTCACCGATCGTGATACTATGACCAGTGTCTACGAAGACGCTTTCATTCTTATTCACGACAAGAAAATCTCCACGATGAAGGATATTTTGCCCTTACTCGAAAAAGTGGCACAGTCTGGCAAGCCCCTTCTCATTATCGCAGAAGATGTTGACGGTGAAGCTCTCTCCACACTCGTTTTAAACAGCCTGCGCGGAACCCTCCGCACCTGCGCCGTGAAAGCACCTGGTTTCGGAGATAGGCGCAAGGCTATGCTCGAAGACATCGCTATTCTGACCGGAGGGCAGGTCATCACCGATGAACTCGGACTGAAACTTGAAAACACAGACATCAGCCAGCTTGGACACGCAAAGACCATCAAGATTGACAAAGACAATACGACTATCATCAACGGTGGCGGCACTGAAAAAGATATCAAGGACCGCATCGCTCAGATAAAGGCGCAGATTGAGGATACTACCAGCGACTATGATCGTGAAAAATTGCAAGAACGACTCGCTAAACTCGCGGGCGGCGTTGCGGTCATTAACGTAGGAGCGGCGACCGAAGTGGAACTGAAAGAGAAGAAGCACCGTGTAGAGGATGCCTTGTCCGCGACACGCGCCGCGCTTGCAGAAGGTATCGTGCCGGGCGGTGGGCTTGCTCTGATTCAGCCGATTCTCGTGCTCGACAAAACTGATGTCAGGAAGCTGTCGGACGATGAAAAAGTCGGTTTCAAGATTGTGAAACGCGCTCTGGAAGAGCCGATTCGCCAGATAGCGGAAAACGCTGGACTCGACGGCGCGGTTATCGCGGAAAAAGCGAAAACCTCTCGCAGGGGCGTCGGCTTTGACGCGGCGAAGATGACGTGGGTTGACATGGTAGGCGCAGGCATCATAGACCCGGCGAAGGTTACGCGCTCCGCTCTACAGAATGCGGCGTCTATTGCAAGCCTTCTCCTTACCACCGAATGTGCGGTAACGGATATTCCTGAAAAGAAAGAAGCTCCCGCCATGCCACCCGGCGGCGGTATGGGAATGGACTACTAGCCTAGAGTAGGCGATAGGAAGTTGGGTTGTGATTGTAAATGATGCTTGATAATTTCAAGCATCATTCAGGAACAATACCTCCCTCTCCTGTCGCCTATCTTAATCATATCAGAAAAGAAATGCGTTTAATATTCACCTTTCTATCATCATTAACAAGTATCTATCTGCTTCTCATCTTCATTAGAATTCTGCTGACATGGTTTAACGGTCTCAATTTTGGCAAACCCGGTGAAATACTCTGCGTTATAACAGACCCCTATCTGGGTTGGTTTCGCAGGCTGGGATTACAGGTCGGCGGATTTCTTGACCTTTCGCCTATTGTAGCAATGGCCGTCTTGTCAGTGCTCAACAGCGTGTTTATGCGATTAGCCAACTTCGGCTCCGTAAGCGCCGGTATCATTTTCGCCTTATTGCTAGGATCCCTCTGGTCTGCGGCCGCCTTTATTCTCGGCTTTATCGCGGTGATTTTAGCGCTTCGTCTTTTCGCCTTTCTTACCAATCGAAACATTTTCAGCCCTTTCTGGCGGGTCATTGACGCCATAAGCAATCCCATCATCTACAAAACGAGCAAAATTCTCTTTCCCGCCCGAAACGTGAACCTTAAAACGGAAATAATCGCCACCCTTGCAGTGTTTGGGGGAATATGGCTCTTCGGTGGTATTATCATTCGCATCGCGTCCCTTATCCTCACCCGCCTGCCGATATAAAGCTCATCTCAATACAAATCTATTGTTTTTCAATATCCCGCGCCTTTGTAAAGCTTGTCCATGCTATCAATCTTACCGTATTATTAATCGTACCATAGAACGTGGAATTGGAGACGTTTTCTATTCTCTCATCGCTTTGTCAGCTTCAGGACGCCCAGCCCGGATGGATCTTGATACGATCCGCCTGACAAGTCATTCCAAATAGCGACACTCTGGCGGGCGCCTTGGGCTGAAGCGCCGTTTATCTGTGCATCAAAGCCGATAACGCCGCCTTCTTTTGCAGTTATGGTCCGAAACGGTATCTTGAGGCTGACGGTATAACTTCTTTCAGAAACGCTTGTCCATGATTCAAAGCCTTCTGCCGCGGACGAGGGATTAAAAGTCGCTTCGTTGTCAAAATTCACGCGATATTGAGCATCGTCTTTCTCATAATAAGGCGTTTTCCCATTGTTTTCATCGATGAATATTTCCACAGAGTCTTGTTCATAAGCGTTTAAGTTCGCCTTGTTCATTTCCGCGTTATTGACATTTACCAGTACATAGAGACTGCTCTCGTCCCAAAGGACTCGAGCGGCGCCGTACGCGCCCTGCCACGCCATAAGGTAGTTGTCTATGGGGATTGCAGGCGCTTGAGACCATGCAGACACGTCCGCCAAGCCGCTTGGCGTACCGTAAACTGCGTCCGCCTGCTTTGCTTCTTTTTTTTCTTTTTCCCTTATCTCTTCTATAAACGCCTTATTTTCCGCGATAAATTTGTCCGTATCCAGCGCCCCGAAAAACGCAGGTTTGGGGCGGAGCGTATCGTTGAACATAGTCGGGCAAGCCTGCTTACGCCAGCTTGAGCTATCGTCGATTCCCCACATAGTAACGCGCCCAATATACTCCGCGTATTTCTTGAACACGTTGAAAAGCTCTGCATAGACGAGTCCTTGCGCTATCTTTTGCTCATCCGTCTGCTTGCCTGCTTCACCGTACTGCACATCGAGTTCCGTAATACTCACTTCCACACCGAGCGAGATGAATCGCTGTAGAGAGTTTTCTACATTAGCAGGGTTTGTACGGGAATTATAATGCCCCTGCATACCGATACCGTCGATGAGTGGTCTGCCGTCCACGTCCGGGTTTCTTTCATTAATATCTTTTACCATGTTATAGACGGCGGCCGCCTTGCTCGGATTGTCCAAGTTATAATCGTTGTAATAGAGCTTGGCTTTAGGGTCGGCCTCGCGTGCGGCTTTAAACACGATTTCCACATAGTCCGCACCGATGGCTTTGAACCAGGGGCTTTGACGGAGACCCGTCCTCCAGTCTTCCGAATTGGGAGGATTGTCCGAGATTGCTTCGTTGAGAACGTCCCATGAAACGACTCTGCCCTTGAAATGTTCCACAACCGTTTTCGCATGGGTGATAAGATTAGAGACGGCAGTTTCACGCGAAACGCCCTCGCTGTTCATCCATGCAGGCGATTGCTGATGCCATGCCAGCGTATGTCCATGAACTTTAAGCCCGCGGGAAAGCGCCTTGTCCACAATCGCATCCGCATCGCCAAACGTGAACACGCCCTTGGTTCCCTGTAAATATTGGGGCTTCATGGCGTTTTCCGCGGTAACGATATTGTGATGGGTCGTCAAAATATCGTAGCGCAAATCATCCATATCCACCCCAGACGCGATATTGCCGATGAGAAAATAATCCGCATAAGCTTCTTTCAAAGACTGCGTTTTCTGCACGTCTACTCCTTTTCCACTGGCGCATCCGCCTATCAACAGCGGCGCCAGCAAACATAAAATGACTTTCTTTAGCATAGAATACTCCTTGCTTTCCTCGTCGGCAAATGGCGTCCCTTTCACTGACGAGTGGTTATTACGGCATTGTAATGGAAATAATGAATTTAGTCCACTATGTCTTGAAACAGCGTTACATTTCCTCAAATAGCGAACACAGCTCTACCTATGAAACTGAACCAGGTTAGCAACGAATCGCTCACGTCTCGTAAAGCCGCAGTGAATGAGCGATATCCCCCCCCCCCCGCAGAATTTTATATATATATAACAGACAAGCCCCGCGAGAAGGCGGGTATTCTCATATCTCTCCTTTCAGGGAAACAGCCGTTTTGTCTTCTCATTATTCATTATCAAGAAGACCACGGCTTTTTTTATATCTTTTTCAAGGAGGCTATTATGGCAGGATTAGAAGAACTGCGAAACGTGCTGCACGTCATTCGGGCGTGGCTGTATCCCAATTATCTGGAGCATGGGGGCAAAT
>JAIRSU010000063.1 GCA_031255285.1 Treponema sp. | reverse complement strand
ATCCACTGCATTATCTCAGATAAATTGCCATCCTCTCCCGGCTTTATCAAGAAATGGATGTGATTTCCCATGACGCAGAAGTCCCATAATTGGAAACGGAACTTCCGCTTCGCTTTCTTAACGAAAGAGAGGAATAACATCTTGAATTGTGGTTCAAGAAGGCACATGTCGTCATGGTCTATTTTCGACGTGACATGGTATGTCGCTCCTTCAAGGAGTACTCGGCGCTTTCTCATACCCACAATACGGAGTTGTCACGGGAATTGCTTCGGTGTCAGACACTTTTGTGTTTTCCGCCGACTTTCATGCGGTGCCAGACACCATGTCTTGAAAGTGTCTGGCACCGTACCAAAATCATAAAAACAGGCAGAGCCTGTTGACTTTTTATAGATTCGTGGTATAATGAAGGCATGAAGTCGTTAAGATACCGAGCGTGCATCTGCTCGCCAGACGAGAACAGACTAGTTTACTCCTGCTTGCCAAGAAGCCATAAGACCGTCTGCGCGCCTTGTACGCCAGGTGCCCCCCCCCCCCGCTGTACATAATTATAACTCTTTATCATTCCTTTCTTTCCTCGGCTTTTTACCTGTACACGGACAGGACAAATATCACCTTATTTCTCTCTTTATAGGAGGCATATATGCTTGAATACTGTTTAGAACGTAACGAGCTTACGGACAACCCGGACGATATGCGCGCACGAACTGTGAACGTCATATCTCTTAATCAAGATGAGATTATCAACCGCATTCTGAAGATAGGCGCGGGTCTCACGCGGAGCGACATTGTATCTGTCTTGGAAGCGGAGGCGCAAGTCGTGAAGGACGCGCTGGAAGACGGCGAGGCGGTTACGACTCATCTCTTCAACGCATTTCCCAGTATCCAAGGCGTGTTTACCGGAGCGGAGGACGCCTTTGACTCTCGCAGGCACAGCGTCAAGATTCACTACGCGGCGGGTATAGGCCTGCGGGAAGCGTCCGGGCGAGTAAAGCTCAAGAAAGTACTGCCCGGTCAGACAGGCGCGATTATTACCGCGGTAACGGATGTAAAGACTGGGTCCGTGAATCACTTACTCACCCCAGGGCGGACCCTCCGCATTTACGGGGGAAAACTAAAGGTGATGGGAAAGGATGCGTCTGTGGGCGTATTCTTTATCGGAGCGGACGGGAAGACGGTGAAAGTAGAGCCGAGCGACATAGTGGAAAACAAGCCCACAGAAGTGATAGTGATGATACCAGAGCTGGAGGTAGGGGAATATCACTTGAGGCTGGCAACGCAATTTGCCGGAAGCGGGAGTCTTGCGAAGAAGGTGCATACTGCGGACTTTGCGGAACCTCTGACCGTACCGAGTACGAAAGAATAATTTCAGGGAGACTGAGAGGGTGGTTTCAGGAGGACTGAAAAGGTGGTTTCAGGAGGACTGAAAAGGTGGTTTCAGGGAGACTGAAAGGATGGTTTCAGAGAGACCGAAAGGAATGGGAAAAAACTAACACAGGTTTCAAGAGAGGAAACCCGAAGTCGGTCGTTCCGCCAAGAATAGAGCCGACTTTCGGGCGCGTGTGAAACACGCCGTCTAGTATAACATAATCTTCAAGCAATGACAGCGCGTTTCTTCACTTTTTTCAGGCAGAGCCTGCAAGACGGGAAACAGATACGTCTATCTCCCGCTTGTCGGGAAGCGCAACGGCGTTTCTGTCTAAACGCCTTCGGGCGGTCGTTAGACAGGTTTTGTCTGCCTCTTTTTTAACATAGTCCCCCGCGTATGTGGGGGAATCTTACATTAGAGGAGCTTTTTATGAAAAAAAGCGGAAAGAATTGGATGACGCGGACTGCGGTCTTCGTCATGATCTTGAGTGCGCTTGTTTTTACAGCGTGCGGAGACTTAGGCGGCGGCAAGGACGACGACGACAACAATAAGCCGCCTGTAGACGTTGACGTTGGAGTTGATTATACCAACTACCTTACCAGCTATTCGGTGAAAGTCAAGAACGACAGCAACAAGAAACTCGTGGCGTTCAAGGGAGCGCCGAGCGCTTCTTCGCTCATAAGCGGTGTGCCCATTGGGGGCGGCGAACACGGCTTGAAGAAGGACGCGGCCTTGTTCGCAACAACAGGCGACTTTGTGCTTTTCATGGTAACTGAGGAAGATTACGCCGCGAACAAGGACAATCTGTCCGTACTGGCGAACAAACCCTTCACCCGAATCTATGCGTACTACAACACTAATGCGGAGAACAAGCTGACGTATACCATCAGCAGTATCCTGGGCGGAGACAAGAAGATTATCCTTCAGAACAGCACGAGTTACAACATAGAACTGCGCAGGGACGGCGTACAGGGCGAGTTAATAGGCTACGCGGGACAAGGCTCTTACAACACGACTTTCAACGTCGAAGCCGGCACTTATATGATATTTCCGGTGTTCAGGAAGTTCAACCAGAGCCGCGGCGAAATAATCACCGTGTATCCCAAATACCAAGGCGGCAACCTGGACGGCAAAGCGAAGTTTGAATACTTTGCTTTAGACGACTCGTTGAACGAAGCCACGCTCAACGCCAGCTCCTATTTAGGCTCTGACATTGTACTGAAAACCGGGAGCGCATATCTTGTGATACAGAACAACCACGGCACCGGCATGGGGCTCTGGGACGGGCTTCAGCAGGTTACCACCTCCACCGGAGGACAGGCAGTCAATCCGAACAACTCGTTGACGTTCCAGATAGACATGGCTAAAAAGCCGGGCTCCAACGACGAATACCTTGATACCAGCGAAAAGGCGCAATTCAAGGTCGGAACGCCCGCTTACAGCATCTCTGTGCCTTCATTCACCTTCGAGAGCGATAAGATTTACAGCCTTACCATCACCGGAACCAATCCGGGCGACATCAATCTCTCGGAAATAACAGAGATTGGCATAATGTCGTTTGACGACTGACGCTTATCTTGAAACGCGGCGGGCGTGAACAGAACAGTGAGCGTCCGCCGCATCTTCAAAAAGGAGATTTTGTTATGACAAAGCATACGAGATTACAGTTTCTTGCGGCGTTTCTGGTTGTCTATCTCTTGGCTTGCACCGAATCGGCGCCGGGCAAGTCGACTACGCCCACGCCTGACCCAACCGATCCCACTGAGAGCGGCAAGACCTATCTAAAAGTAACCAATAACACGTCCTATGCAGTGAACGTGTATATCAACGACCCGCCGCTTTACGGAGACCAAGCGCCGGAAGTGGTAAAAACAGTTCAAAGCCGCGGGTCAAACCAATGGGAGTTACAGCCCACCGCGGAAGGAAGCAATGGAGAGACCCTGTACTTTGAATACCTTATACCGATTGGGGAGCTAACCATTCCCTTTTATACGAATACGGCCGCCAGTACCCGTCTGGTAAAGCTGGAAGCAGACAAGGTAAATACATCGTCGGTACCTGACTTGCCGCCCATAGACACGGACTCTAGCTTCGTCTTGATTCGGAACGGCTCGGACGACAATATATGGTTGCAACAGGGCATAGGCACGATATATCCTTTCGGCGCTTCGGTCCGCGAGATACGCACTGACAGCGCGGCAGTTTATGTGTTCAAGAATGTTTCGTCATTAAGCGGCTGGACCATCGGCGATACTGGGACCAGAAAGGACTTCCCCAGTACCACACTACAGAGAGGATTGGTTTATACCTTCTTCTACGACCGTCAGAACGGTCCCCAGCTATTCTTGCAGGAACCTTTTGACCCGAACATGAACGACAAGATATGGAGCATCCCGACGAGCAGTGAAACCGGCACGTATTTTACCGTGGGCTTACTGCAATCCCGCATAAACGTGGAGACAGACGGGTACATCCTGGTGGGTAGGACCAGTTATAACGAGGATGTGGTAACGCAACCCCAAGCAGGCGCATTGCCTTATTTCGCCGCAATCGCGCCCAATGGAGATGTTGCGGAACGGAAGATAATCCTGTCCGCTAACCCGTCCGCGCTCAATCTCAGGCGTTTTATCGATGAGGGAACGGAGCTGGTATTCACCGGACAAGCTTATTATGAGAGTACCGACGGGACTCCTTTCATCCTGGGAACCGATTATACCGGAGAGCCCCTCTTCTATCTGGACAGCTTCTTTGACGAGATAGACGCGAGCGTTGAAAGCAAATACGCCAACTATATCGCCAAAGACAAACGGGGGTATTACGCCATAGGCGGGGATTTTTATAATTTCGATACAAAACTAAATCAAGTGTACCTTGACAAGGTGAGAAGGACGGACTTTGACGCGGTGGAGTACGAAAGGCTGTGGATTCAACCGTCTGCGGATGTTCAACCGTCTGCGGATGATGGTTATAGCTATATGCTGTATCTGGCTTATGACGGCGATGCAGACGCTTATATTGTAGTTGCGGAGGACAGTGCAAACAACGGCTCCTTGCTGTATATCATTGACGCGGTGGACGGGTCCCAAAAGCCAGTGATACGCCTTGCCAATCACACGATAAACAAGGTGTTCCAGATAGGAGCCGATTACTATGCGGCCGGTACTTATCTGGGCGTGTCGAAGTATCGGGGCTTTATAAGAAAATTGAACATAGGGAGCGGCGCTTGGGATGGGAATCCGATGTTTGTAGACTCCAAGTATCCAGACGGCGCGACCATGATTTACAACATCGTTCAAGACAGAGACGGCGCCCTGGTCTTGAGCGGCGCGTGCGTTGAGGAGGCGGCCAATCAAGACGAAAGGACCACTGATATGCCGTGGATGGTCAAGTACGACCTGGACAATAGGACAAAGAAGTGGGAACGGGTCTATGAGGATTATGAGGGTTATCACATCTATTCGGCGAGTCCCAGCAGTCTGGGCAGTTACCTCTTGGAGCTCTACAACGGCATGACCTATCAAAGCACGCTCATCAGTACAGATCTGCTGGGTAATATCGGGGATCAGGAGAAAGCTCCCATTCCTCGTGGGCGCACGTTTACGGTAGACCCGCCGGGCAGTCCAGGCGTGAGCGCGGTCGTGGTTCCTCTGGAAGACGCGGAAATGCAGGAGCCTGAAACGCTTATCCTGGCTAAAGGGCAGTCCGCGGTTATTCAGGTTAAGGGGAGCTGGGAGTCCTATGCATGGTATGTGGACGGCAGTCCGGTCGGGACAACGCCTGCCTATACCTTTACAACTACGGTTCGGGAGCCGGGCGTGTGGACCGTCATGGTAGTGGTAACCAGCGCGGACGGCGCAAAGCGTTCCGCCTGGCGCAGAGTCAGGATAGAGAATTAGGAGGGAAACATGAAAAAATACAGAGCCTTAGTACTAGCCGCGGTCTCCTTGCTTATAGCTTGCGAGCATGGAGCAGACGCGCCGCAGGAAGCGTTGGTCCAGGTCCGCATCGGACACTCTCAAACGCGCTCGGTGCTTCCCACCGCACCGAATCTGGAGGATATGGACTGGTTCACGCTTTACGGCACTGCTTCGGGCAAAGACCCGTCCGATCCTGATTATAAGGAAAGCTGGCTGGCGGACTTCTTCTACGAAGACGGCGTTTTCTATGACTACAACAATGGAACGGAAGCGGTTGTGTACGTCAGACCGGGAACATGGCGTTTTGTTCTTTACGCGTATCCGCCTGGAGGCGGTACCGCGGCGCTCAAGGGAACAGAAATGGTGAACATAACCGCGGGCTTTGACGGAACCGTCAACTTCACGCTCTCCCCCTATACCGGCGAGGAGAGCGATACTGGTTACATTTTTGTTTATATTGCGTTGCCGGAAGGTTCAGACGTAACGGCTGTGGAAACAACCATTGACGGAGAGCCGCTTGACCCGCCCCTTATCGTGGACGATGACGCGGTTATCTATGAAAGCGATGCAATACCGGTGGGGCAATACCTGTTCTCCTTTACCTTAAAGGACTCAGCGGAACAGACGGTCGCGGTTATTTCAGACGTTGTGGTCGTGTCCGCAGGCGCGGAAAGCGCCAAGGAGTATATGCTCACGGATGAAGACCTCAATGGTCCGCCGGCTCCACCTTCCGATTTTGTTATTGAAAGCTATGATGTGGAGAATCAGACCTTCCGCTTTACATGGCAGGATAACTCCTTTAACGAGACAGGCTTCACCCTGTCTGACGGGACCGCAACGCATCCCATAGCCGCGACGGTTCAAAGCTTTGACCTCTCGGTCCCAGACCACAGTGCGCCGGTAACCTATGCGCTCAAGGCGGTTAACCGCTTTGGCGAGTCCGTTGCCGCGCAGATAAGCGGACCCTTGCTGTTCACCGTTACCTTTGACGCGGACCACGACCAGGGCGGAGAGGCGCAGGAACGACAAGCGTACCCTGGCGGTTCCCTGGGCGCGGACGCGCCCTCAGACCCGACCAGAGCGGGCTATACTTTTGACGGCTGGCGGACCGACAGAGACGGCTCAGGTTCCGTGTTTACCGCGGATACGGCGGTTGTCAGGGATATGACGGTATACGCCGCATGGACAGAAGGCGCTAAATATGAATTAACCCAGAACCCCGGATATGACGAGTATGTTTGCAATGCCGACGACCTTCTGCCTTTAGGATTTACGGTGGAAGCGGGAGACCAAGTAACCATTTCCCTTTCGATCAAGACTGATACCCTTATGAGAAACTTTTGTCTGGGCATAGCGGATTGGGAGAATGTAGACTATTACGAGAATTCTGAAGACGCCTGGATTGCTCCGGGCTGGGAATATGCGAAGTATACCGTGAGCGCAGACCGGGAGTTTCATTCGTATACATGGGTGTTGACGGCTCGGACAGACGCGCCTGCGGGACCTGCTCCGCTTGTAGTTCAGCTTGCGATGGACAGTGTAAACCAAGATAAGGTTTCGATCTATGTAAAGGACGTGAGCGTTGATAAAAGGTCTGATTTATTTGCAGGCTTAACGCTTGCCGAGTCTTTAGCGTGGATCAGCGCCAATGCAGAACAAGACGGGGACTATATTATTACCGTAAAGAACAACGAGCCCCTCACGCCGCAAGAGCTTTACTATAGCGGCAGAAACGTTGCCATCACCCTGCGGGGTGATACTGCGGAGCGAATCGTCAGCTTGGGTTCAAACGGCTCCCTGTTTATCCTGGGGTACGGCGTAACCTTGACCCTGGGAAACAACATAAGCCTCCAGGGACGCGGTAGTAATACGGCTTCGCTGGTACAGGTGAACAGCGGCGGGACTCTGGTGATGAACAGCGGCTCAAGGATAGCCGGGAACACGAATTCCTCCGGTAGCGGCGGCGGCGTGGTTGTGGACAGCGGTACGCTTACCATGAACGGCGGCGCAATCAGCGGCAACTCCTCTGTCAGCAATGGCGGAGGCGGGGTGTTTGTGGATAACGGTACGCTTATCTTGAACGATGGAACAATCGGAGGCAATACGTCCGGGGCGTCCGGCGGTGGTGTATTGGTGCAAAACAGTACGTTTACTATGACCGGCGGGACCGTCAACGGCAATACATCCTATCAGACGAGCCACGGCGGCGGCGGCGTGGTTGTGTCCGGCGGAACGTTTACGATGACCGGCGGGGAAATCAGCGGCAATACCGCATAGACCTACGGCGGCGGCGTATACGTCAGCGCGGGGACCTTTATCAAGCAGGCGGGCGGCGCCGTTTACGGGTCTGACGCAGGCAGTGGCTTGAGAAACGCGGCACGCAGCGACAGCTACGGGCACGCGGTCTATGTCGCTTCTGGAAGCAAGAGGCGCGATACCACGGCCGGAGAAGGCGTTGAACTGGACAGCAGGTTAAGCGGCGATGCAGGCGGCTGGAGAGACGGAGGAGGAGGAGGCGGGTCTACCACGCCCATCAGCAACATCACGTACAGCTCGGTATCAGGCGGGACCTGGACCTTGCAGTCCAACGACAGTCGGCGCTCTCCCACGATAAGCCACGGGGGGTTAACCAAAGCGCGGGTCAGCTTTACCAGCACTACAGCCAATGCCTCTATAACCGTCCAGCTCGAGGTGTCCTCTGAATCAGGATATGATTACGCTTTTGTCAGCCAGCTTGACAACTCGTCTGCTACTTCCTCTAGCGGCTACTACAGCGGTAGCCGTATATCTGGTACAAGCACGGTAGTGGTAACCATACCGGTGTCAACTCCGGGCGACCATTTTATTGACATAGGGTATCAGAAAGACGATTCGGCAAGCAGCGGTTCGGACTGCGCATGGTTTACGGTTATCCCTTAGCCGGGTAGGCGGCACGGTGCCAGACACCAAAAGGCCGATATGGTGCCAGACACTTTTCAAAAGTGTCTGGCACCATATCGGGTAGACGGAATAAGTGTTAGTCCGCGGGCTGTGGTCTTTCGGGAGACGCTTTAGAAAGCGTTCCAAAGGCGCACAATTCGCGGACTTTTTTTGTCTACACGGTGCCAGACACTTTTGATGTCTGGCACCGCAGACCTCGTCTGACGGACGACTTCACATGGGGCTGGGAAGCGCCATGTATCTGCCTCTTGACAGGGTCCTTGCTTTGATATAGTATTTAAAGGTCTTCTAATATGAATAAGATTTCTTCTTTTTGTGTTTTTTTATTTATGCCGGCCTTTCTTCTTCATGCTTCTCCTATTGTCTCTTCTGCATGGGGGTTTTTTCTGGACTTGCCGGAAGAATACGAGCTCAGAGACGGCGATGGGCAGAACGTGTTCTCTTTCCAGTCGAACGCTGGGGTTTCTCTTGACTTAAAGGTCGACATCTCTGGCGTTTCGTTGGAAACATTGGCAGAAACAGTGCAGAAACAGCTTAAAAACGAGGGCGAAACGGAGATTTTTGACTACAGGGACGGGAAGGCCTTTATCATAGAACTTGATTTCGTTAATGGAGGCGATAGGATAACCGGGTATGGGCTTGGGTTTGAACTGGAGAAAAAAGGAGATATCGCTCCTCTGCTGTTGGCGTTGGCGTACAACAGAGCGGAAACGGGTGATATGACATTTTTGCATGCGTCGGCTCTGGACTCCATAGCGCCTGTTTATGGCGCCCGTCTTTATCCGGGCGCTATGACCGTTTACAGTTTCCCCCGCGGGGAACTCAAGTTATTATCTCTGGCTGGCGGGGAAGGTAAGGCGTTCTTCCATGAGAACGCGGCCGCGGCCGCTCAATATGTGGTCGATCGTGAGGATATGGTGCTGTCGCGGTATGCATCGTCACCGCTGTGGAAAGAGGCGTGGTTGCGTTTTTACCGGATGATTTATCGAGACTCCTTTGATCGTGTAAAAAATGCGGCATTCATACTGGAGCGTATGTGGAATGTACCGTCTCTGGATAACAGAAGCTTGGCGGACAAGGCGTTGAAATGGGTGCAGGCTTTCTCCTATGAGCGGGACCTGGAAGGGAGCGATTTTATCAATGTAGTAACGGCCGCTATCGAAGGGCGGGGGGACTGCGACAGCCGCGCTCTTTTGTGGGCGATTATTCTGAGGCAGGCGAATATTCCTTCGGCAATCATGATTTCACGGGACTACGGTCATGCGATGGGGCTTGCCGATGTTGTGGACACCGAGAGCGGCGATAACGCTCGCTTTTCTTTTGACGGCAAAGACTGGCTTGTAGCGGAAACAACCGCGGAGGTCGATATTGGGCTTATCGGAGAATCCGTGAAAGACCCGCGTCGTTGGATCGGCGTGGAGCTTGAGTGATTCAGGGGCTGGGTGACTGCTCATCACGATGTTATAGAATCCGCGATAAACCATCCACTTATTTCTGGTTCGACTGTACCAGGGATATGGCTTACCTTAATCACATTTCCATGTAGAGCGATACTTGCCTCTTCGGTTGATAACTCGCAATACGAGAGGGTGGCGGATGAGTTGATTTTGCGAAGCGCACCCGCAGCTACATTGATTGCAATGCGATTCTGCTCCTCGGCGGTGAAGGCGCGGCATGTGGGGCAGGAACACCATTCTTGTTCATGTCCGCGGGTTGGCCACAAATGGAAAGCCTTGGTATGCGGATGGGCTAAAAAAACCTTTCGCGCCTCCTGGGATATAACCTGTATAGTCTCAGGAGAAGTCGGACAAAAATTGATTCTCTTGTCCCGTTTTCCCTCGCTCATACGGAACATATCCCTATGACAGATAAAATACTTACGCGGGACGAGGTGGGGCAGTTCCCACCCGCCTGCTTCTACGTCGATTTCGTATGTTTTTGTTTCATGGGTCAGTCTTTCAAAAAAAACACCGAAAGCTTTGCTTGCAAGAGGGAAAACGAGCGCATCTATCCTGTTTCGCGCAGCCCAGAGTATCCACGATCCTACCTTTTTCTGATTGCTGTCAAAAAGCAGGTACCGTCTCTGTCCGCTATAATGGTTCTCCGCTGTTCGCATGGGGAGAATGTGAGAAGAGACGCTACTTCGGCGGGGCATCTCTTCATCGTAAGGTGTTCTCCATTTAAAACCTAACGCTGCAAGAAAGTCAAATACGCCGTTGAAAAGCCCGCGCCCGCCTTCTCCGATGATTTCAAGGCGAAATTTGTCCATCCGCCACGAGAAACCGTTTTTCTTGCCGTCTCCGGCGCGTAAGACGATGTGGGGCGACTGCCCCACGTAATTTATCGTGGAAGAGTCCTTGCTATCGATAATAGGAAGAGACTTTTGTTCAACTCGAAAATTGACGCGCAACATCTCAATATAAGCGGCTAACTTAAGCGCTGCATACTTCACGCTGTCAGAATTACCGCTTGTTAAAATAGCCCAAGGCTTTAAAATATCAAAATCAGCCACTGCAACCTCTACAGTCCAGTTAAAATTATAACAGTTCAATAAGATATAGCAAGTCCGATTTAAGAGGAAACTGAATTGACCTCATTGCTTTTCCTCTTGCTGTCCGCTTATAATTGCCAAACAGTGTCCAAAAACACATTCTTTCCATATCTTTTTAATTTTCCATACTGTCTATTTTTCGTAACGCCATCGCATTTATAGTGGGTTAATTCTCCACTCTTCAGGGCGTAAGCATAGGGGGCGTGAAGAATCGATTCTTCGCATACTCAAAGACTTCAAGGAGAAATCTTTAATACCGTGGTCGTGAATGGCGGAGATTAGTTAATTTCTTAAATCTCTCAGACGCATACACGCTTCTTCAACATCCGCGCGGCGACCGAAGCTGGAGAACCTAATAAAAGATTGCCCCGAAGGTCCAAAGCCCACGCCCGGCGTAGTAACGATGCGGCATTTTTCGAGGATTTCCGTGAAAACATCCCAGCTATCCCTGCCGGGAAACTGCGCCCATATATAGGGAGAATCGCCCCCGCCTACACTCGAAACGCCTATGTTTTGCAAGGCGTTTTTGATTCTATAGGCGTTCCCCAAGTAAAAATCCGTGAGACGCCGCATTTCCTTCAAACCATCTGGATCCAGAGCGGCAAGCGCACCCGCCTGCGCGATATTAGACGCGCCATTGAAGATAGTGCCGCAAAGCCGCGCCCAGTCGGCGTTGATGCTCTCACCTTCTGCATATTTCAGCGTTTTAGGCACAACACTCCAGCCTAGCCTCACGCCGGTGAATCCCGCGGGCTTTGAAAAAGATTGAATCTCTATGGCGCACTGTTCCGCGCCCTCTATTTCAAAAATGCTCTTGGGAAGAGAAGTATCGCGAATGAATTCACTGTATGCCGCATCAAAGATGATGATGCATCCTTTTCCCAGGGCGGTCTTAACCAATTTCAAAAGCTGTTCCCGTGTAGAGACCGCGCCTGTAGGGTTGTTTGGAGAGCAAAAGTAAATGAGGCTGTTTTCTGGTATGGGAGAAAGATCGGGAAAATAGTCGTTTTCCGCAATGCAGGGCAAATAGGAGACGCCATGATACCCGTTACCTTGCCATGCGCCCGCTGCGCCGGTTAAAACAGAGCCGTCCACGTAAACAGGATAGGAGGGGTCTTGCACCACGGCTTCTATTCCCGCTCCGAAGAGCATTTGAAGCCGCCCGATGTCGCATTTTGCACCGTCTGATATGAATATTTCATCCGCCCCGAACTTACTCTCATAAAAAACTTCAGAGATTTTCTCGCGTAGTTCGAGAAGCCCTTCATCCTGATATCCTGAATAACCTCCAATAGAACCGAGTCGTCGCGCTCCATTAATGAGTCCATCACAGATATGAAGCGATATGGGTTCTGTAGTGTCTCCTATCCCAAGGCTGATAATACGGACGGCAGACGGATGCGTTGCTGCGAATTCACGGCATCTCCTTGATATCTCAGGGAAAAGATATCCTGCTTTAAGATTTGCTATGTTCGGATTTCTAACTATCACTCTCTATTTCTCATTTGAATGGGTAATCTCATCATTCGTATCTCAACAAAGTTCATTGACTCTTTTCTATGGTAACGTGTTTGTGGGCCCACCAGGACTTGAACCTGGGACCGACGGATTATGAGTCCGCAGCTCTAACCAACTGAGCTATAGGCCCGCCTTATTTTTATATATATACCACACCTGAACAAAAAAGTCAAGCTCCCCAGATATTTTTTCCAATGTCTCCCCTCAAAGAGCATGATAACATCTATATTGCTTGGAATTATTCAACCCTCGTGATGCTACTGTCCTTGTTGTTTTATCAAGAAATAGTTATACTTCAAATCATGTATTTAACTGGTTTTCACGCTATAGAGGAACGTATAAAGGCGGGCGGCGGAGGGGAGATTTTGGTCGCCAAGGCTGGTCCGCGCGCTCGGAAGATTCTAGATGTTGCCGCGAGATACAAGGTTAAAGTGAATAGAGTGGGGGTATTTGACCTTGATCGGCTCGCACCGGACAATCGTGGTATCGCACTGAAGGTTAAGGATGTGGGAGCTGATTCGTCTCTGACACTTGAGACGGTGCTTGCGGACTTGGAGAATAGAAAAAACGCTCTGGTTGTGATAATGGATGAGATTACGGATCCGCACAACTACGGCGCAATCATTCGTTCCTGCGACCAGTTCGGTGTTGATTTCGCAGTAACGCGGGATAGACGTATCGCCAAACGCGGCGAAACGGTGTCCCATGCGTCTGCAGGTGCAGATGCATGGGTACCTATCTTGGAAGCACCGATTCAACGGGCAATGATGCAACTGAAAGACGCAGGATTCTGGATTTTCGGCGCGGATATGGCAGGCGTCCCTGCATTTGAAGAAAACCTCTCTGGACGGGTCGCGCTCGTATTCGGCGGCGAAGGTTCTGGGCTTTCCCGTCTGCTTCGCGAAAACTGCGATAGACTCGTTTCCATCCCTTCTTTGGGTAAAATTGACTCTCTCAACGTGTCAGTTGCGGCCGGTATTTTGCTTTATGAGGTGAGAAGACAATGGCGCAAGTAGCGTCTGGCAGCTGACACTTTTTGTCGCTCTGACGAAATCATAAACGTTATTTTTATAGACGATTAGTCAGGAGATTTCAGTATCTAGACTCACTGTTGGTTTTCTAATATAATCATATCGCTATGATGACTTTAACGGGTATTCCGGTATCTGGCGGCGTTGCGCTTGCACAATTTTTCATTTACAGAGAAGACGTACCTCTTGATATTCCGCGTTTCCGTATTCAAAGGGAAATTGTCCAAGTCGAATGGGACAGATTCTGTTCAGCTGTCGATATGGCGCGGATAGAGATTGAAGTAGCTCGAAGCAATACTCTCAAAGAGAATAATGAAATTCTTGACGCTCATCTTTTGATGTTGGAGGACCCTGTATTCAGTAATCAAGTAAAAGATAGGCTTGAGAAACAACTTTTGAATATTGAATGCGCGGTGTCAGACACCACCCGTGAGATAGTTCAAAAACTGGCGACATCTCCTGTGGAATATTTCCGCGAACGGGCTATGGATATTGCGGATGTGGCGCAGCGTATTTTACGTCTGCTTTTAGAAGTTAAAAGAGAGACTCTTGCGGACCTGACCAAAGATGTGATAGTAATCGCTCGCGACATTCTGCCTTCAGATATGCTTACTATGAACAAGGAACGGGTCAAAGGTATTGCTCTTGACGCTGGTTCAAAGACGAGTCATGCGGCGATTCTTGCAAAGACTTTTGGTATTCCAGCTGTCGTGGGACTTTCACGGGTAACGCAGGAGGCGTTGAATAGGCAAAAAGCGGGAAAAAATGAAAAGAACACCGAGTTGGTTTTTGTAAATGGCGAAACTGGTGAAGTCGTCTTTGATTTGAGCGATAGAATCGCCACATATAAAACGCTTGTCCAAGATTTCAGGAATTATAGAAAGAAAACCACGGAATTTATGGTGAATCTGCCTGCGGAAACTCTCGACGGTCGTCGTGTAACTTTGAATGCTAATATAGAGATCCCTGAAGGAGTGGAGCAAGCCTTGGCTTGCGGTGCGGAAGGTATAGGGCTTTATAGGTCTGAATTCCTGTTTTTGACATCCGGACAGCCCGCAGAAGAAGAGGCGCAGTTCAACGCTTATTGTAAGGTTATCAAAGAAATGGACGGCAGACCTGTTACCATTCGAACTATTGATATAGGCGGCGACAAGGTAATCTCGAATATGGTCGACACAGTCGAGAAGAACCCGTTATTAGGAGCGCGGGCTATACGGTTCTCTCTAGCGTTCCCTGAGATCTTCAAAACCCAATTACGCGCTATCCTCCGTTCCAGTATTTTTGGCGACGTGAGGATCATGTTTCCTATGATTTCCTGTGCAGTCGAATTGAGGCGCGCGCTTTTCTTTTTGGAAGAGGCAAAGGACGAGTGCCGTAAAAGAGGACAGACTTTTGCGAAAAACATAGCGGTCGGCTGTATGATAGAAGTACCGGCGGCCGCGGAAATAGCGGACATTCTTGCGGAAGATTCGGCATTCTTTTCCATAGGTACAAACGATCTTATCCAATACTCCCTCGCCGTTGACCGTAACAACGAATTAGTAAACTACTTGGCGCAGCCGTTTCATCCGGCGGTTCTGCGCTTCATTAAGAAGACAATAGATGCGGCTCATTCTGCGAACATAAAAGCGAGTATGTGCGGTGAACTTGCTGGAGACGCGAGTGCTACGGCGTTGCTTTTGGGGATGGGCTTGGACGAATTTAGCATGGCAGCCTCGTCAATTCCTCGCATCAAGAAAGTCATCCGCACCGTTTCCATGAAAGACTGCCGCATCTTAGCGGAGAAAGTTCGCGAGTGTAAGAGCGATCAGGAAGTGAAAGACGTCTTGGAAAGAAATAAAGCCTTGCCTTGACAGAGGTCAAAAGATTTTTGTATAATCAAGCCATGCTAGACGTTGAGGGTATAAAAGAGCGGTTACGAGCTACGGAGATAGATCCATTTTGGGCTTTTGCGGATAAGACACGAAAAGACACCGCGTATATTACACATGGGTATCACCGGTATCCCGCTAAATTCATTCCGCAAATTGTGTCGCATCTCGTGGAAAGATACACGAAAGAGGGTGATTTAGTCGCAGATCCGTTCGGAGGAAGCGGGACAACGCTTGTCGAGTCAAAGGTTATGGGAAGGGCATCTGTTGGGGTTGATATAAATCCCGTAGCAGTTCTTATTGCCAAAGTAAAGACGCAACCACTTGAGCCTACAGAGTTAGCTGTCGTTTTTGATTCGCTTAAAGTAAAAATCGGTACTTATAATGGTGATTCCAAGATTGTAATGCCAAAACATGAACGAATTGATTATTGGTTTAAAGAAAAAGAAAAGCGAGAATTGGGTATTATTTCGCAAGAAATCTCAAGAATAGAAAATCAAGAATATCGAGATTTTTTCTTTTGTGGTTTTTCTAATATTCTTAAAAATTGTTCGATATGGTTGCAAAAGAGTAACAAGCCTACACGGGATTTCAAGAAAATTCCTTCCTCCCCTATCCCGACTTTCTATAGGCAAATCAGGACAATGATGAATAAAAATGAGCAATTTTACACTTTAATGAGACAGAAAAATTATTTAGACATCAATTGTGAGATAGAATGTAGAGATGCCCGAAGTCTACCTACAGGAGATAAGTCTGTCAGTCTCATCGTAACTTCCCCGCCTTATGTTACTTCTTACGAGTACGCTGATTTACATCAATTATCCGCTTTGTGGTTTCAATTTACCGATAATTTAAATAATTTTCGTAAGAATTTTATCGGTACAACTTCCGGGCGTGAGTGGAAGAATTTATTTTTAAACAGTGTTATAGCAGAGACAACAAGAAAGCAATTATCTTTAATTGATAAAAAGACATCGAAGGAAGTAGCAGCTTATTTTTGTGAGATGAATCAAGTATTTTCGGAAATGAAACGAGTTTTAAAGAGAAGGGGTAAAGCCTGTATTGTTATCGGAAATACGAACTTGAAAGGTGTTGAAATCTTGAATGCTGAAGTATTTGTGGAGCAACTACAAAATCTGGGATTTACTATCTCGGATATTATTAAACGGGAAATACCGTCGAAGAATTTACCGTCTACTCGTGATATAAAAACGGGTAAATTCGCAAGATTAACAGACAAGAATAAAACAGAAGTATATCCCACTGAATATATACTTGTTATGGAGGAATTATGACAGTTGATGATTTGCTCGCAATATATGAAGAAAAGAAAAAAACGTATGCAGAACAAACATATCGTCAGATTTCAAATATTTTCTCTGAAGCAAAGATAATTCATAAAAGAGATTTTCAAGGTGATGATCATGAACAATCTTGGCGGGCGTTTAAGGGAAAAAATCTCGAAAAATTGATAGAATACATAATCAAAGATAGAGTTGAAGCGCTTGGCTTAAAAATTATTAATGGTAATTCGCTTGAGAGAACCGAAATCACCAACCTCTCTAAGAATTTAGGTTTGGTAAAGCGAAATTTAATCGTTGATTATGGCGAATTTGGAATGCATTTGCCTGACGTTGATATTATTATATATGAACCCAATACAAGTAGAGTTCTTGCGGTACTGTCAAGTAAAGTTACACTTCGGGAAAGAATAGCACAAACAGGTTACTGGAAATTTAAACTTTTAGCTGATGAAGCAACTAAACATATCCGAGTATATTTCGTCACTCCAGATGAAGATGGAACTCTCATGCATAAATATCCGCCGAAGAAAGGACGAGCTATTGTAGAAACAGACATAGATGGTAGCTATGTTCTAAGCGAAGTACGAATTGAAGAAAGCGATAGGGTAAAAATGTTTGATAAATTCATTGACGATTTAAAATCGTTAATAGGAAAGGAAGGATGACGGAACTACAGATTGAGACGACGACGCTTTGGGATTTTCCCAAACAAAATTATGGAACGACTCCTCATGGAAACAATAAATACCGCGGTGTAACACCTGCTTTTGTTATATGGAATTTATTACAACGTTACACTGTTGAAGGTGATTTAGTCATTGATCCCATGTGCGGAAGTGGCACAACGATTGATGTAGCAAAAGAATTAAAGCGCCGTGTAATTGGATATGATCTTAATATTGTACGAGATGACATCATAAAAAACGACAGTAGAATAATACCATTGGAGAATGATTCTGTTGATTTTGTTTTTATTGATTCGCCATATTCTGACAATTTACACTATTCTGATGATGAGCGATGTATTGGGAAAATATCGTGTGAAAATATTATTTTTTATAATGAGATGGAGAAAGTTGCTGTTGAAATACGCCGCATTTTAAAACCTAGTAAAGTAATAGCTTGGATAATTGCTGATCAATGGATAAAAAAGAAATTCACGGCAGTAGGGTTTTTACTGTGGGAACGATTAGTAAAGTACTTTGAGCCAATTGATATTGTTTGTTTAACACGGCATAACCAAACATCAAATACAAGCTTTTGGCACAGAAAAGCTTGTGAGTATAATTTTTACTTGCGTGGCTTCAAATATCTTTTTATCATGCGAAAAAGGGAGAAAACATGAGGTATATTAATCTTGGCGTTGAATGGGAATTCATTCAAAATGAAATTATCAATGCGAATAAGAACAATTTAAGCTGCGCTGAAAGAGGAATACTTTTTACATTACAAATATCTCTTCTAAAAGAAAATATTGCTATGTATAAAGATCTCAAATCTATTTATATACATAAAACTAAAGCTTCTATGAATTAATATTGGATGGAGTATTGTATTCTGAATAAATTAAGTATTCAAGGATTATAACAAAAAGGGTAGATAGTGTTTATGTTCAATATAACAAAATTTGAAAAATGATAGGGTAAAATGTTTGATAGATTTACAGCTGATTCGAAGCTGTTTCAAAAGTTGATAGAGGGTGTGAATTCGCATTTTTGTGAACGCCGTGGGAATAAGGAATTTATATTTTGGAACAATTTGACATCAATAAGAAATACGCTGATTTGCCAATTGTGGTTTTAGCGGGTAGACCCAATGTAGGTAAGTCTACATTGTTCAACAGGCTTTTACGGACGCGACGGGCGATTACCGACCCCACGCCTGGTGTAACGCGAGATGCGGTAACAAAGGATACCTTTATACTCGATAAACCTGTGCGTCTTGTGGATACCGGCGGTTTCAAACTTGATAAGGAAGGACTTGACTCGCTTGTGGTGGAGAGAACCATTAAAACACTGAAGACGGCAGACCTCATCGTTTTATTGCTCGAAGCAGGAATAATTACGCCTGAAGACGAGGAGTTCATCGGATTCTTGCGGCAATTTTATGCTAAACTTCTTGTTGCAATCAATAAAACCGAGGGGGGACGCCATGAAAGCGAGGCATTCAACCTTTTTTCCTATGGTTTTGACAAGATTTTGATGATTTCCGCGGAACATGGAGATCATATAGGCGAATTGGAAGAGTCGATTATTGAAAGATTGGACTTCTCCCGCGTAACTGAGAATATTGAACCAGAAAGACAACCCATTCGTATCGCATTATTGGGCAAGCCGAATACAGGTAAATCGACCTTGTCAAATTGGCTCACTGCTTCGCAAGCATCCATCGTAAGCCCTTTGCCTGGAACCACTCGCGATGTGGTGGAAGGTGCTTTCTCGTTTAAAAACCATAATTTTGTCATTCTTGATACGGCCGGTATCCGCAGAAAGTCCAAGGTTACGGAAAACATTGAATATTATTCGGTAAACAGAGCAATTAAGGCTATAGATGAGGCGGATGTTGTGTTTTTGTTGATCGATGCGCAGGAAGGACTTGCCGACCAAGACAAGAAAATCGCAGGGCTTGTCCATGACAAAGGCAGGGGCATTATCTTTGTTCTGAATAAATGGGATGCGATGCCTGATGTGAAGAATACGTTTGAAGCGACGCGGGATCGTATCCGGTTTTTATTCGGACAAATGGAATACGTACCGATTCTGCCTTTGTGTGCATTAGACGGCACAGGTATAGACAAAATACTGCATGCGGCGATTCGACTCAATACGCAGCTTCATCGCCGTATGGATACGTCTGTACTGAATCAGGCGTTAGCGGGATGGGTGAGGGAAAATCCGCCGCCTCAAGGACCACGGACGCGGTTCAAAATAAGATACGCGGTACAGGTCTCGAACAATCCAGTGCGGTTTGTCTTTTTCGTATCCCGTCCTCACGCTGTCCGCGAGGCGTACATCGCCTACATTCGTAACAAAATCCGCGAAGAGCTTGGCTTCTCCGAAATTCCAGTTGAAATAGAGATAAGAGGAGGGGCAAAGGAAAGCAAAAGTAAAGAATCGACGAATTAACTTAAATAAATATTTTCATCCATTCGAGTAATTCGTTGACTCTTCTGCAAAAGATAAGTGATAGAGGAGAAAATATGAGGTATACGTTAGGGGATGTGGAAAAAGCGGTTGGAGTACATATTAGCGTTATTCAGAAGTGGGAGAGCGAGGTGTCGATAGTGCATCCTAAACGGGATAAGGAAGGGCGGATGGTATACTCAGACCACGATATTCGCATACTGCGGCGTCTGAAACATTTGCTCTATGACCGCCACCTACCATTGAAAGAGGTTCAACGTCGGCTTTTCATGGAATTTTCCGCAGAAAAACAGGGACCATACGCCCAAATAGCACTGATTCGCCAGGAACTACTCGAAGTTTACGAAATAGTGAAAAATATGGGAAAACATTCTGACGTATCCTCCACTCTTGGATAAGATAAAAGTCTGTGCTATAATCAGACTTATGAAGACAATTTTAAACATTGAAGGTATGTCCTGCGAGCACTGCGTCAAACATATTACGGAAGCGCTCAAGTCAGTGATGGGTGTCAAGTCTGTAAAGGTAAGCCTCAAAGACAAAAAGGCTACGGTTGTCCACAAAGATGATATGTCAGTCGAGGCGCTCAAGTCAGCTGTTGTTACAGTAGGTTATGAGATTCTTTGAATGCAAACCCTTTATAGAGAACATAGGTTTTTATTAAGACTTTGGGAACGTTTGTATGCCTGCGGTAATTTAAAAGTAATTATTATAAGAGGTGATTATGAAGAAAGTGAAAGGCAGAAAAGAATCGAAAGTCGTTCGTAATAAAGGTTTGCTTGCAACCGTACTTCTGATTCTCATTCCTGTTTATGTGTTCACTTCCTTATTTGCGCTTCAATTTCTATGCTTGCTCTTTTTGTTCATCGTTATCGGGTCAAGACTCTATACGGAACACCTCGTCCGTTCCATAAAAATTATTAGGCGAGATATAGAACTGCGAGAGTTCAGACAACAATGGGCACGCATAGAATTGATTGTGGAGAACCGTGGTTTTCTGCCTGTGTTTCTGCTCGCGATCAGAGATGGAACTGGTATGTTGCCTCTCTCCAAGGGCAACAAAGCGCTTTATTCTCTGCCTGCACGTTCACGGAACGTATTTGAATGGCGAGGTTATTGCTCCGACAGAGGTGTGTTTATATTGGGACCCACAACTGTGCAAGGTGCGGATCCACTTGGACTATTTCCTTTTCAGTTCACGTTTTCAGAACAAACTAAGCTTTTCGTGTACCCAACTCCGCGTTCCGTACCTTTGCTCTTTAGGGATGGTATTCCCCTGGGCAGGCTTCTTTCGCAAAACATCCTCCACGAAGACCTTTCTCGTCCACGCTCACTCCGTCCCTACCGAATGGGAGATGAACAACGCCGCATCAACTGGAAAGCAAGCGTTCGCTCACAAAAGCATCTGGGTATAAATCTCATGGTCAATGAATATGAAGCTACCGTGTCTTTTCCTATGTCTGTATTTCTGAATCTGGATATAGACGCCTATCCTACCAAGAAAGCTTTAAACTATATAGAAAGGGTGATAGAAGTCGGCGCCGCTCTTTGTCTTTTGTTCGCTCAAAAACAGCAAGATATGGGACTCGTCGTATTCTCTCATCGAAAAACATTTATCATAAATCCCTCCCGTTTCGCTCTCATTCCCATTCTTGAGACGCTCGCTTTGTTTGAATCGGTTGAGCGCATCGGGGAAAAAGGCGACTGCGCGGGTGTATTGCTCGAAAGAATGAAACAGTTTTCACCGGGCGCGAAAATATTTTATGTGGGACCCATCCTAACAAATGACGACTATATCCGTTTGAACGTTCTAAAAAAATTTCATCTGAACATAGAATATTTCATCATTGATGAGAAAACCGTACCACTATTCGGTTATGGCGGGGCGAGGCAGTATCAGATTAAAGAATACGGGAATGATATTTTATAGAATTTATAATGATGGTTATTACTCTACATATTTATAGATTGACTTTACCCTACTTACCGAAGTAGGTAGTTTTATTTACAAAAAAAAATAGATGAATTTTTATCACTCCAAATTTTGGAGATGTTGTTTAGGAGGAATAGTAATGCGTAGAAAAGATAGAGAAATGCCTCGCAACTTCGCAGAAAAAGTGATAGACCGCGCAGAATTTGCCGTAATGGGTACTGTGGATGCAGACGAAAAACCTTATTGTGTTACCCTTTCAATGGTACGAGACGGCGACTGTCTTTACTTTCATTGCGCTCAAGAGGGCAAGAAAGTGGATTGTATACGGCGAAACCGTAATGTATGCGTTACCTTTGTGGGGGAAACGCGGATTCCGGATGGAAAGTTTACGATATATTATGAATCCGCAGTCGTTTTCGGCGAGGCGAGAGAGGTTGTCGATGAAAATGAGAAAACCCACGCTTTGCGGCTTATTTGTGAAAGATTTACGCCGAACAATATGGAGAATTTTGACGGTGCGATAGTTCAGTCGTTAAAAATCACTGGCATTTGGAAGATATATATCAATGAAATCACAGGCAAGAGAAACGGATAAAAACTTTGGAAGAAGCGGATTAGGTCGTCTGCGACGATTTTATAATAAAAGACATTAAAGAAATGCGGCTAAAGTGCGTAGTTCGTCGATAATGAATACGTTGCGGATAGAAATACCATATGGAACTTTTAGAACAATCGGTGCAAAGTTTACGATACCGCATATACCGGCGTGTATGAGTTTATCGGCCGCGGATTGAGCTTGGTCTTCGGTGACGCAGAGAATCGCTATATCAATGGAAAGGCGTTTGATGATCTCTGCCATTTTATAAGCAGGGTAGAGCGGAACCGAAGACGACAATATCTCAACGCGATTTACGTTTGTATCAAAGCCAGCGACGAGTTCAAATTCCGAACCGCTAAAAGCACCGAAGTTTAGGTATGCGGAGCCAAGTCGTCCGAGTCCTACGACGCAGAGTCGACGCCTTTTGTCAAGACCAAGCATCTTTCTTATCGCAAAACTCAACTGCTCGGTTTCATAGCCATTTGTACTTCCAAGCCCTCCGAGAACCGCGACATCCTTCCGTACCGTTTCTCGCGACCAGCCTGTTTCCTCTTCAATTTGCGACGAGGTTATAGAGATTGTCTCGCTCTTTTCGAGAATTTTCAAAAGATGCAGGAGTCTATTCTTTGTCGGAGTAGAAATTTCAAGGTTCTTCATGATAAACAGCTTCTTTGAAACCAGCTCTTTCTATCTTTTCAATGGTGGCAACAAAATCATCGGACTTGACTCCGGAGAGTACCACACGATAGAGCTTATCTTTATCGTTTCTTTCGTAAGACGGAGTTAAACCTACAGCTTTCAATCTGTTAAATGCGATGATAGCATTGTTTGGGACACCAAAAGCCCCGATTTGAATACGATATTTCTTATTGGTACCAGTAGGCGGTAGAGTAGAAGGCAAGATTTTCATCGTTATCGTGGGTGTAGGCGCTGTAGTCGGTGCTATAGCGGGAACCGCTGTTGTAGGGACAGTTTCAATTGATGCGGTAGAAGGCATAGTAGCTATAGCTGGCGTCGTAGTGGAAACCGTCGCTGTGGAGGTGGTTTCAATCGGCGTTACCACAGGCGTAGGATCTGTAGACGGCATCGCGGTGAGAGTTGGCACTGTAGGTGCAAGAATGGGTCCAAGGGGTGTACCTTTAGACGCGAGGTCAATAGCAACCGAAGTCGTTCCTGCGGCTATCATATCTATCTGTTCCGCGGCCGCTTTTGACAGGTCTATGATACGAGTAGAGACAAAGGGTCCCCTGTCGTTCACCCTAACCGTTACTTGCTTGCGGTTATATTGATTGGTAACGGTCAATAGAGTACCGAATGGCAACGAGGGATGAGCGGCGGTGAACTGCGAAGAATCAAATTTTTCACCGGACGCGGTATTCTCTCCATCGAATTCTTCTCCATACCAAGAGGCAAGTCCTTCTTCATGAAAAGGGTCATCCGCGAAACAAAATGCCGCAACGGCAAGACTAATGATTATTATAGCATACTTCTTCATGCTTTTTTATCGGCGTAATTCACGTCCTTCTTTATAAGCTTAAGCTACTTTAACTACTTTTGGGAAGACCTGGTATAAAACGATTGATTCTGCCTAGAAATATTTTTTTAGAGAAAAAAATATTTCTTAATCTCTTCTATGCAACCGCAACCGCACAAAACTCTTACACGTCCCTTTACATTCACGTGGGGTTCTTTTATATTGAATGAAGGAGACTCAATTGTTAAGACAAATCGAAATTTTCGATACTACGCTTCGAGATGGAGAACAATCGCCCGGATGTAGAAGGAGAAAATCACCGTAGCCTTACAGTTGGAAAAACTTGGCGTTGATGTCATTGAAGCAGGCTTCCCCGCGTCGATCCCCGGAGATTTGGAGTCTGTAAAGAACATAGCTGCGATTGTGAAGAACAGCGCGTCGCAGGACTGTGCCGAAGTCTCCAGAAAGACATAGACGAGGGTTGACAGGCTTTACAAACAGCAGTCTCTCCTCATACCACATTTTTTTGGCGACTTCGCCTATTCATATGGAATATAAGCTTAAGATGTCGCCGGACCAAGTACTTGAGACGGCTGTCGGTGCGGTTAAATACGCAAAAAATACTGTACGGATGTGAAATTTTCAGCCGAGGATGCGTCCCGAAGTGACCCACACTTTGTGTGTAAGGTTTTTGGTGTGGTAATCGCAGCCGACGCGACCACCGTCAACGTACCTGATACCGTAGGCTACGCCATGCCTGATGAGTTTGGCCGTTTTATCGCTTATATTAAAGAACACACTCCAGACATAGGAAAAGCTGTACTTTCCACTCACGTTCATAACGACTTAGAACTTGCTGTTGCCAATAGCCTTACGGCAATTCAAGCAGGTGCGGACCATGTTGAATGTACTATCAACGGCATCGGAGAACGTGCAGGCAACGCCTCTCTTGAAGAAATCGTCATGGCGCTTCGTGTGCGTAGAGACTTCTGGAATGCAGATACCCGTATTGATGCCACACAATTCTATAGTACAAGTCGGCTTATCGTTCAAGTGACAGGCGTAAAAAATCAGCCGAATGGCTATCACTGGCGAAAACGCTTTCGCACGCGAGTCCGGTATACACCAGTGCGGAGGGCTTATCGAACCGTACGACTTATG
Source organism: Treponema sp. (assembly GCA_031255285.1). Classification (GTDB taxonomy): domain Bacteria; phylum Spirochaetota; class Spirochaetia; order Treponematales; family Breznakiellaceae; genus JAIRKH01. Next base: position 2,162 of record JAIRSU010000063.1, on the reverse strand, counting down.
AAATTATGACACCCGAATCTGTCGGTTTGACACAAAACGTAATGGTGCTTGGTAAACATTCAGGCAAGCATGCACTCGACGACCGCCTGCACCAGTTAGGTGTAACAGTTGACGCGGAAACATTGGAGCTCATCTTTTCAGAATTCAAGCTCTTGACTGATAAAAAAAGACTGTAAATGATCGCGATATTGAGGCGCTTACCCGCAATGCGTCCGTGGCTGTACCTGAGACATGGCAACTATTTCACTGGAGTGTGAGTTCAGGCTCATATTTGGGTGCAACCTGCACAGTTCAACTACAGTATAAAAGCGGTGAACTCTACAAGATGGCCGCGCTTGGAGCTGGACCTATTGATGCAACATTTAATATGATTGATCAAATCACCAGAGATATAACGCTCGAAGCCTTTAAAATCGGCGCAATCACAAGTGAAGAGGATGCACTCGGCGAGACCAACGTAAAAATCACGCTTGATGGCATTCACCGATGGAATCGGTCACAGCATTTCGGTTGACATCGTGGAATCCGCGATCAAAGCCTACCTCGTGGCAATCAACTCAATGGAATGGGAATTGGGGGAAATAGCTGCCTATTGAGATGCCATATTCTTACATCCCATCAATCTTCTATAATAGTCTTGGATTCTTTTAAAGTTGCAATTACTTTTTCAAGAGCCTTACAAGTCGCAGATTCACGAATTTGGTTTCTGGAACCAGATAAGTGAAAAACTTCGGTAACCGCCGTGGTATCTGCCACTTCTCTACACACAACCGCTATCCAGACCGTTCCAACAGGTGTGTCTGTTCTATCCCCATCCGGCCCCGCGATCCCTGTGATTGCAACCGAGACATTCGCGGTACTTCTCTCGATAGCCCTTTCCGCCATCGCTACAGCAGTTTCTCTGCTCACCGCACCGAAGCAGTCAATAGTATCCACACCAAGCATAGCAATTTTCGCATCCGCCGTGTAGGCTACAAAAGTACCCCAGAGAACCCTTGAAGCACCCGGAATGTGGGTAACTGCATCTGTAAAAAGACCCCCCGTACAAGATTCTACAATTGTGAGCATCTTTGAGCGTACGGCTAACTCTTTGACGAGTTCTTCAGCGAGTTGATATTTTTCATCGGGCATTCTGTAATTCGGCTTTTATCTCTTCAGTTGGTCGCGAGAATATTTCAACTTCTCTGTCCACACCGGTCATACTGCACTGCCCTTCAAAAAGTACTCCATCCGCTATTCTGAAACGCGAAGTGGTTATATCACCGCGCAGTTCCGCTCCTGGGCACAGGTCCACTTTATCAATGGCGTGCACCATGGCATTCACACTCCCATAGACGATCAATGACGGTACAGAAATATGGTCAGCTTCTACTACCGCGCCTTTATCAACGATAAGAGTACTTTGCGGATGGGCTTCTATGGTTCCGTGAAAAGTCCCTCTTATACAAAGATTCTCTTTGAATTTAAGGAATCCGTCAAAATGAGTGGTTTCACTGAAAACCACCATCCTATTCTCTTTTTTCTTGCCTTCTGCCATGAGGACACCATAACATATTTTGACAAGAACGACAAGCGCCGCGCCTGTCGTTCTTGGTAGAAGTTTTTTCGGGGAATACCTTTCCAGCAGATCACAGCTTGTCGTAGGCAAGCTTGAGGTAGCTATAGATAATGCTAAGCGCCTTTTTATAGATTATACTTCACAAGCGTTACAGATAGCTAGAAAATCTTGATGGACAAGGGTTCTCCTCCGCAACGGGTGATATTTACAAAAAACTCACGGTTTTTTGGATGAAAACTCTTGATCATTTTTGTAAAGAAACCATGAGTTTTGACCTTACGGATTTTTTCCAATGCTGTAGACGGCATTTTGCCGACAAAATGTGGCAGAGGTTTTGCGTGAGAATGAGCGTAGCGAATGACCTAACAAAACCGTAGGCCGAGCCGCTACTGCGGCGAAGCATATACAGCCTCGTTAGGCGATGTTTTTTGCCCCTATGAGCAGATCGCAAACTGCCAAGGACGGTAGTTTGCGTGGGATCAATGTTTTTTCTATTGCGGAAAATTGCGGGGGCTGTTGCACAGCAACTGTCCCCGCTTTCGGGAGACCGCACGGGCGCCTGGCGCCTTTTGCGTTCCCCTTTATCCAACGCCATGTCCGTTGA
>JAIRSU010000053.1 GCA_031255285.1 Treponema sp. | reverse complement strand
ACCTACAATGCGCTTATCGGAGTGCTGCGGGAAAAACTTCGCGGCTTGACGGAAAAAATCCAGCCGTAAGTCTATGAATACGGCTTCCTAAAGGAATAAAACAACTCCCAGTCTTCGCTTTGGCGCTTTGGTGACAGACACTCTTTGGTGACAGACACAGGCTTCGCCTGTTAAACGACTTCGCACGAGGCGTGATAAGTAAACGTGTCTGTCCCCGTCTCTTGGTGACAGACACTCTTGGCGCCAGACACAGGCTTCGCCTGCTAAATAACTTCGCACGAGGCGTAATAAGTAAGTGTGTCTGTCCCCGTCAGGCTTCAGCGCCTACGGCGCCAGACACTTTCTCGTTCTCGGTGACAGACACTCTTTGGCGCCAGACACAGGCTTCGCCTGTTAAACAACTTCGCACGAGGCGTGATAAGTAAATGTGTCTGTCCCCGTCAGGCTTCAGCATCTCTTGGCTACGACTTGCGCATCTCGTGGTTACGACTCCAGCATCTCTCGGTTACGACTTGCGCATCTCGTGGTTACGACTTGCGCATCTCGTGATTACGACTCCAGCATCTCTCGGCTACGACTTGCGCATCTCGTGGCTACGACTCCCGCATCTCATGGCTACGACTCCCGCATCTCATGGCTACGACTCCCGCATCTCGTGACTACGACTTGCGCATCTCGTGACTACGACTCCCGTATCTCGTGGCTACGACTTCAGCATCTCATCAAAAAATGTACATATTTTATAAAAAAATCTCTTGACGGCTTGCCTATGACGTGGGATAATTAAGTAATTTATATAGCAAGGAGTTGTATTATGGCAATTAAACTTAAGAAAATCATGAGAAAGAATCCCCAAGATCAGGCTCATGCGAAATGGTACTTGACGCAGGAAAAGTCCGGCACCGTGGGAATGAAGGAGATCGCAAAGGAGATTGAAGGACGGTCCGCGCTCTCTCTGGGAGATGTGCAGAGCGTTCTCAGCAATATGGTCGAGATTTTGCCGGTCTTCCTGAAACTGGGGCAGTCGGTGAACCTCGAAGGCTTTGGAAGTTTCCGCGTCTCCGTTTCCAGCGAGGGCGTGGACAAACCAGAAGACCTTCACGCCCGCCACGTCAAGGGCGTTAAACTGCTCTTTTTGGCAAGCAACAACCTCAAACGAAACCTTGAAGGAATAACCTTTGAGGTGGGATCTCCGGATACCGAACCCCCGCAGAAGGGATAAATCGGTAGAAAAAAAGTTCTCAGAAGGCGTTTCCGTTCAAGGGAACGCCTTTTTTTATGGGAAGGGCGCGGTAAACCGCCTGAATCCTTGCCGCGCTATGTTCTATGCGTGTGGGTGTGTGTGGGAATACACGTCCTTGAGCCGCTCAATGTCGACATGGGCGTAGCGGGCTGTGGTAGAAATGCTCTCGTGTCCGAGCAGTTCTTGTACTACCCGAATATCACAGCCGGCTTTCACCAGATGAGTCGCAAAACTGTGCCTGAGAGAATGGGGGTGAATGTCTTTGTTGAGTCTCGTCTTCTCGTTGAATAAGTCCGCATACCGCATGATTATCCACCGCGTTCCCGAAACCGAGAGGGGTCTGCCTTTCATGGTTATGAAGAGGTTGTCTGTCGGCCTCTTCAGTTTCTCCAGACGGCAAGGAAGATACGCTTTAATCGCTTTCTGAGTCTCCTCCGAAAAAAATACCGGCCTTTCTTTGTCGCCTTTGCCGATAACAAGCGCGGACGAAAAGTCTGACTCACACTTGCGGAGGCAAAGGGTTGTAACCTCGCTTATGCGTAACCCGCCTGAATACATAGTCAGAATCAACGCGGCGTCTCGCTCCGCCCATAAAAGCGCCTCTGTCTCCGGCAGTGCGGCAAACTGCGCCATCTCCCTTTCCCACAGAAAGCTCGGCAGGGTCTTCGGGGTCCTGAGATTCTTAACGCCTATGCTTGGGTCGTCGGCGCGCAGAGAAAACCGCGAGAGATAATGAAAAAAACCGCGTACTGAGGAAAGGCATCGGTTTGTACTGACTGCTGAAAGCCCTCGTATTCCTAATTCCTCTAGGAAGAACCTGAGGTCCCGAGTTTGCGCCTCTTCAGGTTCTATGCCGCGCGTTTGGATCCACTCGGCGAATTTGCTCAGATCATTATAATAGGCGCGCAGAGTCTGCTTCGATACGCCGCGCACATTGGCCAAATAGTCAAGATAATTGGTAATATTCGACATAGTCCCTCCTTGGTACTGTGTTACTATTATACCAATGTCGGCGGCTTGAAGCAAGGAGAAACGTTCTTTTCGAACGCTTGAAAAGCGCCCGCTGTCATGGTATAGTAAAAAAAAACGTAAACGTTGTTTATCGCACGTAAAGGGGAAAATACATGAAGCATAAATCGCTTTTAGCGTTGCTGTTGATGGCTTTCGCGCTGGTCGGCGCCGCTGTCGTTATCAACGGGTTTCGCAAAGAAGTTGAAGAAAAAAAAGAAAGGGAATTACAAGAATTGAAAGACGTTCTTGTTCCTTTGCGTTTCCGCGAGGTTGAAAAGAACGGCGGTAAAATCAAAGCTGAACTGTACTTTTACTCGTATCTTGAAGACGATATAGATAAGAGTTTCATGTCGGACGTCTTTGAGAAGCAGAAGCCCCTGAATTCCCTGACGGTTGAATTGGAAGGAAACGAGCTTTTCATCGATTGCCTGCGTTTTGTCGAAAAGCAGGGCAATATCTTTAAGCATGACGTGAATTGGGTGTTTCCGTACCGGGTTTTCACAGATTCTATTCCGCCTGACCAGGGCGTCCTTATACATGATGTATACGCTTCAGACGGCTTCCCGCATATTTACGATGCGTTCAACCTAGACGGCGAGGCTCGAGAGCGTGTGTCTGAAATATTTTCCCAGATAAAGCAGTACGGCGGCATAGGACCAGAGAGCGAACTGCGTAAGGTCATATCAGGAAACGCGGTGCATGATATAAGCAACGGCGTTTTACGCTTTCAGACGGGTAGATGGTACAGCTTGATTGTGCATATTAAGAAGGGCGGCGTTGAATACGTGGCTGAATAAGGCTTGCGAGGTTTAAATGGAAACAAATCAGGATGTTATCAACGGTATTATTGTTGTTTCTGATTTTCTGTCGTCGTTATTAACGGTTAAAGGTCTGCTGGTCTTTATCATCATATTCTTCGCGGTAACAACGGTCTTATTTTTCTTTCAGAGTTTCTATCGGATGCGGCTTCTTGTCTCCGCTTCTTCCACGGTGAAGAAAAAGAGCGCGGGCGCTGTCTTTTCCGCTCTTTTCGAAAGTTTCGGGAAGCTAGCGCAGAATTTCATGGTACTGGCGCCGATTCTGGCGGGGATAATCCTGATTCTGGTTCTGGCGGGCGGCGTTCTGAAAATGACGGCCGCAGTGAACGCATTTGTCGAGCGCGAAAAACATATCAGAGAGCTTTCTATTGCCGTCAAATATCTGGATCAGAGCGAAAAAGCGATTGCGGTTAGAGTCGACTCGGTGAGTAACGGAATAACTACGCTGCGCCTGAGCTATTCGGCAAGAAGTCCTGAAGACGCCTCGATTCCAATCGTCGATTGGAGAAAGGAAATAACGATACAAGGCGTTGACATTTATTTTGACTGCTTGGTTCTAAACTTCACCTATTCGCAAATCATGTCTGGACGTCAGAAGAATATCGCTATTCCTTACCGCATTTTCAGTAACGTTGTTCCCGCAGAGGAAGGCGTATCATTGCTTGACAACATGATGGACGCGGCCGAAGAAGACGGCTTTGGCTTCATTCCTCCTGTGTATGGCGAGCGCCTGAAACAGCTCTTATCTGATGAACAATTTGCAAAAGATATGGGCGTGCGTTCTGTAAACGGGAGCGCGCCGCACCGTATTGTCAATGTCGGGGATCGGTTCTCTGTTCGTATCGAGCAATCCGGCGGAGTCGCTATCTACGAATAAGGCTCCACGGCGGCCGCGCCTTGGAGATGATTTTCTAGCGGACGCAGATGCCGCTGAAGGCGGGTTTTCGGGGAGCGCAGACCTCTTGCAGAAATTGTGAAACTTTGCTAATATAACAACTAATAATCTATTTACCGTTTATATAGGGGGATGTAATGACCATAGGTCAAATGTTTGAGCAGAGCGGAGTGCTGACTTTGCTCGGTATGGGAACAGTGTTTGGTTTCTTGATAATACTAATTGCCAGTATAACACTAGTTGGAAAGATAATTCAGAGTATGGGGCTTGGAGAGGAAGAACCTGTAAAATCCAAGCCGTCTGCAAGATCAGCGAACGCTGACGCCGCAGTAACAGCCGCGATAACGGCGGCCGTTACCGAATATCGCGCTACTCATTAGTTCTTAAAAGGAGAAAATAATGGCTAAAATTAAATTAACGGATCTTATCTTACGGGACGCCCACCAGTCCCTTTACGCTACCCGCATGGTAACTGCGGATATGCTGCCTATTTGCGATAAGCTGGATAAAGTCGGATACTTTGCCCTTGAAGCTTGGGGCGGGGCGACTTTCGATACTGCGATGCGCTTTCTCAACGAGGATCCGTGGGAACGGCTTCGCAAACTCAAAGCTGCACTGCCTCATACTCCGATAATGATGCTCCTGCGAGGGCAGAATCTGCTGGGATATCGGCACTACGCGGATGATGTAGTAGCGAAATTCGTGGAAGCGGCCGCCAAGAACGGCGTCGACGTCTTCCGTATATTCGACGCTTTGAACGACCCGCGCAACTTCGAGGCTGCTATAAACGCGGCAAAGAAAACAGGCAAACATATCCAAGCCGCTATCTCTTATGCGACTAGCCCGTTCCATACCCGTGAGAAATACGTGGAACTTGCCAAGGAATACGAGAAAATCGGCGCGGACAGTCTGGCGATCAAGGATATGGCGGGTCTCCTAAAGCCTTACGAGGCTTACGAGCTGGTAAAAGCCTTGAAAAAGGCGATCTCTATTCCCATAGAAATTCACTCTCACGCGACGACTGGTATGTCTGTAGCCGCTTTGACCAAGGCGGCTGAGGCGGGCGCTGAGATTCTCGATACTGCGATTTCCCCGCTCGCTATGGGTACGAGCCATAGTCCCACCGAAACTATGGTGGAAATCTTCAAAGGCACGGAATACGATACTGGTCTTGACTCTGACTTGCTTCTGGAGATCGCTGCATATTTCCGCGAGATAAAGAAGAATTACAAGCAATTCGAGTCTAGCTTCCTTGGCGCGGACACTCGTATTTTGGCGTCTCAAGTACCGGGCGGAATGCTTTCCAACATGGAGAGTCAATTAAAAGAAAACAACGCTCTGAATAAGATGGACGATGTGTTGAAAGAAATCGCGGTTGTACAGAAAGATTTTGGCTATCCCTCGTTAGTAACGCCTACGAGTCAGATAGTCGGGACGCAAGCTGTATTGAACGTCTTGCAAGGACGTTATGTACTGCTTACGGGCGAGTCGCAGGGACTTCTGGTCGGCAAATACGGAGCGTGCCCAGCGCCCAAGAATCCAGACGTAGTGAAGAAGGCGCTTGCCGCTTTGAAAATGGATGCGGAAATCACCCATCGCCCGGCTGACGACGTACCTAACGAATATGACAAGCTCGAAGACGAGGTAAAGAAGTTGCTCGGCGTTGACAATCCCACGGTAGAGGATGTGCTTTCCTACGCCATGTTCCCGAAAATAGCGCCTGACTTCTTCAAGAAACGCGCCGGAGGACCTGTGGTATTTAAGCCTGAAGAGCCGACTGCGGCTCCCGCGGCTGCGCCAAAGAATTCCGCGGCGAAATACGTGGTGAACGTGAATGGCGCGAATTACAATGTGGTGGTTCAGCCAGCAGGTACGGTTGCGGTCGCGCCGATAGCTGGTGTAGCGCCTGCGGATTCTGCGCCGATTAGTACAGCGCCCACAGGAGCGGGAACGACCGTCAAAGCGCCGCTCGCCGGCATCGTGCTTCGTTATTCAGTGGAAGAAGGCGCGCAGGTTTCCAAGGGCGATGATATCCTCATCATTGAAGCCATGAAAATGGAGAATGAAATCAAATCTACGGCAGACGGCAAGGTTCACTTCCTCACATCCGTCGGCGCAAGAGTCGCGGCTGAACAAGTAGTCGCGGAGATTCAATAAGGTAGAAAATGTATGCTAAATAAAAGAAAAGATCCAGTTTTCATAACGAAAATATGTCTGCTCCTGCTTGTGGGTGCGTTTGTATTCTCGTTCATGCCGCGTATATTCGCGCAAGACGCGGTACCGGACAGGGAGTCCAGGGAATACGCTTCAATCCTCAATCCCAACGGTATTATTGAAGGAAGCGAAGATATCAAGATGATCTCCTTGAACGGCTTCCTTGATCAACTCATGAAAACCACCGGTATATACGCTTTCATTACGGATCTGAAGGATGCGTTCACACCTGCGGGACTACCCATACAAATTCCGGGCTGGCAAGAGTTGCTCATGATTATCGTGGGCTTTGTCGTCATTTATCTGGGTGCGGCGAAAGGTTTTGAGCCGTTGTTGCTCATCCCTATAGGTTTCGGCATTGTGTTTGTAAATGTGCCGCTCGCCGGTATGGGGGATGCGGGACATTACATTGCCGAAGGGATCGACGCTGGGATGCGGGAACATCAAGGTTTTCTAGATATCATCTATCGTGCGGGTGTAGGTAATGAATTTTTCCCGCTTATCATCTTCATGGGTATCGGCGCGATGACAGACTTTGGTCCCCTCATTGCCAATCCTAAGAGCGCCCTGCTCGGTGCGTCCGCGCAGTTCGGTGTATTCGGTACGCTTTTTGCCATTACTGCGATGAACCTGGTGCCGGGTGTGGACTTCAATCTTAAAGAAGCTTGTGCGGTAGCGATTATCGGCGGCGCTGATGGTCCCACCACCATTTACATAGCGGCGAAGCTTGCGCCGCAGTTATTGGCGACGGTTGCGGTTGCGGCATATTCTTATATGGCGCTTGTGCCTGTAATTCAGCCGCCCATCATGAAACTGCTCACCACGCAGAAAGAGCGGCTCATCAAGATGAAACAACTTCGTGTGGTGCCGAAGATCGAGAAAATCCTCTTTCCGATGGTCGTTTTCATATTGTGCGTGATATTCATACCTGCGGCCGCGGCTCTTATCGGTTGTCTTATGTTTGGTAATTTTATGAAAGAAACTGGGGTCGTCGATAGACTTTCCAACACCATGCAGAACGAGTTGATGAACATCGTAACAATTTTCTTGTCTTTGGGCGTAGGAAGCCAGATGACGCCTGAGAAATTCCTGAACCCGCGTTCCATTTCCATTGTAGTGATAGGACTCATTGCATTTGCGGTAGCAACGGGTACTGGCGTATGTGTAGCCAAAATAATGAATCTTTTCCTGAAAGAGAAAATCAATCCGCTTATCGGGTCTGCGGGCGTTTCGGCGGTTCCGATGGCAGCACGTGTATCCAATAAAGTCGGGCTTGAGTTTGACCCGGGCAATTTCCTACTCATGCACGCCATGGGACCGAATGTTGCGGGCGTTATCGGTACGGCTATTGCGGCGGGCGTTATGATTGCGACTTACGGGTAATCTCTGGACAGAGTTTTAAAGTGGAAGATCCCGCGCGTTGTTTACAGCATGAACGTCTTTCGTTCGCCGCGCGGGATTTTTTTTGAGGATAAGAATTAGGGAATCAGGAACTTGTCGGCGGGCGGGTCTTGGTAATTTCAAGTATACTTCTTTGAGAACCTGCTTTTGAGTTCCTTATAAAAGGAGAACATATATGGCGATCGTTGTTATATCGCGGGAATTAGCGGCTTTGGGAGATGAGACGGCTGGCGAGCTCGCCAAGCTGTTGAACTACAAGCTGGTTGACAAGAATATATTAGAGAAAAAGGTCAAAACCCTCGGTATTGAGGACAGAAATTTCAAAAAATATGACGAATGTAAGCCTGGACTCTGGGCGTCTTTATCCCAAGACAGGGATAATTATTTGCATTACCTTAAAACAGCCATGTTGTCGGAAGCGGGCGTTGAGAGCGTGGTTATCGTGGGCAGGGGAGCATCTGAGGTTTTTAAGGATGTCCCTGGTGTGTTGTCCATATTCTTGGTTGCACCGCTTGAAGTTCGCGTTGAGCGGGTGAGGAGCTATTTCCATTGTGACGAAAGAAAGGCAAAGCAAATCATAGAGAAAAGCGACAATGACCGACAGGGGTTCCATCATTATTTCTTTGACGTAGAATGGAGAAACCCTGAAAACTACCATTTAACCATCAATACAGGGCATCTGCACCCATCTGTGTGTGCAGAAATCATCAAGCGCCTCCGCGATTATTTCATTACCGAAGAGGTCGAAGAGAGGCAGATTATCCGCCTCAAAGAACTAACTCTAGCTCACAGGATAAAACACCGCATCCTCTACGATAAGGAACTGCCTGTTCATTTCCTCGAAGTATTTGTTTCCGAAAACAAGGTAACACTCCATGGAGTTGTCAATTCCCAAGTCATCGTTGATGCGACTATATCTGCTGCTGCTGAATCCATGGTTCAAGAAAAGGTATCTTTTTTCGTGTGCTCTGAAATTCAAGTGGTTCAGGAATACAGCATCGTACCCTGAACGCCGTCATTATGATAGACGGCAAACTATCCTCGACGAATATAGGCGTTTTAACAAACCCTGTAGAGTCTATTCTTCTTTTGACTTTCAAGATTTCTGACAAAATAATCTTATGAGAAAGATTATGACTTGAGTAAGTTACAGGGAACCCTCGCTTTGACTAGACTCTTCTTTAGCAGAATGTTACCATATATCTATGATTAATAATGGAGATGTCCCACTATGATGCGTTGTCCGTGGTGTTTAGGTGAACCTATTTATGTGAAATATCATGATGAAGAATGGGGGAGTCCGGTCAGGGACAGCCAGAAACTTTTTGAAAGCCTGATTCTGGACGGTGCGCAAGCAGGGCTTTCATGGATTACCATATTGAAACGCCGTGAAGGGTACCGCATTGCCTTTGACGGCTTGAACCCGGAGAAGATCGCTGTCTATGGGGATAGGGATGTGGAGCGGCTTATGGCTGATAGCCGCATTATCAGAAACAAGCGGAAGATCCTTTCCGCTATAGAGAACGCCCGCGCCTATTGCGCTATGTCCATGCCCTTGTCTGACTGGATCTGGGGGTTTGTGGATAATACGCCTATTATAAACCATTTTAAGACATTGCAAGAAATCCCCGCGACTACGAAACTTTCGGAGAAAATCTCGCAAGAACTCAAACGACTAGGCTTTTCCTTCGTTGGCCCGACCATTATTTACGCCTTTATGCAGGCTGTTGGCATGGTGAACGATCATCTTGTGGACTGCTTTCGACACGAACTTAGAAAAGACTCCTGATTATGGAAACAAATGGATACATCTTATTAAATAAAGATGCTGGAGAAACCTCATTTGCGGCGCTCGACCACGTAAAGAAGGCACTGGGAACCAAGAAGATAGGACACACTGGTACACTCGACAAGTTCGCGTCTGGGTTGTTGATAGCGCTTGTGGGCAGAGCCGCGAAACTCGCGCCGTGGTTTTCGGATTGCGACAAGCGGTACGAGGGAATGATTAAATTCGGAGAGGAAACAGACACGCTTGACCCGGAGGGTGCGGTCATCACCCGCGCGTCGATTCCAACAAGGTCAGCGATACTGAACATTCTGCCGCAGTTTCGAGGCGCTCTCATGCAGGAGCCGCCGGTCTATTCAGCGATTCACATTAATGGAGCGCGGGCGTCAGCGCTTTCTCGTGACGGGAAAGTAGTGAAAATGCAGAAACGTCCTATCTTCATCTATGAGCTAGAGCTTGCAGATTACAAGCCGCCTTTTGCGACTATCCGCGTATTCTGTTCCAAAGGCACATACATCCGTTCTTTAGCGCGGGACATAGCTCTGGCCGCAGACTCGTGTGGTCATCTCTCCGCGTTACGGCGTGTTCAAATAACAAGACGCCATATATCCAACGAGGAAAAGACTGGTTTCTGGGTGACCGATGCAATTTCCCCCAAAGAAGACGTCGCCCGTGCGCTTCGTCCCATGGATCGGACCGCTTTTAACGCATTAGGTATGCCTATTCTTGAAGTGACGGACCGCGTTGCCCTCGCTCTATTACAAGGAAAGAAGCCGACTTCATTTGAATTCAGGGAATTATTCCGTGATTTCCCCAGCAATGACGGACCACTGAGCATTTTCCACCAAGGCGGCGGCTGTATCTGTATCATTGAAAAAAAAGGAAACTTCTGGAGATACGGTTATGTTTACGGGAGAACCTGAGCGATTGATTCGTGATCAAGGCATAGAAATACCACCCGTGTATACGATTTGAGAAAATATGTATTCACACAGATTCGATTCATGGCAAAGCCCAAGTCGTAACTTTCCTTGTACGCCGCTGTTTAATAATTTATGAAATTACCTATTTATATAGCCATTGCGGTTGTATTGAATCCTCCTGTCTTTTCAGATACTCCGGAGAAATTAGTCGGAGTAGAGCAAGCCGCTATTCTGCGTGAGGGTTCTTCTATAAACAGGGTAGCGCAAAAGGCGTCTAAACCCGAATTACTACCAGACGACCCTACCGTAAGAAAATGGATAGACGAGGTCATTCATACTCTAGAGCCAAGTATCTTGACAGAAAGCCTCAATCTTTACAAAAAGAATAATGCGATAAACGCCAGATGGACCGAGGAAGAGAAACTCGCGCTCCTAAATGAGACTCTTGATTTGGAATCCCTTGCGGGACTAGAATATTACTCGGAAAGCCGTAAAGCCATGCGGATATTCTACGAGACATCGCAAGTGATTGACGACCCTTCATCCAAAAATATACAGAAACCTCCGCAATACAAGATCCTGCCGACAACCGTAACACTCTATGCACGACAAAAAGATTTGACCTTTGGAGACAATATCTATCAATACGACTATTATGTCTACGAAAACACGCTCATATTCATTCAACAAAACCTGACCACGCTTTCCATGAGCATCATCCCGGCTGTTGGGAAAAATAACCTGCGTTCAGTCGTGGCTGTTCTGGATGCGGAGGATTACCTCCTCGTGTATGCGGCGTCCTTTGCCAAGACCGTTTCCATACCAGGTATGAGGGAACGTATTGGTAAATCATTCTCCAGCCGCGCAAACGCCGTACTAGGATGGTTCGTCCAACAGGCAGATAAGGTGTTCAAATAATTCTTCATCAAGATGTACCAGCCCGCGATCAAGCGATGCACCAAATACCATTATAAAAATGTGCGGGACGCTCAAGGATGAGATAAACACCGTAGACATGAATATTTTAAAAAGCTCGCAAAAGCGTATTGACACAGCGCTATGAAACATATATAGTACTTCTCATGTTTTCACTTCATAGCGACATACGATACTCCTCCCGAGCCGATGGGGACCCGTCCATGCTTTCAAGCGTGAGCGGGT
>JAIRSU010000023.1 GCA_031255285.1 Treponema sp. | reverse complement strand
AAGTAGGGTTCAACTCATGGGAAGTGGAGTCTAACTCCTAAGAAGTAGAGTTCAACTCCTAAGAAGTAGAGTTCAACTCCTAAGAAGTAGAGTTCAACTCCTAAGAAGTAGAGTTCAACTCCCATGAAGTAGAGTCTAACTCCTAGGAAGTAGAGTTCAACTCCTAGGAAGCGGAGTTCAACTCCCATGAAGCAGAGTTCAACTCCTAGGAAGTAGAGTCTAATCTCCAGAAAGTAGAGTTTGGGAAATGGGCGGAGACCTCGGCTGTACACACGGTCTATTGGGCGTTGAACCGTGTGGATTGATTTTTTCCATAAATAAGAGTATGATACACTATAATCTATTTTTCAGGAGGACGAAATAATTCCTTTACTAGCATTTTCAAGCCAACAGGCTCTGATGAAAGAACAGGCTAAACTTGCTGTTTTGATTGACGCGGATAACGCGCAGTCAGTAAATATAGACGGGCTCTTGGACGAAGTCGCAAAATACGGGGTTGCCAGCATAAAGCGGATTTACGGTGATTGGACCAGTACGCAGCTCCGCTCGTGGAAAGACAAGCTTCTCGAATATGCGATTCAGCCCATTCAACAGTTTTCATATACAAAAGGCAAAAATTCTACGGATAGCGCCATGATAATAGACGCTATGGACCTGCTCTATAGCGAAAAACTGGACGGATTCTGTATCGTATCGAGCGATTCAGATTTTACACGGCTTGCCGCACGTCTCCGAGAGAGCGGTAAAATCGTCTATGGTTTCGGTGAAACCAAGACTCCCCGCGCGTTTGTCGCGGTGTGTGATAAATTTGTCTTTACGGAGATTCTGGGACATCAGGAAATGGATGAAGATAAACCGACCGTCAGAGCCCGTAAAGATCTCACGGTTGACAGTAAGCTTATGCGCCTGCTCAGCGACTCAGTAGACGACGTGGCCGACGAAACAGGCTGGGCGTATCTGGGAGGCGTTGGGCAGAAAATCAATAACCGTTCCAGTGAGTTTGACCCCCGCAACTACGGCTTTAAGAAGCTCGGCGACCTCTTCCGCGCTATCCCTCAATTTGAAATAGAGGAAAGGCAGTCTGAAAATGGCTCGGGACGGCAGGTTTATATTAAGGCGAAATGATAGACTTAAATGAAAAAAGCCCTTTTCTTCCTGCCTATAGTTCTCTTCTTTAATATATCCCTTTTTGCGCGTGAGATAGTCGTTACCGTCAACGATATTGACTTGGATATGCCGCTGGAAGGCGCAGTCGTCAAAGCAGAAGGCGTGGAATATGAGACGGACGCGGACGGCGAGGCGCGTTTCACGGTAAGGGACGGAGTACAGGTGGTTGCTCAGGTCGCATATCCGGGTTATGAGAACGCCAGAATAACAATCCCGGCAAGCGGCAGGTCCGCGTTTACCGTCCAATTACGTATGGGCGGGGATGCGCTCGAAAACGAGGAAATCGTTGTGGAAGCCAAACAGCCCGGCATGACCGAAACCAAGACAGGCAGAAGTGTGAGCATCTCCGGTAAAGACTTGACCAGAACCGCGGAAATCGGCGTCATCGAAGATGTGATGGCGTCAATCAAGCTCCTGCCCGGCGTGGGCTATACCGGGATGTTCAACGCGCGCCCGTCCATACGCGGCGGAGAGCCGGGCGACCTCACGGCGGTCTTCGACGGTTTCTACATCTCCAACCCCTACTACTGGGGCGGGGGCGCGTCTATCTTCGACCCGCGTATGGTGCAGAGCGCTTCATTGTCGCACGGCGTGTTCTCCACGCGCTACGGACACACCATATCAGGACTGCTCGAAATTACCTCCCGTAAGCCTGACTCCGCAGACGTGGAACTGGAGCTCGGACTCTCCACAAGCGCGGCGAATCTCAATGTGTCCTACCCGTTCGCGGGAAAGGGCGGAATCATGCTCATGGGCAAGGTAACGTATTGGGACCCGTTTGTGGAATTAGCAAAACTATTCATTGACGAGGTGAACTATGTGAAGACCGCGCCCTATATCCGAAGCGCCGCGTTCTCCACTGATTACCAATTCACCCCGAACTTCGGCGGTACGGTGAGCGGTTTCATCGGCGGAGACGGCGCGGGCGCGTTCTATAAGAACGACGGTGTAACGGAAGACGGCTTGCCGAACCGCACGGATTTCAACTTTGATTGGAATAACTTACAAGGCTTTCTGATAACAGATTGGATGTGGACGCCCAAGCCGTCTATGGCCGCGCGGGTAACGCTGGGCAGCGGATTCTTACGGACAGACCTGGACGGGTATGTTGAATATGCGCTGACCGTACCGTTTTCAGAGGACTTTAAGAATAAATACGGCGCTTACGGTGTTACTGCGGACTTCTACACGTTCAACCAAACGATGTTCGCCGATATGTCCGATACCGTTGAGAATTGGCAGGCGCGGGCGGACTATGACTGGGAATTGGGCAAAGGCTTCTTACTTGCAGCAGGCGTACAGGGACTTTACGCAAAGGAAACGATTGAAGAAAACGACCAGGGTGTATTCGAGCGGTCCTATTCGCAGATAGATCCTGAATGGCGCATCATTTTTCCTGCAAGTTACCATACTTCCACGGTGAATCAGACGCTTACCTCTTCGGCTTATACCTTGTTTGAATGGGCAAGTCCTGCTAACGTTTTGGGCGCGGAGCTTGGATTGCGCGTTGACCATTTGGCGCTTTTCGGTAAGGATTTTACCCTGCAAACCAAGCCCGCGTTCAACCCGCGTCTTAATGTTGACTGGCATTTTTTAAAGAACAAAGGCGTTTTCGATTCAATAACCGCTGTTTTCGGGACAGGGCTTTTCTCGTCCATGATGGACAATATTTCAAGCATTCAGTCATCGGACGGCATTGGTGAAATTAAACAGAACCGCTCGTGGACGTCGGTTGCGGGCGTAAAGTTCAACATTTCCGGCGGGTACAGTGTGAATCTCGAAGGGTACTATAAGTCCATCTTTGACCGCGCCTACTCAACGCTCCGGAGCAACGAGTCCGAGAAAAGCATCACGATAGAGCGGTACTTTGACGGTGAAGGGCGTATTTTCGGCTTTGACTTGATGCTTCAGCGGACAAGCGGGCGTTTTTGGGACGGCTGGCTCGCCTATTCGTTCAATATCGCGCAATACCGCAACCCCTCGTTTATCGACAGCTACCAGTCGAACTGGTATTATCCTCGCTTTCACCGATTCCACAACTTGAACCTCGTGTTAAACATCAAACCAACGCCTATCTTCAGCATTGCGACCCGTCTGGGCTTCGCCTCCGGCGCGCCTAAGTCTGTAGTTACGGGCAATATCGAAACGTACCCCGTTCTGGTTGTCGACAGCGACAGCAAGCCTGTGCAAATCATACAGAAATACCGCCGCGAAACAGCGTATTCTGACACGGAACGGGACGGGTTCGCCTTGACGCTCGACGTTAAACTCTCTTGGCTTTTTTTCAATTCCGCAGGGCGCGGACGCATGGAGTTTTACTTCGCGGTTGAAAATGTACTGTCTTTTCTCGAAACTAAAATTCGAAACACCTCGTTCAATCAATACACAGGCAAAGAAGACGAGGGCAGCAATACGGCAACCTACCAACTGCCGATTCCTATGCCGTCTATCGGATTCAAGTGGAGCTATTAGCTTAACCCGCCTGTTGCCGCACTCCCCATAGCCCAGCCAAGCGCCTGACACCGAAAGTGTCTGGCACCGAGAAAGACGGGGACAGACCTGACGTCAAACCCCGACCATCGCGAAGTCGTAAGGCAGGCGAAGCCTGTGTCTGGCACCGAGAAAGACGTCTGGCACCGAAAGAAAAAAGCGTCTGGTGATGCGCCCACTGTCTTTTCTGAATAATGCAAGAATTTAACTCTTTTTTAATATTAGCTCTCTATATTATATTTCCTTAGAAAAGGAGTAGATATGAAAAACGCAAAATTTACCTATTCATACATAGGTCTCGCTGTTCTTGCTGTGCTTGCGGGGTGTAATGTATTTTCCGCGGACGCAGGGGCTTATCGCGAGAATAACCCGCAGGGATTCCACAAAGTGCGGCTGGGCAGAAATGACCTTGCCCGCTTATCGTTTGGAACGAGTTCCCGGTATGCGGAAGGGTACGTTGGCGATGGCAGTAACGCTGGGTCCCTTCACGATCCAGGCTGTATAATAGACGTCTCTGATTTTGACGCTTATGGAAATGGTACCATCACCATGACCTCAAGCAACTCTAGTAATAACGCCGGCAAGATAGCGGGAAGTGAAGATGGTATTGCCTATTATTATAAGAAAGTGCCCAGAAATACAAACTTCCGCTTGAGCGCGGACTTCGAGGTTCTCATATTCGGGTTGTCCAACGGAAAGGCTGACCTTAATGGGCAAGAGGGTTGGGGAATCATGGCGCGGGACTATGTGCCCCAGTATACGCACGAACCCAAACCAAACCTAGACGGTGAACTTCCCCCTCCCCATCCAGGCGGAATAGATATGACCTATGACGCGATGCGGGAAGGGCAGCCGTCTTCTGATACAAACCTTGACGCTCATCCTGACGGCAGAAACTTCGTATATTGGGCGGGGCATAAACTGCCGGATGGTCCCGGAGGTTCTGGAAATATGATAATGGTGGGAGGCGTGAAGCGCGGCGTACGCGTTTATTACCGCTACGGCGTAACAGACCCGATAAGGGACGCCATGACAAATCCTAACACCGTAACCGACGCTTCCCATGCTAAGTTCAACTACCTGCCCAGGGAGATGGACGATTATTCACTCTATCCTCATATCCGAGCGCGCCCAGACTATCCATGGGGAACTCATATCATAAGCCAGGGTGGAGAAGAGCCGACAGGCTTGCCTCTTCTGAAGTATAGTTTATCGCTGGAAAAGACTAACAACGGGTTCAAGGCTTCTTTTGACGCGCCGGATGGCATCTATAGTACTCCGTGGGGAGAGATTACCAAGGGAGTGCTTGCGAATAACTCGCCGGCTCAGGGTGCGAAAGTGGAATACAGCGACATTGACACAAAAACACGCAAAGCCAAAGAGCTTGGCGGCAGATTTATCCGGGATTTGCTGTTTAAAGTTGATGACAAGTACTATTACGTGGGGTTCTTTGTATGCAGAGACGCGAAGGTGAGAATCTCCAATATACAATATTACGAAGCGGACGTGGAGAATTGCGCCCGAAAGATTGAGGATGAGGATATAGAACCTGATATTATTACCCCGACTTTTAACATCCTCTCTCCTTCCGCGTCTTCGACTACAGACTATACTTTCGGGGCAAAGTCAAACGTGCGGGGCGTCATGGATCTCAGTCTGAACGGGGAGCATATCAAAAGTCGTAAGGGCGAGTGGACCGTCGAGCCTACCAATGCAAGCGCGGTGCCGTTTGAAAGATTCGAGATTCCCGAACTGAAGCTCAAGGAGGGACAGAATGTGTTTACTGCGGTGTTCACGCCGTTGGCTGACACGCGTGACGTGGACCCGGACAATCCAGACGATGAAATAGAGCAGCTTGATGATGCGTATCCGGTGGAACCAGCGGGAAGCTATCAAGTGCTTAACCGCTCGCCCATCAAGAAGACTTTCGTCGTGGAATACCGCCAGATAACCGGAGCAACGCCGCCGACTGGGCATGAGTACGCGACTACAAGCCTTTACGCCGCGCCTACAGGACGAAGCTTCAATAAAGGAACCAAAGATTCTCCGCTCGACTTGATAACAGCTATTAACTTTGTACAGCCCGGACAGGAAGTCATCCTGCTTGGCGGTATTTACAGCTACAAACACGTTGAAATACCCCTCTATAACAGTGGAGAGCCTGTTCCGGGCCATGAAAACAACGGCTGGGAAGAGAAAGACGGCAATGTAGATACCAGTGAAGGACTAGACCGCATGGCCGTCATGACAAGAACGTATCAGAAATACAAGTACCTTATAGCGGAAGACCCCGTTAATAACCCGCCAATCTTGGATTTTCAGTGTCCTGAAACGCTAAAGATGGACCGACCGGACATAAAAGGCTTTGAAATACGGGGGGACTACTGGTGGATAGAAGGCGTTCATGTGAGGAATACCTCAAATAAGCGGGTGGGGCTCAATATATTCGGCAAGAACAACGTCTTGCATAACGTGAAAGCTTATTGGAATGGAGACTCCGGCATTTCTATCGCTGGCTCCAGTGCGGAGCCCAAAGCCCTGTGGCCCGCGTATAATACGGTGCAGTTCTGTGAATCGTTTGCTAATATGGACAAGTCTCGTGAAGATGCGGACGGATTCGCGGACAAACTCACCGCATGGGTGGGGAACAGGTTCCTCTACTGCACGGCCCACCATAACGCGGACGACGGCTGGGACTTGTTCAGCAAAAAGGAAACCGGCGGAATCGGCGCCGTGTTCATGTATAAATCAGTAGCTTATATGAACGGGCGGTGGCTACAGCCCGGGGCTGATGACGACCCTAACCAAGCGGACCTGGAAAACTTCCCTTATTGGCATTTGCAGAACGAATCTACGATGTCCGGCGGAAACGGATTCAAGATGGGCGGCGAGGGAATACCTGTATTGCACGAGTCGCTTGACTGCCTGTCTTTTTTGAACGATGCGGACGGTTTTACAACTAACTCTGACCCGGCTATTATTGTATCTTACGCTACGGCTTACAACAACGGCAAGACCGTTGACCCGGGAGCCATACGCAAGCCGAGCAACTTCACCATTTACGGCACAGGAACATCCACTAATATCGGACTCGATGCACGCCTTACACAGGTTGTGTCGCTTTACGCGCTGGACGCTCCCGACGTGGCGGGCTCATCATACAATACCGATGAGAGTAGCGGGGGATATAAGGGCGACCGTTTCGAATTCCCGCGTCATGGAGATTACGCGGAAGCCAAGTCAACTGCGACCGGGTACCTATGGTATGCGGCGACAGCGGATGAAAACGGCTGGGATGGGAGGTTCAGTCTGGGCGGCAGTTTCAATCTTTCCGGCCGTAAGCTGACGACTATCGATAATGTGGAAAACGCGATTCCACCCTTTAGCGATTGGGATAAGGAATGGGAGAAGACTGATAAAATCTCGCGGACGGGAGATACCTACTCAGGCGATAGAGAGGAGACTGCCAATGCGTTGCGGGGAGGGTCCACATGGTTTTTCTACGACAATGATGGAAGGTACGGCAGCTTCAAAGGAGCGTTTCTTGAGTTCGACGTGGCGGCGGCAAACGCAATGGCGGCTAAAGACGAACCAAGCACTGAGTCTTGCGCTTACTATAAGCTCAATGATTTTATGAAATTGAAAGACATTACAGGTTCCACGCCGGGCGCGAGGGACCTGTGGTGATAGGGTAAAAGGAGAAGAAAGATGAGAAAGATATGGATAATAATGGTTGCGGTCGGAGCGTTATACTTTGCCGGGTGTCAGGGAGCTATTGAGCCGGATGACGAGCCGGAGACAGGCAAAAATCAAGGAAGCGACGTCGACACTGATAATCCCCGCCAAGGCAAGGTGCTTGATAAGCATTTGAGGATATACAGCCAGCCTGCTATTTACGAAGTGTTTACCGAACAGAGCGAGATCTACGATGACACAACCCTGGGGCGGGGGCGGATGGAGTCCGATGAACGGGATAAGGTTGACGGCTTTGATAAAGCCGAGGTTGACACTGATCCGCGCACTGCCGGTAAGTACATTATACCCAAAATGAACCAAATCACCGCCGCGAAACTCTATTCAGGCGGTGCGGAAGCCCTGCAGTTCCTCTACTACGACGTTCCGCAGACCGGCGCGTTTACCATGCGCGCCCGCATTGTAATGACAGCCAAAGCCGGAGACGCGACCGATAAAGGGTACTTCTTCGGCGCAATGACCGCGGGCTATGATAACGCGGACGATGTAAACCATGGAAAGAATGTAAAACAGGTAGATGCGGACAATCCCGAAGCGGGTAATATAGTGGAGTTTGCAGGGGGCGTACCCGGCGTTACTGGTATAAAAGGCGCAGGGCTTCTCTATCGTACCAACGATACCGCAGACACAGACAGGTACCCGGCTCAGGGACCGGCTATCCGTTCATACTTTACGCGGGACGGCGAGAGTTGGTCAACAGGGCTGACGAACAGCGCGGCAGGTACAACAAAAGGAGAATTGTGGTACAACCACAGACCCAGAGGCGGCTGGCAGCATGAACGCATTGTGGAAGTCGTACGGTACGATACTCCCCGCGAGGATACCTATTCGGGGGGCGAATCGGTAAATATCGCCTACGCCTTGAGAGTCTACGACAGCAAGAGCGGCCAGTTGATAGACGATAAAGAGGCGTGGATTCCGGCTAATAATAAATGGCAAAGTGCAGACGTCCAGCTTGCGTCTCCGTATATACAAGTTGGTACGTCGGAGTCGCAACCCGTATACCTGGGGCTTGCCATAATGGGGTGCAATCTGGAATTTTCTGAATTCACTATTTGGAATAGAGCTTTTCCCCATATAGGTTCCTTGACGCCTGAGAAGATGCAGGAGGAACTGGCGGCAAGAGATCGAGACAGTCCGCCTATCTTCTCGACTCCGCAAACCACTCCGGCTTACGTGAGCGTGGATAGCGTAGACAAAATAGACGTCTTTAATCCCGAAGATACTAGCATGACTACATCGCTGACGAAACGGAACTCTCAACTAGACTTGCCTTCCACACAGGCGACGAGTTTTATTACGTTAAGTAAGAATAGGTTAGATTTAATTAAGCGACCGGACGGTTTCGTCTTGAAACCGGCTTTTACGCCTACCTACGCGGATAATCACAATTTTGCATGGGAGATAACACAG
>JAIRSU010000130.1 GCA_031255285.1 Treponema sp. | reverse complement strand
GCCACTGGGATATAACATTAATTCGGTCTTTCTATTAAATGCCATAAAAGTCGTTGACAATGACGGTCTTGAAAACATGGATATAGGTACATTAAAAATAAACGGCGCGGTGGAACAGGTTAAAAGGGGTGTATGGTCAATGCTCATACGCTGATATGCTTTCTCAAGTGCGCGGTATAATCCCTCGTTTCTATCTCAGTTCTCCACGAATATTTCATCTATCGGCATCCCTATCCATTCTTCAGGCGGCTCAACGCCCAGTATGAACGCTATGGTTGCCGATATATCTTCGATTTTAACTTCTCTTTCTATGATATGGTCTTTCTTGATGTTTTTTCCATAAACGACAAGGGGTGTATATCGCTCTTCTGGTGAATCGCCGCCGTGATGAAGCCCTTTTCCTCCATGGTCGGTAACTATCATAAAAACGGTATCCGTGAATATGTCGGCTTTTTTCACGAAATTTTCTATTTTGGCGATCTTTTTATCGTATTTTTCCAGCGTTCTGAGGTACTTCGGAGAATCAAAGCCGTCTGTATGCCCTCGATGGTCAGTTGCATCAATATGGAAAAATAAGAGCGCAGGCTTTCTTTGCTTTATATACGGCGCGACCGATAGGGTGAGAGAAACGTCGAACATCCGCGGCAGATGCTGACTATGGTTAAGCGCACCTTTTGAAAAAAGATGTTTGATTTTATGCCATTCGTAAAAAGCGCCTATTTCACTGTTCGGCTTTTGGTTTCGCAAAAGGGTGAAGATACTCGGATATTTCGGAACATAACCTGCTTTCATGGGTCCCTCCGAAGTCAAACCGTGGAGGTCAGGACTCACGCCCATGAAGAGAGAAGACCAGTTAGTTGGGCTGTTGGTGGGCAGCTCGTCGACGACCGAAAGAGTAGACGCGCCCTCGCGCATCATCCGCTTGATAGTCGGTAAGTTCGCTTTGGAAAGGCTCGACGCGGTCCATCCATCTATACCGATGATGACAACACGGTTTTCTCCGTCCGCAGATACAGCTACACACAAAACAAATAAAAGAAACGGGGAGATAAATAGTTTTTTCATTTTTATGAAAGCCTGTTTGATAAGGTTGTGAAAAGAAAGGGGAGTTAAATTTGACGAGGCTGAAATACGTCCGCCTTCTCCGTCTGTTAACTCCCCGTTTCTTATTTTTGATTACCGTTGGAAAGGTCCTAGTCGTTGGGCGTACGCCGATCAATCGGCGCGTTTCCACACAAGCCGCGTCAGAAATGACGAACGCAGCGCCGCCTGCCAGCTGGGACTATGGAACCGATTTTCAGAGTCCCTCTTCAGAATCTTCGGAATCTTCAGAGGCGGCTGAAGACGCATCAATTGGCGCTTCTTGGGTTTTGTCGTAGACAGTCTGGATGAATTCCTTTGCGGCTTCGCGTACGTTGGTAATGTCGTCGTCGCTTAACGAGGTACTGCTGTCGAGCACAAGGTAAACCACGACTGATTTGTAATTGGTGATGGTTTCTGTTGAGCCGTCAAACGCATACTCGCTGTTCACCTGCCAGCTGTCAGCCCCGCTGTTCATACTCCACTGTTTCACCGCAGTTGCGTCATCAATGTCCGGGTCAAAACCCTTGAGGTCTACAAAGGTATAACCCACTTCAGTTCCATCCAAAACACCGTTGACCGAAGCGTCCGCAGGAACCATAGAACAACTCACATCACCGCCATAGGCAATGTTAGCGAGGATGTATTTGCGGCTCTTGACCGCCACTTCGCCCTCCAGATAGTTCTGGGAACCCTCTGCGTCCTCGGCTGTGTTGCCGCCTTCCGGAACGTCAAAAGTAATGCGGACCTTCGTCCCCACCGGATAGGAAGGCGTCTTAATGGTAAAGGTAACCTTCTTAGTCAACATCGCGAGTCCGTTGGCTATGTTGGCGAACTGATCGTTGGCTTGGGCAAAATCCGCCAGCTCGAAATAATTCGCTTCATCACTGGCAAGATCCTGCAACGCCGCTGTAAAAGCATCGGAATCGCTGACATCCGCACCCATGACGCCAATCGCGTAGGCAGTAATAGGTTTACCCGCCACTTCCCGACTCGCTATCTGCTCCTTGTCGTAAGCAAGGTAATCGGACGCGAATTTTTCGCCGAAATCCTCGGTTTCAATCGGCTCAAGAGCAACGCTTGTCGAATTGTTATCAAGACCGTCGGTAAAAGCAATCAGATTCACAGAATCGACGTCGGAAGGGAATTTTGACTGATTCTGACTCAAATTCGCCAACGCCTTGTGAACGCCGTAATAGAGAGCGGTCCCTTGAGTAGAAGCCTTTTGGTAGCTGTTGTCAAGAATTTCAAAGAGCTTGTCTTTTCCCTCCTCGTCAAGGTAAACAGGCGCTCCCTCGGTTATATCCTCTGCATTTGCTGCAAACGATATAATGCCGATATACACACCCGATTGGGCAGGGTCGTCCTGCGCGAACAAAAGATTTCCCATTATCAGGGAAACGCCGACAAAAAGTAAAACACGTTTCATAAAACCTCCTAGAAACAAAATTAGACTTTCTACATTTTACCCCAAAAAATGGAAATGTCAAGTACATTGCTCACATAGAGCCCAGTTTTACCCTTTTAAATTAAAATTTTCTCAAAAAATAAAATTTCGCTTGACAGATTTTAAAAAACGCCCTTATAATAGTTTAACGTTAAACTTGACGAATACATCAAGTCTAAAATACTAAGGGGGTTTTATGAAAAAGCTGAAGAAAATATCGACTGTTGTAACAGCAGTCATCGTGTTGGCCGGCTGTACGACTACCATCCTGCCCAAGAAAGACGGGGCGCAGACGGATTACGCAGGACAATTCGAGTCCGCGCGTAAGCAATTACAAATAGCGGAACCTGCCGCGCGGGAGGACAAACAGCCGCTTATACTCGCGCATTATATGCCGTGGTATGAAGCGCCGCCCGTGAGCGAACAGTACGGGTTTCACTGGCACCAGGGCGGCAGCAAATTTGACCCGTATACCACGCTGGCAGACGGTAGGGCGAGCATTGCCTCGCAGTATTACCCGCTCACCGGTCCTTACGACTCGAAAGACCCGGCCGTTTTGGAATATCAAGCCGCGCTTATGAAGATGAGCGGCATAGACGGCGTGATATTCGATTGGTACGGCGTAAGAGACGCGCTCGACTACAAGAGCGTGCATGAGGCGACCGTGGTTATGGTTGACATTCTCAAGAAATACGGGCTCAAGTTTGCGGTGTGCTACGAAGATCAAACCGTCAAACACATGATTGAAGGCGCTTTCATAGACAAGGCAGACGGCATAAGTACCGCGAAGGAAGCGTTCACATGGATGCAGGAGCATTGGTTTGCGGACGAAAACTACGTAAAACTAGACGGCAGACCCCTGGTGCTGGACTTCGGACCGCAGTTTTTCACACAGAAGAGCGAGTGGGAGGAAATATGGGCTGACGTGAACCCAAAGCCGTTCTTCGTAGACATAGACAACCGCACGAATTTTGCGGACGCCACCTTCAACTGGCCGCCCATGCATCTGTCGAGCGGCGGCAGACTCGCCATTCCCCGGCTCGTCTCCTATTTGAACGACTTTTACGGCAAACAGAACGCCAAGCCCTTCTTGGTTGGAACCGCGTTCCCGGAATTCCATGATATTTACGCGCAGGCAGGCGGCACAAGCTACGGCTTCCTTGATTATTCAGGCGGGGAGACCTTTAAGCTGACGTATGACGCGGCGGAACAAGCCCGCCCCGATGTCATTCAAGTAACCACGTGGAACGATTACGGCGAGGGCACCATCGTCGAGCCAACCATTGAGCGCGGTTACACATCTCTTGAGTACCTGCAAGATATGCGGAAGAAGCGGGACCCGGACTTCGCTTTCAGCTATATGGACCTACGCATACCCATCGAACTATATCGCGCCGCATCAGGTACGGACGATGCTAAAAAGCAGCAAGCCGAAGAGATTTACGCCGCGATTTTTGACGGAGACGCAGAGACCGTGCAGAATCTGACCCGTTCCGCAGGCATTGACTACGACTTCTCGGTTCACCCCATTTTGCGGGACGCGAAAGAGTCCGCGCAAAAAGAAATAGCCGCAGTCTTTGACCCGGCCGGCAAGAGAAATCTCGCGCTTGGAAGACCTGTCGTCGTATCCAGCAGAATCTACGACTTCACCGGCGCGAAAGCGGTAGATGGAGACCTATCCTCCTATTGGGAAGGCGCATCCGACAGGTGGCCCGCTGAATTCACCGTAGACCTGATAAGCGCCGCAAGACTCACCACTGCAGTCGTCAAGCTAAACCCGCAGCGCATCTGGGGCAAACGCTCGCAGACCATAGAAGTATTAGTCAGCGCGGACAACGAAACCTTCACAAGCCTGATACCGCCGACCCCCTACATATTTGACCCAAGCGCGAACGGCAACGCAATCGCCATTCCGCTCGACACACAGGCGCGTTACATCCGCCTCATCTTCACCGCGAACACCGGCGCGAAGTCAGGCCAAATCGCTGAATTCGAGGTTTATGGTGAATAAAACGACATCGCGCAAGTCAGACACAAGACGCTCTATACCGCCGCGCTACTGCGTGGAGCCGCGCCTGCTGTACAGTACGCACGACAAGGTATATTCGCCCCGCCACCCCCCCGCAAGGTTCAATAAGAAACTAGCTCTCCTTCTTGTTCTTTATCTTGTTTTTTTAACAAACCTTTGCCTCATACTTTTTACCAACTGCTTTTCCGCACTGTCCCCTGAAGAACCAGGCGCCCCGGCGCAGTCGCAGGAAACCACAACCGCAGACGGCGGCGGACCCCTCGTTCTTGTCCATTATATGCCTTGGTACGACGGTCCCTCGACAAAAGCTCAGGAAAACGAGCTCCGCGTGTACGGCGGGCATTGGACAGGTTGGGGCGAAATCAGGTGCAGTGAGACAACCGCGGAAGGCAAGGCGAACATCTACGCGCGGCAGTATCCGCTTACAGGACCCTATGACGGGGACACGGAAATCCTCTTACAATACCAGACCGCGCTCATGAAAATCGCGGGCATAGACGGTGTGATATTCGATTGGTACGGCAGTAACACGGTAAACGACTTCGGCGCCATACATGAAAACACCAAAGCAATGGTAAAAGTCCTGAAAAGCGCAAATCTCAAGTTCCTTCTCTGCTATGAAGACAACACGCTCAACATGACGAACTATGCAAAGAACGACCCGGCCGCAGTCGCGGTTGGAAAGAGCGTATTTGATTGGGCGCAGAAGAACTGGTTTACAGACGCGGCTTACGTTCATTACAAAGGCAGGCCGGTAGTAGTTTGTTTTGGACCCCAGTATTTCAGTACAAAGGCGCAATGGGAAGAAGTATTCAGCGGCGTGGATCCCGCGCCGTATTTCGGGGATTTAGACAACCGCTATTCGTGGGCGGACTTTTCCTACAACTGGATGCCCATGAGCCGCAGCGTCAACGGCGTACTGTCCCAAGAATCGCTGAACAGGTACCTTGACTCATTTTACAGCGGAGCGCAAAGCAACAAGCCTTACCGCATGGCGACCGCTTTTAGCGCGTTCGACGACTGTTATGAACTCATAGGTGGAAAGAGCTATGGAGCATTGGACTATGCAGACGGTGCGGTTTTCGCGTTGACCTTTGAGAAAGCGGCGGCGCAGGAGCCCCAAATCATCCAGATTGCGACATGGAACGACTACGGCGAAGGCACGATTATCGAGCCGACCATTGAGCGCGGCTATGCGGAACTTGAGTATCTGCAAGACAGGCAGAGAGAATGGGACGCGGACTTTCCTTTTACCAAAGAAGACCTGCGGTATCCATTAGAATTTTACAAGCTACTCTACACAGGCACGGCCGACTCTTCAGAGAGAACTGCGATAGCCGCGGCTTATGCGGCTGTTTTTGCAGGCTCCGCGGAAACCTTCCGCGCTGAAGCCGCGAAGACAGGCGTAACAGTAGACATGAGAGACTTGAAACCGCTTTTACGGTAACTCCCCTTGACCGCAGAAGCGAAGACCTTCCCGTCCGCGGGAAGCAAAGCAGGGGAAACAACATAGGTTTCTCACAGAGGAGACTCTGTTTGAAATAGGGCGGGCGTATGCCTGCCCAGAAATTTTTAAGGAGGTAGTTATGAAAAAGACTACACTCATTATGACGACGGCCGTGATTGCAGCGTTGTCACTGTTAATCGGGTGCGGAGATGGCGGGGACGATGAGACCCCAACCGGGTATCAGAACCCCAAAGAGTCTTCCACATCGTTTCAGACTTTTTACATCAAGGCTGTAGATGCGGCCAGAGAGGACCCTTGGAAGGACATTGCCGATTTGAACAGATTACACTTTCATGCGCCTGCGGGAACGGGTTTTGTAATCCAAAAGATTTTCCTTTCCGATACCATGTCGAAGGAAGTACCCGCCGATGCAACCGTTTGGTAT
Organism: Treponema sp.; assembly: GCA_031255285.1. Classification (GTDB taxonomy): domain Bacteria; phylum Spirochaetota; class Spirochaetia; order Treponematales; family Breznakiellaceae; genus JAIRKH01. Next base: position 5,414 of record JAIRSU010000130.1, on the reverse strand, counting down.
GACTTTACCGCCGGCGAGAGTCTGGAAGACTGTACAAAAGGCAATTATGGCGGAACAATGGCAAACGGGGGAATTCAGGACGGGGCGTGGGTACTTGAAAATACCGGCACGGGCGAAGTGTATCCTGGGAATCTCGGCTTGGCGCTTGACGGCAAGGTGTACGTCGGTTTTATCATCAAGAATGTTTCGGAAGATTTGAAATTCGACAATATCTTGTTAGAATTCAGGTATACAGGCGATGCTTCTTACACAAGCTTGTCATTTGCAAATTTTTTCGGACTTGAAACAACTGAACCAATAGACCCCGATCCAGGTCCTAATCCAGGTCCCGGCGAGACGCCGGATCCTGTCCTCACGTCTGAATTCGCCACGTATTATCTGGACATTAGCGGTATTTCAGGCTTAACAGGATTCAGAATCAAGAACACAAGCGGTGCAGACGCAGGCATTATCATTGACGAAATCTTCGCCTCTGGAGATATGTCGGAAGCAGACAAAGCAGTCGCCTTTGACTTTGAAGAACCAGAAGGCGGTACTAACTGGTGGGGATTCTCTACGGGAACGAAAGCAGACGGCGCGTGGTCTTCTGGGGAACAGGCAACCGATTCCCATGACATCGCGGCTTTTGGGAGTGAAGTATTTAACGGAAAACAATACCTCGGTATTAAGGCGAAGAATCTCTCGGAAGCTGTAAAGGGCGATACTTTATTGATTGCGCCTCTCACGGAAAATGGCGAAGTAGCCGAATTTACCAAAACCTTCGCAGAGCTGTTTGTCGCAGGTATTCCCGCCAGCATTCCTGTACTTGGCGCTGAATTCGCCACGTATTATCTGGACATAGCCGCAACAGAATTCGACGGCGTAGACGGTATACATTTTCACAACAAGACCGCTAACGAACTCGGCATGGTCGTTGACCGTATCTTCGCAACCAACACGCTCGGCGTAGCTGAAGCGGTTATTCTGGAATTCGACGGGACCGACAAATCGGCAGAAGACGATGCGGAAAATGGATCGTACTACTGGTCTGGTCTCAGCGGAACAGACGGAACCGCTACGGCTGGCGCCGCCGCAGGCGAGGGTAACTACGCTTATATTGGTGGGTTTGCAACGCCGCTCTTCGCGGGCAAAGCCTATATCGGTATAGTCGCTAAAAACGTCTCGAGTACGGTGAAAGGCGATGAAATCACGGTTCAACCCATTATTAGCGGCGAGGTGGACGATTCCAAGTCCAAAACCTTCGCAGAGCTGTTCAGCAGGTAAAAGTAAAAATATCCGAGCCGCCTGAAAAGACGGCATGACGGGAGCCGCTCATCTGTATCCATGAGCGGCTTATCTTCAAGAGCGAGCGATTCAAACACATATCTGAACCGCTCAAACAGATATCCGAGCGGTTCAAACAGGTGTCTGGATGATTCAAACAAGTATCTGAGCCGCTCAGACAAGTATCTGAACGGTTCAGACAAGTATCTGGATGGCTTAAACAAGTATCTGAGCCGCTCAAACAGGTATCTGAGCGATTCAAACAAGTATCTGAGTCACTCAAACAGGTATCTGAGCGATTCAAACAAGTACGAATCACTTTTGTATAAAAAGGAGGCTTTTATGCCTAGTAAACAGACTAATAGACGGGGCTATATCCCAGGAGCGGACGCTCAATTCGCTTCGTGGCTGAATTTCCTTGTAAACTATACGGTCGAAAAAACGAGCGGTCAGACCCCTGCATGGGACCATATTCCCAGCTCGCGAGTCACGGAATTGGTGGACCTCAACGCCCAATGGCGTACTGCTTTTGCAAAAATGGAGGGACCTCACACTTCGGTTGATACCAAAACGAAAAACAACGCACGCAAAGAGGTAACCGTGTGCGTCCGCGCATTTGTCGCCCAATATCTCAGGTTCCCCCCGGTTACCGACGAGGACCGCGAAGCTATGGGTATTCCTAACAAAGACGTCCATCCCTCACGCATAGATCCGCCGAAAACCCGCCCGGTCATCACGAAAATCAAACCCCTCGGTGCGTTCCGTGAGGAAATCTACTTCCACGACGAGGCTACCGAAGAGAGCAACGCCATTCCCTACGGCTGTAACGGCTGTCTGCTCACCTTCACCTGCGGTCCAAAGGCTGTGGAAAAATACAAAGAGCTGATCCAGACAAAGCTCATGACGCACTCCCCCTACATCATCACCCTGCCCCAAGAAGCGGAAAATCAAGTCTTCTCCTGCGCGACACAATGGCAGAATGAACGCGGCGAGCTGGGTCCCCTAAGCGAAATCGAAACCGCAGTCGTTTGGCGGTAGAGGAGGAAAAATGAAAGCAAAAACAGTACGACTCTCTATCACACTCATCACCGCGCTCGCGGCCGCTCAAGTATACGGCATAGATATTTCGACAAGCGACAGTGCACGGCTGGATATTGTCTCAAGAACCTCTTTTGGTATTGATCTCGATAACCCATACCGCTTCGGCTTGAGTAACGAAATCACCCAATTTGACCTTGTTTTCGGTCTGGCTCCTTATCAGAAAATCTCCAACAGAGTCAATTCGCCTTCCGCAGTCGGGTTCATAGACGTAACGCTCTTTAATCTGGACCTGATAAAGGTCAACACGAACGTAGGATACAACGATCCTGCCGGTATCGGGACGAACAGGTACCAAACAGGCGAATTCATCGCGGGCATCCTCAACAAAAACTGGCTCATACAGCTCAATGCGGCTGGTAATGAACCGTTTGCGTCTCCGTGGAACAAGGGCTTGCAGTTCGTCAACGACGGGTTCAAGTTCTCATGGGCTTATCTGGACTCAATGGTTGACGTGCGGCGCATCAAAGCCGTTAGCGAGATTCCCTCTATCACCAAACGGGGTGAAGAAAATATGGCCGGCGATGGTCAAACCACAGAACATGGTACCATGAAACAGTTCGGATTCGATACGGTGGGCAACATCGCGGACAGGTTCGGGGCTTCCATTTCCCCCGCTCACATGGTAGCGGTCATGTACAACAGCGAGCAATTCGGCGTGAACGCAAAGCTCGGAACGGAATACTCCTTTGACTCTGCCAGCATAGAAAAGAGCAACCGCAACGGCATTGCGGCCGGCGTGGACACGGTTTTCACCCCGCAGGCTGTGCCCGGGCTTAAAATCTTCGCGTCCATAGACGGAGCCGCAGACTACAGCTTGGATGAGAACGCGGACCCGATCTACGGCGGAACGCGCATTGGCTACACGATACCGCTCAACGAGGACGTGTCTATCGAGCCTTTCACAGGCTTTGACATAGGCGTGAAGCTCAAAGACGACGGGAATTGGGAGAAGCCGGCTTACGAAATATCAGGCGGTCTCACCATGCGGTGGCCCGGACAGGGCGGCTGGCTGAAAGACTACATCCTCAACTCGGACGGACGGGTGTTCCCCGGTATGTCCCTCGCATACAAGGTGTATCGGGGCATAGAAAGAGAAAAGGAACTGGACATGGAACATTCTGTCAAATTCACGCTTTTCGAACCCCGCGGGGACGATGGAGTGTTCTATGGGCTTGGTGCGGAGGTCATCATCGACGTCATTGACATAACGAATGTAACCAAGGACGCGCCGGGAACGGCAGACAACCCGCCGGGCGGCTTCCGCACTCTGGCAACCGCGTATCTTGACTATACGATTCCTGGTTTTCTGCGGTCGAGCGGTTCCCTTATCCCTTGGACCATTCTTTATTACGACAATATTCCTGACGAGACGGACTCTTCCAAGCGTATCAATGACGCGAAGGTGGACTTGGGGCTGAACTTCGAGAACTTCATCTCAAATACCACATTCGGAATTGTCTGGAATTCGGGTAGTCTGATTCAACAGACGTCCAGTCACTGGGGCTATTTCAGAGCCACAGTGGAAATCAGACTGTAACGCTCTCCGGTGCGGGGGTTGTTTGAAAGTTTGCCGTTGCGCTTCCAACAACCTCCGCCCGAACCTTCAAGCCGAGCCGCGGACCGCAGTGCAGCGTACGGGTCAGGCAGATTCGCGGCTGAAAATAAAAAACTCTTGACTGTTAAAAAGGTATACGATATATTATAAAAGGATTTGTATAATGAGGAAATCCTAATAAAGATATTACACAGAGGGAAATATGAACGCTACAGAAAAGAAAAAGGCGAAATCACATTATATAGGATTGATTATTGACATTATTGTTAAAAAATGATATTATAGAATATAAGGAGTTTGTGATGGAAAATATCGTTTTTTATTTCTCTGGAACCGGGAATAGTCTTAAAGTTGCTAAAACTCTTGCAAAAGAACTGGGAAATTGTGAAATTGTTTCAATGGGAAAATCAGAAAAATATAATGTAATAAAACAATATGATACTATTGGTTTCGTTCATCCTGTATATTATTGGGGACTGCCTAAAAAGGTTGTGGAATTTATAAAAAATGTCAACTTCAATAACATGTCGTCATATTATTATGCAATCGCAACGTATGGAGGTATTATCGGCAATGGCAACAGACAGTTAAATAAATTATTAAACGAACGCAATATTATCTTAAATTATGGCGGAAAAATAAGAATGGTGGCAAATTATATTATTAATTATGATATATTTAACAATATAAGTAAATGTTTGAAACGGGCAGATAAAAAGCTTTCCTCGATAATATCCGATGTTAGAAACAAGAAAAATAATAAGATTAAGAAACCAAACAAAAAAATTGAACAGATTTATCAGAATGCGGTACAGAGCATATCACTGGTACAAGATTATAATGTAAATGATAATTGTATCGGGTGTGGAATCTGTAAGGAAGTATGCCCTGTAGGAAATATTGAGATAATAAATAAAAAACCAGTGTTTAATAACAAATGTGAATGTTGTGTTGCGTGTATCCAATATTGCCCCCGACAAGCTATAAATTATAAAGATAAAACACAAAAAAGGAAACGATACACACACCCTGAAATAAGTTATACTGAATTATCAAAATATAATAATAAATAATGGAATGCGCCCCGCTTCGCCTAACAGGGCGGACGTCTACGCCCCGCCCTTCAGGGCGTGATACTGGGGGTGCGAATGATTTGTTCCCCGCACACGCAAAGATTTCAAGGAGAAATCCTCAATACCCCGCCGTTCATGGCAAGGATTCTTTATTTCAATCTCTGAAAATGTTATATGTATTTTATTTATAATTGTTATGATTAGACTTTTTTATAGTCTTTGATAGCTGTAAATACTTTTCATTCCCATTCTCCTTGTTTTTACATCGTATTGGAATTAAGTCTATAGTTTCTTATAATGTAATTTCCGGTTCAACTTAAATATTTATCGAAAAACTCATTAATCAACTTCACGCCGGTTAAATACATAATCGCCGCTCTATCTACTGTTTTTGTCTTACCGATATGGAAAGTAGCAACAGA
>JAIRSU010000094.1 GCA_031255285.1 Treponema sp. | reverse complement strand
CCTTGACCATTGCCTAATCATCGTGTGGACGGGATTATTCCCGCCCGCATGATGGAGACCCTCACACTATGTGGTGTGCCGCCCTCACACTACGCGGTGTGTCATCCTCACACTACGCGGTGTGTCATCCTCACACTACGCGGTGTGTCATCCTCATACTATGCGGTGTGTCATCCTCACACTACACAACGCGCGGGCGTCTGGCGCCACAGGCATAGCCTGTTAGATGACTTCCTACGGGGTTGTTGCATGAAAAGGGGCGCCGCGGTCCCCATCAAGCAACGCACGGGCGTCTGGCGCCACAGGCATAGCCTGTTAGATGACTTCCTACGGGGTTGTTGTCTAAAAGGGTGCGCCGCGGTCCCCATCAAGCAACGCACGGGTGTCTGACACTCAACACTCAATAGAAGAATTACCGTTTTGGCAGCATCTTGAGAATAGCCTGGGCAAATGATGAAAGCGGCATGGTTTGTAGCCAGATTTTACCTGGTCCGGTGGCTTTGGTGTTGAACAAGCCTTCTCCGCCGGCAACCATATTGCCCAAGCCGCGAACCATCTCCACATCCACCGACACCGTGTTTTCGGCGGCCGCGAATGTGCCTGTATCCATGATCATCGTTTCACCTGCGTCTAGGGTATAGTCCACGGCTGTCCCGTCAATGCCCAGAAATACCATGCCGTTTCCGGTGAAGCGTTGCAGAATAAAGCCTTCACCGCCAAAAAAGCCCGCGCCCAATGACTTCTGTAAGGCAATCTCCACGTTTACGCCGGTCTCTGCGGCTATGAACGCCCCTTTCTGCGAGATGATGCTCTTGCGGGCGTTTATCTCAACAGCGATAATTTCGCCTGGCGCTTCTGCTCGAAATGCGATGCTGCCGGTACCGCGTTCAGCCGTATACCGATTCTGGAACAGAGACTCTCCGGTCATCACACGAGAGAAAATCCCGCCCAAGCCTCCGCCGCCGGTGTTAGTATTCATCCTGATGTTTTTCGTCATCCATGCCATAGCGCCCGCTTGGCATGTCATGGACTCGCCCGCTTCCAATTCACAGATAACCACTGGAAACGGCGTTCCTACGATTTGATATGTCATATAAACCTTCTCTATTTGAAAGATATTAAAAGGATATTGTATCACAAAAAAAGTAGTGATACAAGCAAACCTCCGTATAGAAGGCAGGGTTTAATAATCCCGCGGCGGACAGAGCCAATCAACTTTGGGAGGGAAAACGGCTTGTCGTAAAGATAAAATCTTGGTATTATTAAAGAAAGAAATGAAATATCTTGACTTACCTGTGTATAAACACAAAGACCTAATACTAAAAGCATTAGAAACAAACCAGTCCGTCGTGGTGGAAAGCCCCACGGGTTCAGGGAAAACTACGCAGACGCCTGTGATTCTGTATGAAGCAGGCTATGGGGAAAACGGCATTATCGGCGTAACCCAGCCGCGGCGCATTGCCGCATTGTCGGTGAGCGAATTCATCGCCCGTCAGATGGACGCGCCTCTCCCCGGACTCGTTGGATACAAGATGCGGTTTGAAGACAAAACCAACCCGTCTACCAAAATAAAAATCATGACAGACGGCATCCTCCTCCAAGAGATGAAACTGGATCCACAGCTCAGTAAATACGCCTGCCTCGTCATAGACGAAGCCCATGAGCGGAGTCTCAACATTGACTTTATTCTGGGACTCTTGAAGCGTATTCTTGAATCCCGTCCAGAATTCAAGGTCATCGTATCCTCTGCAACCATAAACGCGCAAGTCTTTTCAGACTACTTTGACTCCTGTCCTATTGTGAAAATCGACGCGGTTACCTATCCGGTGAATGTTCATTACACTCCGCTCAACGCAAGCGTGGAAAAGAAAGCGGCTAAAAGACGGATGGGCTTTGAGTCGGACAGGAATGAAGTCAACGAAGATATATTCATTGCCAGAATCTATTCGCTCATCGAGAAAACCGTAGAGGAAGGGAAAAATGGAGACATACTCGTCTTTCTCTCTGGAGAGAGGTTCATCAAGGATTGTATGGAGTCTCTGGTCTACAGTCCCATAGCGGAGCGTCTTCACGTTCTGCCTCTCTACGGCAGACTCAGTAAAGAAGAGCAGGAGCGGGTCTTTGACGGCGCGCCGCCCGGCAAGATTAAGGTTGTAATAGCAACCAATATTGCGGAGACGTCCATAACCATTGACGGCATAACCACAGTGATAGATTCCGGGCTCTCAAAGCTAAATTTCTACAATTCCCAGACCTATACGTCGAGCCTAGTTGAAGGCCTCATCTCCAAATCCTCGGCAGAACAGCGCAAAGGACGTGCAGGCAGGACGCGGGCGGGCGACTGTTATCGGCTCTATTCATCGGCGGACTTTGAAAAGCGTGCTGCGTGGACCGTAGAGGAAATCTATCGAACTGACTTGAGCGAAGTGATTCTTCGCATGGCCGACCTCGGAGTCTCGGATTTTGAGAACTTTGACTTTATTTCTCCACCTTCACGAGACGGTATTCTTGCGGCGATTGAGACGCTGAAGATGCTTGATGCGCTGGAGGACGGCCGCTCCTTGTCAAATATCGGCAAGATGATGACTGAGTTCCCATTAGCGCCTCGGCACGCTCGAATCATTGTGGAAGCTATTCTCTCCTATCCGCACGTACTCGAGGAAACCATAATAGCCGCGGCTTTCCTCTCGACTCACAGCCCGTACCTGTTGCCTGCGGGCGAAGAGTTCGAGGCACGACGGATGCATCACCTGTACCGTGACTCCAAGGGCGACTTCGTCTCCTATTTAAAGCTCTACCGCGCGTATAGAGGAGCCGCGAACAAGACGCATTTCTGCGAGAAGAACTATTTAGATGTGCGTATAACGGCTGAAATCGCTAATATTGTAGACCAGCTCGGAGAAATCGTCTCGCGTATGGGCGTTCCTATACTTTCTCATGGTTCAATTGAAGATTACCTCTGCTGCATCTCAAAAGGCATGATTCAGTTTGTGTGCAAGAAAGACGAATCAGGCTCCTATCGAAGCCTCACTGAGCGCGGTATTGTTATTCATCCAGGCTCGGTCATGGCTAAGAGCGAGCCCTCATTCATAGTTGCCGGCGAAGTTGTGCGTACGAGCAGGATGTACGCCATGTCCGTATCCCCTCTAACCAAGAAAAACCTCGCAAGCATAAGCAAGTCCCTGTTTGATTCCTTTGTTTCATCAGAGAAAAAGAGGGATAGAATAGAGATGGAAATCGCAAAGAAGCCGAGACAGGTCAAAGAACCCCGGCAACGCAGGCGTAGAGGAGGGGCGCGTAAATCCCTCGAAGGGAAGACGTTCCGCGCGAATGACGACGAATTATTCGCCTATTTCCCGCAAATCGGTATACCCATTGAGAATAACAATGACAAGAAGACGGAACTGCTTTGTCTCAATTCAGACGACCAAGGGACATATTGGTTCAGTAGCAGGAGAGACGTCCGCAGGTGCATGATAATCAGCCTTGCCAGCATTGAAAACCTGTTCGACGATTTGGATGAAGACGTTGATATAGGACTCAAAAGCGTCGTCAGCGAAACTTACAGACGTTTGTCAGACAAGCTTCGCGGGCAGGCTTCGCCTGTCCTATAACTTCACAATAATCGTCACCGCCGATATCGGGTTCGATACAGGAACGGTATGCTCCCGAATATCCACTCCGTAACTCGTTCCACAAGCCCAGCCTTGGCGGAGATTCTCTGTCATGTACTCCCGCGTCCGTAAGAAGTCTGCTACGCCCGTTTGGGGAAATACCTTTGACAATGCTTGATAAGCGCCACGATTATCAAGTTTGTTACAGTTTTAACTTCCCCAAGATGAATTTTCTGAATTTCAAAGCATCGTCAAATTCCGGCATGATAGAAAGAGCGGCTTCACAGTCCGAGAGGGCTTGGATTTTGTCGCTGTTGTGGTAATTGGCGTGGGAACGACGGTAAAGACAGAAGGGTTGGTAAGGATTGATAGTGAGCGATAAAGTGAAGTCTTCCACAGCTTCAGCCCATTGACGCAGGACCAGCCTTATGAGTCCTCGATAATACGCAGCTTTGTACGCTTTCGCATCAAACTCAAGGGCACGGTCAAAATCGAGTATCGCTTCTTCGTAGCTGGAGCTCGCGAAATTAGCCATGCCGCGATGTATGTAAATAATGGATATGATGTCGTTTTTCGGACTCATGGACAGAATCCGCGTGTAGAGATCTATCGCCGTATCAAAATCGTTTCTATTATGAGCGTAGAGTGCGTTGAGCAGTAATTCATCTATGGTTACCGCGCCTTTGCTATGCTCCCAAACGGACAACGCCTTCATCTCATTCCGCGCTTCAACATCGCTGTAAAGAAGAGTATCAACGTTTTCTTCAAGTTTATTGAAGAAATTCTCCCTGCGCTTTCCCGATTCCGCATAGAGATCGAGCTGGTGGTTTCTGATTTCTTGAAAGATGGTGTCAGCAAGAGACAAACTGGCGTTAATCGCCGCAAGTTTACGCTTCATTGGCTCGTCAAACGGGGTAAATTCCGCCTTGTAGACAAGCTCGTGTTCCACTTCAGCCCATGCGTCCTGTAAGATAGTGCGAATCTGAATTTCCGCCACTGAACACTCAGACACGCCTCTTTTCTGAATCACGTCTTCAGGTATGGTGATTAAAAGGTGAATGGACTCGTAGCCGAATTCTTTGTAAGAATAATTTGAACCTTTTCTTTCTGTGTCAAGCACCTCGAAGTTTTGGGCAATGAGGGACTGAACTTTCCCAATATCTTCTATGAAAGGACAAATAACCCGTATACCGATCACATCGGTAATGATTGGATTCACCCCCGGTGTCTGCTTCAATAGTTTGAGGTATTTTTTATAATAACTGCTGAAATCTTTGACCCGCCCTTTAACCGTAGGGCGCGGGAACAAGGAATCGAGTACCGTTTCTAAATACTGTTCAATATCTTTACTGGTTAGGAAACGAACTTCCGCATATCTTTCATAAATGGCTTGTAGTTTCTTCTTATCAGGTAATTCAAGATTTGATGTCATTTCAAAAATCTGTTTGATACGGTGGTTCCAGGACGGAGCCGCCTCTGTATACACAAATACATAAAAAAATAGCTGTCTAAAAATAAACGTCTATAAGACGCTCCTCAGACAGCTATTTTTAGCTTAACAGAAGAGAGGTTTTTATTCCTCTTGCTCCTCCGATCCACCGCCAGATGGCGTGAATTCCACTTCAGATGCTTGTTTTCTTCCATCCAGAGACTCAAGATACAGCTGATCAGCAAGTTTGTTCATATTGCTCTTGTTATTGCCAGCTTCACGGTCTGAGACAATATTCCAGATAGACTCATCATCAATATCTCTCTCTTCGTCAAGTAGCGCTTCGTCGTAGATGATTTTCACATCTTTGAAATAAGTGACGAAGTCACCGCCGGGTTGACTGGCGTCTCTGAAAATACGGAATCCGGCGAATTTCAAGAAAGGCAGGGACTGTGGATAGAGAGGCGCTTGATTAAGGGCCCTGTTACGCACATCCTGCACATAACGGGGATTATCCCAGCGAAGTTCGCCCCATCCATAGAAATTCAAACTGCCCATGTTTATGGGTATCTCTTCTCCCTTGTCATTGAGGAGAATGACATAGAGGGTATAGGGGAAATATTCACCGTAAACGTCAACCGCGACCGATTTGAGGATACCGACATTCTTTATCACCCCATAGCCACCCTCGAATTTAGATGACTTATCGCCCTCTTCAGCGTCGTCTTTGGGCTCATACGCGGGAACCTCAAACGGGGGTTTCACAGTCACATTTGCATTCCATGAACCAGTGGGAAAATGAGCGCGTACACCCATTACTGTCCCGTACTTCGCCGATGTGGATTCTTTAGTATAACTCAACTTCGCATTACCAACAGAGGCCGAAGAATTTGAAAGCCATACTTGCCAATTTTCGATAGCAAGAGAGGTTGTCATAACCGCCTTTTGCTCATCCGTGTAGTTGCTGGCAGCATGGCTTGAAGTATCAATTGTAGTGGCCGCATTTTGAGCCGGTACACCTTTTTGAGGGGTGCTGTTCTCATCTTCTGCCGCGCTATCCGCCGCCAGCAGAGAGAAATCAATCAATACATCTTCTTTTGCAAAAAGAGAGCCAACCGCCAATAAAGCAACGATACCAAAAATAAAGATTCGTTTCATTCATTACTCCTTCTACTCAGCATAAATTTTAAGAAACCTAATTATCTTAATTATATAACAACTGTTTAATTTGTCAATGCCTTTTTGTATATTTTTCTTATTTTTTCTTAAAAAAGAAACGGACGGGAAGAAAACGAGGGTGGATGACCGGGTTCGAACCGGCGACGACCAGATCCACAATCTGGGACTCTACCGCTGAGCTACATCCACCAAGAAAAAAGCCCACCACTAAAGATGGGCTGCCAGATACTCCCCCGGACGGGCTTGAACCGCCGACCCAGTGGTTAACAGCCACTTGCTCTGCCGACTGAGCTACAGGGGAAAGCATTACTACTATACCCAATCAGACTCTTTTTGTCAAGCGGTTTCTCAAAAAAATCATGAAAAACGATGAAGAAATCAGTATGCCATTCGGCATCCATTGAGTAGAAAATGAGGGACAGACGCTTGTATCGCATCATTCTTTATGATACGCAAACTACGCTAATAATTCGGAGTAACACGCTTTACCGTCTACTATTCGTTAGACGGGTCTATGTCTCGCATGACGTCTCCCAGTACCGTTCTCGCCAGATTGGTGAAATAACTCACACCAAGCTCTTTTCCTTGAATCCGCCGTATGTGCTTTTTAGCAAGCTCCTCGGTATATTCGGAGAGAGGATATACCTTGAAATTCTCGTTCCCTGCCTCGTAATGGGTGACGAGCGGAATAATTTTCGCACTTTCAATGGTTATTATCCCTTCAAACTTCTCGATTTTCAAGCTTAAAAGCCCACCGAGCAGAACAGGACTGTCCGCTTGGCTATGATTGGAAATGAAGTTGCCTAGTGAATAGATGCAAAAGGTTTCATTGCCGTTTTTTCCGGTAAGCGTAACCGTTCCCTCAAGTACGTGAGGGTGGTGTCCGACGATAACATCGACCTGATGGTCGGCGAGGAACTGGGCGAGCCTTTTTTGTTCCGCAGTCGGCGTATGTCGGTACTCTTCCCCCCAGTGCATGGACACGACGAGAAGATCGCAATTCGGACGAAGCGCGTCAATCTCCTTTGCCATAATCTTCACATCTATGAGGGATACAAGAAAGGGCTTGTCCTTGGGTACGGGTATTCCATTAGTACCATATGTATACGACAGAAAGCCTACTTTTATATTGTTTTTTTTGATGATAATCTGTTTGTCTCTTTCTTCTTGAGAACGATGTACGCCTAAAATGGTAACTTTTGGATACTTATCCCAGAAGTCCATAGTGGCGAATACAGCTTTTTCGCCTTTGTCCATGATATGATTGGTCGCATGATTAACCACATTGAACCCTGCGTTTATAAGCGCGAGTCCCGCTTCTTGCGGTGTATTGAATTGAGGATACCCTGAATAACCGAAACGCTCGCCGGCAAGCACAGTTTCTTGATTGACGAAGGCTATGTCCGCGGCTCGAACGATAGATTTTATCTCCGTGTAATAAGAATCGTAGTTAAAAGAGGCGCCTTTTTGCAGCTTGAGCATAGGGGCGTGGAATAGATTATCTCCAACCGCAACTATAGAGAGGAAGTCCGGCACGGGCGGCGGAATGACAGGTCGCGGATCCACCATAGACGCAAGCGATGCAGGCTCCGTCGTTGGGGCGGTCGACACGGGAACAGGAGTCGGTTCAGCCTTTGCCGCCAGAGTAGTAGACGCAGGCTCCGTCGTTGAGACGGTCGATGTGGGAACAGAAGTCGGCTCAGCCTTCGCCGCCAGAGTAGTAGACGCAGGCTCCGTCGTTGAGACGGTCGATGTGGGAACA
>JAIRSU010000067.1 GCA_031255285.1 Treponema sp. | reverse complement strand
CAATCTCGGTTTAGTGTTGTGAGTTGATTTGTGTCGTGTTATCTTTCGATCTGGTCGTTTCGCTTCTCTTCATTCCCACGCAGACAAAAGTTCCCGCCCTGCCCTTCGGCAACCGGTTGCGGGAATCCCATAACCATCACATAATAGGTCTGTCTCCGCTTCGCCGCCGAAGTGGCTTGTGGCTTCGTATGCAGACTGCGCTCCCAGCCTGACGGTTGACACAACGCGGCGGTTTCGCCGATAGGGAGTTATGTGCCATGCACCTTATTTTTTTTGGAGAATGCTTAAGAAAAACATTGACATGGCCGATAAAAATACAGTGGAATCAAATTGTATAGGCTTTGCTTAATAAATTATTAGGAGGAATTTAGAATGGATACTTATTTTTTACGGAAACTGTTCATTACATTGGTTTTGACTATGGCGTTAATTGGCTGTGCAAGCAATAAAACCCTGTTCAATGATGACATCATTGGATTAAAGGCTGAAAATACGCCTGAAGGAATTGCCCTTGCTTTTGATCATATTCCATCGGAAACAACCCGAATGTTTATACATTTAACGGAAGTCGTAGAAGACGCCAACGTTATTCCAGTATTTACAGACATCAGAGGGACATTATTGGATCAGGTGAAGGAAAAAGGTAAAGTCGTATGTCCCTTTGTGAAAAATGGGCATCATTATTTTATTGCCGTTTCTTTTGAAACCGGAAAAAATGAAAAATGGGTAGATGCTGAAATTACTGCTGATAATGGCATTTACACGCTTAATGAAATTGACCTTGAATTGAACAATGCTCAAACAGGAGTAACACTTTCGGCAGAACCTGTGTTTTCAACTGGCGTACAATTTGATTCTCCAAAATTTAACTATGCGGTTACTATAAAAGCAGATGTTGATCGTACATTTGGATATGGTGAACAAGTAGAGAATAACTTGGCATGGGAATTTTTACCCAAAATGGTTGAAGATTTCAAAAGGGATAATATACAGGTAAATGGAAATTTACCTGCTTATGTTACAGCTTATTGTAATATTAACTATGATGATTTATTATGGACAGTTGGAATTGCAAACAGTAAAGAATTTACTGTTTCCTTATAAACCCAAACGGTACTATTGGCAGGGCGGTTCTCCGTCCTTCTTTTGTATCATGGGGCAAATATATTAAAAAATGACGCAAGGTGCACGGCATATAACGGGTCTGTTTACGCTTCGTCGCCGGCAGGCGGCTGTGTCGTAAACAGCCGGAACGTTAGGCGAAATGCACCTTAAAATCTGTTGGAAAAATTGTAGAAAGCATATTGGCAAATGAAAAAGATACCGATATGTTAAGAACATGGAATGTATGTTCCATAATTTTTTGGAAGAAAGGCGCTGGACATGAACATTTTTGTATATATTTTGGATACTCTTGCTGACTGGGAAATCGGCTATCTCATGCCGGAGATCAATAGTGGAAGGTATTTTAAAAAACATTGAAAAGCCCAATATTATATTGGTTGGCAAAAACCTTAATCCCATAAGAACTATGGGCGGTATTGAAATTACTCCCGATGTTGATATGAAAAATATGAGAATCACAAACGGTGATGTACTGGTATTGTCTGGCGCCGATACGTGGCTGAATGAAAACAATGACGAAATATTGAATTTTGTGAAAGCGAATATTGGTAGTGGCATACTCATTTCCGCAATTTGTGGAGCGACAATCGCTTTAGCGAACTATGGTGTATTAAATGATATAAAGCACACAAGCAATGATTTAGGACTTTTGAAAATGATATGTCCCAATTATAAAGGGGAAAATCATTATTGCAATCAACCTGTGGTTGTAGAAAATAATGTTATAACCGCTGCCTTTTTGGCTCCATTGGAATTTGCCTATGAAATAATAAAAAAATGAATATTATGGAAAAAATACCATTGAGGCATGGTATAATTTATTTAGAACAAAAGAAAGTAAATATTTTCTTGAATTAATGGAATCGATAAAATAATGGAGTACGCCCCCACTTCACATAACAGGCCTCATATGTATTTCGTCGCGGTAGGCGGCCTGATATGAATAACGACCAATACCCGCCCTTTTGACTATTTTTAATAATTAGTTTATAATTACTACTCATGAAAAACTTCGACAGTCTTGGAATAGACCTTTCTTTAACAGGAAAATTGACTCAAAGAGACATCAAAGAGCCGACGAAGATTCAAGAACTCGTGATTCCCCACATTCTCAACCAAGAGGACGTCATTTTTCAATCCGCGACCGGAACTGGCAAGACCTTCGCCTATCTCCTGCCACTGTTCTCGAATTCGGCGAAAGAAATAGTCGTCATAGCCCCAACCCTAGAGCTCTGTTCTCAAATCAAACGCGAAGCCGAGTTTCTGGGACGGAAAGCCTGCCTCCTTATCGGATCCGCTAATATAAGCCGTCAGATTGAAACACTAAAGAGGGAAAAGCCTTCGGTCGTCGTGGGAAATACGGCGCGGCTGTTACAGCTTGCGCATATAGGCAAACTTAAGTTTTCACGAACGGATGCGCTTATTCTCGACGAAGGAGACAGACTTGCTTCTGACGAACAGCTCGCACAAACCACCGAACTCGTCCGCCTCGTCCACACAAAGCGCCAAACCATAGCTTGTTCCGCCACCGTTACAGGCAAGTTTCGTGAAAGATTAGCCGTGTTTACTCACAACGCAGTTTTTCTGGAAACTGCGGAGCACGAAATCTTACGGGATAGAATCAGCCATTGGGCGTTCTTCAGTGAAAACCGCAAAAAACTAGATTGCCTTTGCTCATTTCTCAACGCGGTTCACGCGAAGAAAGTTATTGTTTTCACAAACAACAGCGGGCAGGTGGGAAACACAGTCGCTCGCCTGCAATACCGCGGCATAGCAGCGGACGGCCTTTTCAGCGGAGTGGAGAAAGGTTGCCGCAAACAAGCTTTAGACAATTTTAGACGTGGAAGACTGACGGTACTTGTATCAAGCGACCTCGCGGCGCGAGGACTCGATATTCCAGACGTAACACATATCGTCTCCTTGGATACGCCTTTCGATGCGGAAGGCTATATTCACCGTGTAGGGAGAACAGCCCGCGCGGGTAAAAAAGGCGTTGCAGTTACCATCGGTAATGAGGAGGAATTGCGACGTTTCAGCTCTATGGAGAAAAAGTTAGGCATCGTCGTATACCCTAAAGCCCTCTATTGCGGGCGCATAGAAGCAGCGGATATATCACATTGAATCGTTCCCTAAAGACTGCCTCAAGCCAGTCGCTTGCAAATTATCCACTTTATATACTAATATACGGCAAGGAGAAAGCTATGAACAATATAGTCAAAAAAATAGCGGTCGCAGGTGTCTTATCCTCAAGCGTCATAGTATTAGGTACGACGGGAATCGGTTTCATCTTATTGCCCTTTGGAGCCGCAATCACCATATTGCAAGTCCCAGTTATTATAGGTGCAATACTCGAAGGTCCCTTTGTGGGATTGTTTATAGGAGTCCTGTTTGGGATTTTCAGCATTGTTCAATCGGCTATCATTGCGGCTTCGCCTGTGGATATGGCTTTTATGACGTATCCCTTCATCGCATTGATTCCGCGTATGTTTATAGGTCCCGCGACATGGTTCTCTTACGCGCTCATAAGCGGACAATTATGGAATAAGAAAGAACGGAAACCGCCTGTCATCATAATATCAACCGCCATAATCATCGCGGCGATCGTCGGCAGTCTCGTCAATACGGTCATGGTTCTCGGCGGACTCGGCCTTCTGAAAATCTTTCCATGGGAAGTGATTTTTCCTATCGCCGCGCTCAACGGACCCGTAGAAGCCGCCTCATCCGCCCTGATTACCTTCACCGTAGTTTCCCTATGGAAAAATCTGCACTTGGGACGCGGACGGTCAAAACTATCAAAAGAGGAGTAGAAAATAGCGATTGGTTGGAGGCGGTAAGACGTTATTTGACGGCATAGAAACCCCTCCATCCTCTGCTTCCTAAAAAGCCAATGGACGCATTTGTTACTGATATAAACATTGAAAACAGCTTCTTCGCTGTTACCATTAGGTCGCCGTTAGCACGGGGACGACTATTAGGCGTGGAATGTCCGCAAATGCCGTCTTCCTGTACGCTTATCACCGCGGAGGATATACCTGGCGTCAATCAACTCGATATGTTTCCGATACCGATATTGACAAAAGACAAAGTTTCTTACATAGGCGAGCCTGTGGGTATTTTGGTTGGTCCGGATGAGCTGAAACTATGGACTTATGCGGCAGAGTGTAAAGTCTTGATTGAGCAAGACGAGGAAGACGTTGCGCAAGAGAACCTGGGGCAAACAGAAGAAATAATGGAGAGAAACTTCGTTATTGGACGACACGAGTCTCCAGACATGCCTGAAAATGAGCGCCAGAAAGTTAAGACCGTGGTCCAAGGCGTCTATCGAACTGGTATCCAGGATCACTGGAACGCGGAGCCATTCTGCGCTTTGACGACTTTTTTCGAGGATGAAATCATTACTTATACGGCGACCCAATGGCAGGCGCATACACGGAATTCTGTTGCTAAAGTACTGGGAACGAACCATGAAAGGGTCAAAGTTGTTCCCACAAGACTCGGCTTGCACCTTGATGGCAAGCTCTGGTATCCGTCTCTGGTTGCATGTCATGCAGCTTTGGGTGCATTTCTGACGAGAGAAACCGTGAAACTCTGTCTGACGCGGGAAGAATGTTTCCGCTACGGACCGAAACGCCCGGAAACTGAAATAAAAATTACTAGTAGTATTGGGGAAGACGGCAAAATTCTAAAGACAGATATAGAGGCGGTTGTCAACATGGGTGTGGAAGGGGTTTTTACCGAAGAGATACTGACGCGAATCTGTATTGGAAGTATCGGGGCGTATCGTATTTCACCGATTGTCGTGAAAGCAGCCGCGGTGAAGAACAGTATTCCCTATCAAGGACCGTTTGAAGGTTTCGGGCTGTCCCAAGGTTTCTTTGCGGTAGAACGGCATATCTCCCGTATAGCGGATATGGTCGGCGTGGAACCTGCTGAATGGCGGATAAAACACGCCTTGAAAACAAATGGCAAGCTTGCCATGGGAATTCCTCTGAAAGAACAAGTCTTTGCAGAACAGGTAATAGAACGAGTCGCCGCGATGTCGGATTATAAGCGAAAATGGGCGTCCTACAATCTGCTCCGCGGACGGGATAAGTCCCAAGAAACGCCGTCGAGGGGTATAGGCATAGCCCTTGCTTATCAAGGGAGCGGTCTTCTGTTTGGAGGCAAGCACGACTACTCCGTAGAGGTAACGTTAAAAGAAGACGGGTCTCTCGTGATAACAACAAGCGTAGATGTCGGCTTTGCACGAATTTTGCGGGATTTGGCCGTGAAAATACTGGATGTAGCGCCAGAGAAGGTACAGGTGATAGACGGAGTGAACGCGGGACCCGCAACGGCGTCCCGAAACGTTACGGTCATCACTAAGCTTGTTGAGCACTGTTATTCGGCAATCAAAAGACAGCGGACGCGGACGGCTCTCCCTATAACCGTACGCCGTGTCTATAAGCCTTCAATGCCGTCCGACCAAACAGGGCTTAAAGAAGAGTGGGGGAAAATCGACCCGAATGCGCTCTCTTCTTTAAGCTGGACGGCCGGTGTTGTAGAAGTAGAAGTCGACAGAATCCCGAAGATCCGCAACATCTGGCTCTGCATAGAAGGTGGGCGTATCATCGCTCCGAAAAAGGCGGAAAGGTCCGTGAAAATAGCGTCTATACACGCTTTAAACTGGGCGTCGCGGGAAAATGCCTTTTATACAGACGGAAAGATAGACGATCCCGTCATCTACAGCTATGACGTTCCTTCACCCGTAGACGCGCCGCCTATAACCGTGAGCTTCATAGAAAACAACGATGCGGACCCCAAAGGTATATGTGAATTGCCCTATAGCGTCATTCCCGCGGCTTATGCGCAAGCTGTTTCTCAAGCTCGCAATCATGTATTTGAAAAGATACCTCTAAACGTCAAGGATATCTGGCTGGCAGGACAGGCAGAGTCTGTTTAACAAATGCCTGCCGCCTTCGCTCCCCCATGGCAGAACCGTGAGGCACTTACGCGATACGCCGAAAGCGTTAGAAAGCGCCGCAGGGAAGGGTTGTGCGCCAGTTGCTTTGCGAGTACTCGCCGCTTCGCTCCGCCATTCACGGCAAAGCTTGATAAAGAGTATAAAAAAGTATACCCTTTGCTTTGATAAGGAAATATACAATGAAATATTCAGGAGCGCGCATCTTAATAGAGGCGCTGATAGAGCAAGGGGTTGACACGGTTTTCGGGTATCCAGGCGCGGCTGTGCTTTTCATTTATGATGAGCTATATCGGCGGAGAGACCGTATCCGACACGTCTTGGTGAGCCACGAACAACATGCGGCTCATGCCGCAGACGGATACGCCCGTGCTACAGGAAAGCCCGGGGTGTGTATCGCAACGTCAGGACCGGGCGCTACGAATCTTGTAACAGGCATAGCCGCGGCGATGATGGATTCGTCGCCACTCGTCGCCATAACAGGCAACGTCTCCACTTCCCTGCTTGGCAAGGACAGCTTCCAAGAGGTTGATATTGCAGGCGTTACTATGCCCATCGTCAAACATAACTGGATAGTCAAAGACGTGAACGAGCTGGCGGAAGTCGTACATACAGCTTTTATTGTGGCGAAATCTGGACGCCCCGGTCCCGTATTGATTGATATCCCTAAAGACATTACCGCAGAGCAGGGCGGGCAGGACGTACTTGGGACGCAGTTTCAGCGCCTCGCAGCCAAAGGCAAGCAATGGCTGTGGAGTACGGCTGACGTGGAACAGGCGGCCGCACTCATCACTCGCGCAAAGCGCCCTGCGATTTACGCGGGCGGCGGGGTGGTCATAGCAGATGCGTCCGAAGAAATCGTCCGATTCGCCGAACATATCAACGCGCCGGTAGCGTTGAGCCTCATGGGAATCGGAGCGTTCCCGCGGGAACATCCTCTCTGTACCGGACTCTTGGGTATGCACGGGACAATCGCATCGAACAAAGTCATTCAAACCACAGACCTGCTTATTGCGGTCGGTGCGCGCTTTTCTGACCGAGTTACCAGCGACATCGGTACGTTTGCGGGAAAGGCGAATGTTCTGCATTTTGACATTGACCCGGCGGAAATCAATAAGAACATACCCACTTGCGGGCACGTCGTTGGGGACATAAAAGAGACCTTGGCGGCTACGCAGGCAAGACTGACTAAAATCACCCGAAATGGCTGGGGAGGCGATATCGAAGCGTGGAAAAATGAAAAGCCCGCATCCCGCTGCTGCAATCGCAAAACCTTGCATCCGTGCTTTATCATCGAAGAGACGGAAGCCTATTTAGAGAAGAGAGCGAAGACAGGGAAAATAACGGGGATGGCGAAAGAAGACCTGAGAAACGTCATCGCGGTAACAGATGTAGGACAACACCAGATGTGGACAGCGCAGTTTTTCAAGGCGGATGCGCCCCGTTCATTCATCACCTCAGGCGGTTTGGGCGCTATGGGCTTTGGTTTAGGCGCGGCTGTGGGTGCGAAAATTGCGCGTCCTGACAAACAAGTCGTGCTTTTTACCGGCGACGGCTCGTTCCGTATGAACTGCGGGGAAATGGCGACCCTTTCCGCCTACAACTTGCCGATACTCATCGTTGTATTCAATAACCATGTTTTAGGCATGGTGCGGCAATGGCAGACGCTTTTCCACGAAGGGCGCTATTCGGAAACCACGCTTGAACGCGCCCCTGATTTTGTAAAACTAGCGGACGCTTACGGCGTTGCAGGTTTTCGCGCACAGAGTGAGGACGAGTTTCTCTTTGCCTTGGATCAGGCGGGACAGGAACTTTGCAAAGGTAAGGCGGCGCTTATAGAAGTAGTCATTGACCCGGACGAGAAGGTCTTGCCTATGGTGCCGGGCGGCAAGCCCATTCACGAGCAACTGCTGTAAGACACGGTTCATCCGCAGGGCGGCGCTTTCCCCCTTATTCCCTTTGTATCTGAACACCGAAAGTTGCGGAAAGACCTGGCAGAGGATAATCCGCAAAGGTCTGGTATGAGACGTTCAATAGATTACGGACCATGCCGAAAAGCGTCAGGGCGCCGAGCTTTTGGCGGACGTTCAAGTTCAGCAAGAAGAAGGGGGCAAGTTCTCTTGCGTTAGCCGTGTCTGCGAAACGCGTACTTTCAAAAAGCCCGGATACGATGATGAACCCCGCGCCCCAGCCGCCTTCAAGCGCAAACCCTGCGGTGTGAGTCGGCGTGTAAGGGATACGGCGGACATCTTCCCATAAGGCGTTGTGGGTCAGCAAACGGCTTTCAAGTAGTTGATAAGAAAGAGAGAGCTTTGCGGTGAAGACAGCTTTGAGCGCAGGAGGGATGGGGAGGACGGCGGAGGCCTCAACTTTGCAGCCCCAGAAAGCCGCTTCACCCTCATTCTGGGGCTTCCATGTAGCGCCGAGAGGATACCAATGGATAGAATCCCGTGTCCATTGCGCGAACAAGCTCCCGTCAACCGTAAAGAGGGCTCTCTGGAAAGAAAGAGCCGCATCCGCGCCCCAGCCGTCCTCGCTTTTGAGCTTGGGATTGCCCGTCATTACGCCGTCGTCCCAGTACAAGTCTTCCATGTCCGGGTGTTTAAAACTGCGGTAATAGTTATTTTTAAGGGATAATTGGTCTGTTATGCGCCAAAGAAGCCCCAGCTTGGGGACGAGGACCGCAGACTCCTCACGAAAGACCGCTTTTACAGACGGCGCAAAGAGGAATTTCTGATGCGGCTGAATATATGCAGTCAGATAAACACCCCCGTCTATCGCGAAGCGGGTTTGCGTTCCATTCACGAGTTCTGCAAAGGCATAGTCCGCGCCCGTCTTCAGTACGAATCGCTCTGCGGCGAACCATGCCCATCGGTTTATCGCCTGAATACGGTGGAGGCTTTGCCCATCTCCATCGAAAACCGAGTTTAAGAAGCTATAATCCATCAGCAACTCTGTAGCCCAGAAGTCTGAGAACGCCCGCGGCGCGTTGAGCAGGAGGCTTTCACGCAAGGAGAAGCTCTGCTGCCCGTCAAAATCAGGCGAATAGCCGGAGCGTGGTATATTCTTATGAGCAAAGTAAGCGTTTGTTTTCAAGGTGAGCGCGGCAGAGTAAGGCAAGTCACGGGTATAAGAAGCGGTTATGCCGGTATCCCAGACTTCACTACCGGACTTACGGCGGACGATATTGTTGCCGTCTCGGAAAGGGAAATGATTACCCGCGCGGTTTGCGAAAAGGCTTCCCGAGAAGGAGTGTTCCCCCACACCGTATCCCAAGGATAGGGCGATGCGTTGAGCGTCTGCGAGGTCTGCCCATTGACGAGGCGCGGATTCGCCGTCTTCGTCCATAAACCGGACCGGCAGGTAGGAGGTGTTGGAGAGTGAGCCACTCAGACGTAAGCCCGGCGCCTGTTTCTTTGCCGTAACGATATTGACGACTCCGCCCAGAGCACCCGATGTATTGAACGTACTATCGGAGCCGCCTTCAACAACGGTAATGCTTTCTATTGATTCAGGCGCGACGGCGGCAAAGTCAAAACCGCCTGTTACCGGCGAATTGGCCAATACGCCGTCTATGAGAAAGGCTATCCGTTGAGCGTCGAAACCCCGCAGATTGATGCTTGCCGTGTTTCCATAGCCCCCGTAACTCAATGTCCCCAAATTAAGCGCGTCTTGTAAGAGTTCTGCCAGATCCCTGGATACGCTTTTCTCTATAGTTTCTTTTGAGACGATTCTTTCCACAGACGGCTCTGGAACGGGAGCCGTCTCGACTGTTACCCCTTCGTCTTGCAATTCTTGAGCCCCAAGCTGCGGCGTAAAGAACGATTGTGCGCAAACAGTCGCCGTAAAGATGAGCAGTAAGGACAGGGCTCCATCAATAGCTATACTTTCTTTATACATCAGCATAGACCGTTCCCGGGCTGATTGGCAAGCATGCGTAAAGCCGGCGCCGCATTTGCATTATTGGCTTGTATACGGTCCGCCCCAGGTTGAGACGTATTTATTCATAGCGGCAAGGGACGCGAAACCGCGGACCGCCGCTTCTTCCGTCTCAAAGCAATAGGGGAATTGTTGGTCAAAGTACGCGGTCGCCATGTCCATACTCTTGGCCGCGGCGTTGAAGTTGCGGAAATAGACCGCGGTGTATTTGCCTGCGTTTGCGCCGGTTGACAGCTTGATGATGAATACGCCTGAACCATCTTTGACGCTGGTTGCGGCGCTATCCGCCGAGGTTTCCACGTTGAATACGACGAATTTATAGTAATGAACAACGTCTGCGGTAAAATCCGAGTCATATTCCCCCAAATCCCCGCCGTCGTCATAGGACAGCGCCGTATCTCCAATGGTATAACCATCAGTTCCCCATGACCCAGTAAACAGCCATTGTCCTTTGAAATCAGTCCATACCGAGTCCGCATAATAGACCTCGGTATCTGTTACGCCGACTTCGCAAGCCGCGAGGCAGAGTGTAGCTAGTATAGCAGTCGCTAAGAACGCCTTGATGCTTACGCCTATTGTTTTTTTCATCTATAATCCTCCTCGCTCTTTATACCATGTTTCACCCTCTCCTGCAATAGGGCTATGCGTTAGAGTCTGACACCAAGAAAGTGTCTGACACCACACATCGTCTGTTTTGTGACTTGCGCATCTCATGGTATCGGTGTCAGACACCGACGATATCAGGCTCGTCTAATAAATCAGATTGCCGATACAGACGGTGGTATAGGCTCCCGAATATCCACTCCACGGCTCGTTCCACAAGTCCAGCCTTCACCGGATTGTCCGCTATGTACTCCCGTACCCGCAAGAAGTCCGTTATCCCATTGATTATCCGTGAATAGAAGCGTTCTCCCCACACATGCCCCTTGCGTCCATGCGCTTTGTTCCACGCTTTGGCAAAATTACACTTTATCCACTGCATTATCTCGGATAGATTGCCGTCTTTCCCCGGCTTTATCAAGAAATGGATGTGATTTCCCATGACGCAGAAATCCCATAACTGGAAATGGAACTTCCGCTTCGCTCTCTTAACAAAGGAGAGGAATAACATATTGAATTGCGGTTCAAGAAGACACATGTCGTCATGGTCTATTTTTGACGTAACATGATACGTCGCTCCTTCGAGGAGTACGCGGCGCTTTCTCATACCCACAATACGGAGTTGTCACGGGAATTGCTTCGGTGCCAGACACTTCGGTACCCACAATACGGAGTTGTTACGGGAATTGCTTCGGTGCCAGACACAGACTTCGCAGACTTCGTCTGTTTTACGACTTCATACGGGGCGTTATTCGAATACGCCGCTGTCCTTCCAAAAGACATTCGGTCCCCACACCTCCGTGGATACGGAGGCGAAAAACGATGCGCGTAAAGCCGTGGCCACGGTCGCGCGTCCCTTCATCGCCCAGCGCCTCATGTTCCCTCCGGTTGCCAACGAGGACCGCGCTGCTATGGGCGTGCGCGACAAGGATACCCAGCGCGCCCCTATCGGCGACCCCGCGACCCGCGTTGTCATCGTGGACGTCCGCGCCCTCGGCGGCTATCAGGCGAAGCTCTGGATCAGCGATGAGACGACGCTGGAGAGCCGCGCCATTCCCTACGGATGCGACGGCTGCCTGCTGTGCTTCGCCTGGGACGACAAGGAGATAACAGACGAGTCCCTGCTGACGCGGACGAAACTGCTGACCCGCCTGCCGTTCACGCTGACGCTTCCTCCCGGATCCCGCGCCGAGTATCTTTCCCGTGCGGCGACCGGGCTTTCCGGGGCTCCGCTATCGCTCCGGCCGTCGGTCGCTACGCGCCGTCTGCTTCGCGCCCCTCCAATCCCTTGCGCGGCTGACTGCGGCCTGTTCCTGCCAAACAGCGGCCAATACTGGCTGGCGAGGCGTCCGGCGCGTCCGTCATTGCGAGCCCCTGAAGGGCGAAACAATCCAGCGCGGGTCGTCATTGCGAGCCCCGTAGGGGCGAAGCAATCAAGTCGCGAGAAAGCTGGCGAGGCGTCCGTGTAATAAGTGTTT
>JAIRSU010000029.1 GCA_031255285.1 Treponema sp. | reverse complement strand
ATGCTGAAGTCGTAACCTAGAGATGCGGGAGTCGTAACCACGAGATGCGGGAGTCGTAACCGAGAGATGCTGAAGTCATAACCGAGAGATGCTGAAGTCATAACCGAGAGATGCTGAAGTCGTAACCGAGAGATGCTGAAGTCGTAACCACGAGATGCGCATCTCATAAAACGGGCGTAGCCTGTGTCTGACACCGTGAAAGTGTAAGCGTAACCGTCAAGACGGTGACAGACACTCTTGCTTACCACGCCTCGTGAGAAGTCCTAAAACAGACAAAGTCAGTGTCTGGCACCGAAAGGAAAGAAGAAAGCGAAAGGAAAGAGGAAAGGGGCATCGGCGTCAGATACTGACAGTATCTGGTTCGTCTAATAAATCAGATTGTTGATGCAGACGGCGGTATAGGCTTCCGAACAATCTACCTAGTATATCGTCCTACAAACCCAGTCTTCACTGGCTTTTTCACTTGTTGTAAATATGGATATACTATACCAAAAACTTCGTGAGAGAGAATTTATGGTGGTGGCATTGAAATGTCCGTTTTACGGAAGTGAGGATGCCAGATCCTATGGCACGTCAAACGATAAAAAGTGGTATACCTACAATAATCCGTCATGTTTTCATAAAACATTTTGCACGAAATACAGCTATAATGGCTACAAGCCTAATTGTAAAGAAGGACATAATCAAACAGGCGATTGATGGTACCGGAATATAGGCGACAGCTCGGGAATTAGAGATAAATGTCGATCGTATTGAAATGGATGAAATATGGAGTTTTTACCACGACAAAAAGCATTAAATCTAGTTATACCAATGGCAACTATGCGTATTACGAGCGTTCTTCTTCAGATGTCTTGATCTTTACTTGGAACATTACCCAATTTTACACAAGGATCCGGTAAAATATTTTAAAAAGCAGAGCAGTCACTTTCCCTCAGACAATGCAACAGTGAGCAGTTCCACTAGTTTTTCAGCTTCTTCTCGCGAGAGTGTAATGCCCTTTCCCATTTTTTCATGATATGGGTCCCAATCACGAATATCAAATTTAGGAGCGCGATTATTCCACGATACCAAATTAATTTCTTTTCTCCATCCGCTTTTTTCTTCGGAGATCGCCCCATAAGCCTTCACTATATCAAATGCTATGTCTGACATTATTCCTCCTTAATCTGTGAATTATAATCCACGAGCCACGAGATTGCAAATACTCATTGTAATACTACTTGACTTCAGAAAAAACAACGAGCGGCTGGCATTTCTCGCAGTAAGCACCTTTTTGGAAGGAAAATTCCACCCTTCTTTATTCATCATTTTCGTCATCTTCGGATTCGTCATCAATAACATCATCTATTTCAAGTGGAAAATCGTCATCAAACCCATCATCATCATCGTCGTAAGTCAAATCCAGCGGGCCATCTATTTCAATGACCTGCTCAAGTCGTCTTCTTTCGAGAATCTCCGCCATTTCCGCGTCCAAGTCCTGATTTTCTTGTCCGAAGAGTTTCACATCCCGATAGCGTTTCATGCCTGTACCGGCTGGAATCGGATGGCCGATGATAATATTTTCTTTTAAACCGCGCAAGGTATCTGTAGAACCAGCAATGGCCGCGTTGGTAAGAACGCGGGTAGTTTCCTGGAAGCTCGCGGCGGAAAGAAACGAGTCGATGTTGAGACTGGCGCGAGTAATACCTTGGAACACCGGCCGGGCAACAGCTGGTTGACCACCCTCGCTGATGACGTGATCGTTCTCCTCGTGAAATTTGTACTTATCAACGAGCTGTCCATAGATAAACCGTGTGTCCCCGACTTCGTAGATAGAGACCTTGCGCATCATCTGGCGGACGATGACGCCGATATGTTTGTCGTTGATGGTAACACCCTGTAGTCGATAAACCTGTTGGATTTCATCCATCAGATAGCGATGTAAATAGCCCTCACCCATGATATAGAGAACTTCGTGAGGATCTGCGGAGCCGACGCAGAGTGGTTCACCCGCTTCAACCGTATCTCCATCCCTCACAAGCAGTCGTTTGATAACTGGAATGAGATGCTTACACGTTTTACCAAAATCGTCTTCGATGTCAATCATACGCTTCCCTTTAACGGTACCTCTAAAATGTACGGTTCCAGACACTTGAGCAAGTACAGACGGGTTTTTCGGTTTGCGGGCCTCAAAAAGCTCACTCACACGGGGGAGTCCACTCGTGATATCACTCGCCTTTGCTGATTCTTTCAAAGTCCTGGCGATGGTACGTCCGGCTTCGATGTAATCGTCTTCATCCACGTTAATAATAGCACCGCCGGGTAGGAAGTAGGAGACGAGCTCCCTACCTTCTGTATCTGTTATGACAATACTCGGCTGTTTGTTTTCCAATTGCAAATCTGTGATACGTTTTTCAGAATTACCATTTTCATCGAATTCTATCTTCATAGTCGTGCCATCTATGATATCCTTGTAATGTACTATCCCAGCTTCTTCGGCGATAATCGGATCCGAGAACGGGTCAAAAACAGCGATAGGTTTCTCCGACGGAACGATATCACCTTTCTTTACACCGACATCTGAACCATTACGGATTTCGAGTTTCTGTTCTTGTCCAATCAGGTAAAGAATTCCCCCTATTTTCAGTGCATAAGCATTTTCAGGTGCAGAAATCTCTTTTCCACCTCGTCGAATCACAGGAAGCCCACGATAGACCCGTTGATTGTCTTGAACAAGGATCTCGTCCCCCTTTTCCAGTTTAAATTCACCCATAACCTTGTTAACAATGGCCTGTCCTTTACGGGTGAAAAGCCAATGCCCATCCTTAATCTCCACATGATTACCGGAGATGTCCTTGACGTAGACCTTGTACTTGAGATAGACACGATTGTCTTCACCCTTCGTGGAAGCCGCGCCACCGATGTGGAATGTCCGCATTGTGAGCTGGGTACCGGGTTGACCGATAGACTGGGCTGCTATGGTACCAACCGCCTCGCCGATGTTCACGTGACGGTTCGTAGCGAGATTCCTGCCATAACATTTTTGACAAACTCCATGGTGAGCTTCACATGTCAAAACTGTCCTGATAGACACTGCCTCCACGCCAGCTTCATCTATTTTCTTCGTAAGGTCTTCGGTGATTTCTTCATTTATGTCAACGATGATTTCCCCGGTAATCGGATGCTTGACTCGCTCCGACGTATAGCGCCCCACAATGCGATCATGCAAGGACTCGACGATTTCCTCCCCATCCTTAATTGCAGTGTAGGCGATACCGTTAATGGTACCACAATCTTCCTCGTTCACCACCACGTCTTGCGCGATGTCAACCAGACGGCGCGTCAGGTACCCTGCTTCAGAGGTTTTCAAAGCCGTATCAGTTAAGCCTTTGCGCGCACCGTTCGTGGAGATGAAGAACTCGATAACCGATAACCCTTCTTTGAAGTTAGCACGTACTGGTAATTCGATAATTTCTTGATTCGGTTTCGACAAAAGCCCACGCATACCAGCGAGCTGACGGATTTGCGTCTTACTACCACGCGCACCAGAGTTCGCCATCATATGAATCGAATTAAAACCGTTTTTATCCGCCTCTAGAGTCTTCATTACGATTGACGTCAGATCTTCGTTGCACTTATTCCAGACATCAATCACACGATCGTAGCGTTCCTGACTGGTGATGACACCTTGTTCGTACTGTTTCTGTATAGCTTCGACTTCCATGTTTGCCTTGTCAAGCATATCAGACTTTTCATTAGGGACGACTATATCATCAATGCCTATGGTCGCACCAAAAAGCGTGGCATATTTGTAACCCGTGGCTTTAATTGCGTCAACCATAAGCACAGTTATCCACGGACCTTTAGTCTCAAATATCTTTTCAATCAAAGAGCGAAGCTCTTTATCTTTCAGTTCATAGTTGATGAAGGGAATATCTGCCGGCATCTCCTCGTTGAATGCGAGTCGTCCAGGGGTCGTCTCAATGTAATCACATTCAGAAATCGTCTCGCCTTTCTTGTTTACCGCTTCTTTACCGATTCCCTCCCAGACTGGCAATTTAGTCGGGTGGGCGAAAATTAGAGCTTCCCAATCAAGCGTCTTAGCATCAATGGACATAAGGACTTCCTCGTAGCTGGAATAATAGCGCCCCTGCCCCTTCGCCTGTTTCACCTTGTCCTCATATTTAGGTTTGGGGCGGGTGAGGAAGTTGCATCCTAAAACCATATCCTGTGAAGGATAAACGATGGTCTTACCATTCGCAGGGTCGAGCAGGTTACGGACCGACAGCATCAGGGTCCAACATTCCATTTGTGCGGCTTGAGTGAGCGGCACATGGATGGCCATCTGATCCCCATCAAAGTCTGCGTTAAAGGCATGACATACGAGCGGATTCAGACGAATAGCCTTGCCTTCGACAAGCACCGGTTCAAACGCCTGAATACCGAGTCGGTGCAAGGTCGGTGCACGATTCAACAGAACAGGATGCTCCCTCACCACATCATCTAAAACAGCAAAAACCTCAGGGGTTTCTTGTTCCACAAGTAATTTCGCCTTCTTTATATTGTAGACAACGCCTTTATCGACGAGACGCTTCATTATGAAAGGTTTGAAAAGCTCCAGCGCCATTTTGACAGGAAGTCCACACTGCCACATTTTCAGATCGGGACCGACCGTGATGACCGAGCGCCCTGAATAGTCAACGCGCTTGCCGAGTAGATTCTGGCGAAAACGCCCCTGTTTGCCTTTAAGCATATCGGAAATGGATTTAAGGGGTCGGTTACTTGCGCCTCTTACCACACGCTTCTTTTTGGAATTGTCAAAAAGTGCATCAACGGCCTCCTGAAGCATCCGTTTTTCGTTACGGATAATGATTTCCGGCGCACTCATAGCTTGGAGTTTGCGAAGACGGTTGTTACGATTGATGACACGCCGGTAGAGGTCGTTCAGGTCACTGGTGGCGAATCTACCACCTTCGAGCTGCACCATAGGACGAAGTTCTGGTGGTATCACGGGGATAACATCTAGAATCATCCACTCAGGCTTATTATTGGACCCGCGAAAATTCTCGACAATCTCTATACGTTTTAGCAGACGTTTATCGGATTTCACCCCTTTTTCTATCATTTTTTCACGAAGTTCCACTGCCATTGCGTTGAGGTCCAAGTTTTCGAGCAAGGTTTTGACAGCATCCGCCCCCATACTCGCGGTAAAACCGCCACTGTAACGTTCCTGCGCGTCTGTGTATTCTTCCTCGGAGAGGACCTGCATCTTCTTGAGTTCCGTATCGCCCGGCTCAATCACCACATATTTCTCGTAGTAAAGCACGGACCGTAGATTAGACATTGTCATATCAAGGAGGAGTCCCATCCTACTTGGCACGGACCGATAATACCATATATGCGAAACAGGCGCGGCAAGCTCGATGTGCCCCATGCGCTCACGCCTTACTTTGAAATGAGTTACTTCCACACCACATCTATCACAAATCACGCCCTTATAACGGATAGATTTGAATTTTCCGCAGTAACACTCCCATTCCTTCGTGGTGCCGAAGATTCGTTCACAGAATAATCCATCTTTTTCCGGGCGTAGAGTTCGGTAGTTGATAGTTTCCGGTTTCTTTACTTCTCCGTAAGACCACGCCCGAATTTTTTCGGGCGAAGCTAACTGTATTTGTATCGAATTGAAGTCTTGTATATCTCTCATCTTTTCTCCTCGTCGTTCATTCTATAACAATGAACCGATTGTTTTGAGTAGTTTTTATGGGGGTTGGAAGTCGGGATATAGGGAATAGCTTTTTGTTAGAAAACAAAGCTTGTTCCTTTCAAGCGATATTTAGTAATAATACTCCGCGCCCTAACTCATACTTTCCAAAAATTAGAAATTACTTCCCGCTTTTTCAATCATCTCCTCGTCACGTTCTGTGAGGGCGATTTGTTTATCATGATCGTCGAATATGGTTAAATCCATAGCAAGCCCGCGAAGCTCTTGTACCAGCACGTTGAACGATTCAGGAACACCTGCGGTCGTGGATGGCTCACCTTTTACAATCGCCTCATAGACCTTGGAGCGTCCTGTCATATCGTCTGACTTAATGGTGAGCAGTTCCTGTAATGTATTTGCTGCACCATAAGCTTCAAGGGCCCACACTTCCATTTCGCCGAGTCTCTGCCCGCCAAATTGCGCCTTCCCGCCCAATGGTTGTTGAGTTACCAGAGAGTAGGGACCGGTGGAACGTGCATGCATCTTGTCGTCTACGAGGTGGTGCAATTTCAAGAAGTAGATAACCCCGCAGAAAATCGGATTAACAAAATACTCACCGGTACGCCCATCATGCAGATAAGTCTTGGTACGGAGATGCTCGTCTATATTGCATATACCGGCCTCTTTCAACTTTTCAGCTATCTGATCAGTCGTGGGGGATTGGAATACTGGCGTAGCATACCATTCATTTAGTTTGATACCCGCCCAGCCCAGCTCTGTTTCTAAAAGCTGACCGATGTTCATACGAGAAGGAACGCCAAGTGGTGTAAGGCACAGATCAAGCGGCGTACCATCGTCCATATAAGGCATATCCTCTTCCGGTAGAATGCGGGCAACCACCCCCTTGTTACCGTGTCGTCCTGCCATCTTATCGCCTTCGCGGAGCTTACGTTTTGTAGCAATCAGTACCTTGACGATTTCATTGACACCTGGATTTAGGTCGTCACCTTTAGCTCTGCTTAGTCGCTGAATCTCAATCACAGTACCATCTATACCGTGCGGCACACGCAAAGACGTATCTCGTACGTCCTTTGCCTTTTCACCAAAAATAGAGTTCAACAGCTTGAACTCCGGCGTGGTTTCAGTTTCGCTCTTAGGCGTAACTTTACCAACTAAGATGTCGCCAGATCGCGCTTTTGCGCCCACGATGATGATGCCTTCGGCATCAAGGCTATCAAGACTCTTCTCGCTCATGTTTGGTATATCATGCGTGAGTCTTTCAGAACCAAGTTTCGTCTCTCGTACCTCTATCGCAAATTCTTTTATGTGGACGGACGTAAACATATCCTCCTTTACAACTCTCTGTGAGATGAGGATGGAGTCTTCATAATTGTACCCATTCCAAGGCATAAACCCTACGAGCAGATTACGTCCCAAGGCAAGCTCCCCATTCTGGGTTGCAGGACCGTCTGCAATTATCTGTCCAGCGCTTACACGGGATCCAAGTTTCACGATAGGGCGGTGATTGTAGCATGTGTCTTGATTGGTCCGCTGGTATTTCAGTAAATTATAGACATCAAATCCACGCTCGTCCGTTTCTGGCGCTTTGGTTTGCTGGTCGTCCGGCTGGATAATGATTTGACTGCATGCCACATAGATGACCACACCGTCCCGGCGTGCCTTAATAAGCACACCGGAGTCGTAGGCGCACTTACCTTCCATACCGGTACCCACACGAGGCGCTTCCGGGAACACAAGCGGCACGGCCTGCCTCTGCATATTGGAACCCATGAGTGCACGATTGGCATCGTCATGTTCTAAAAACGGGATGAGAGATGTAGACACTGAAATGATTTGTCGAGGAGAAACGTCCATATATTCGATTTCGTTGGGACTTCTGCTCGTGTAATCACCCTGACGCCTACACGAAATTTGATGGTCCACGAAGGAATCATCCGGATTGAGCTTCGCCGAAGCCTGTGCGATGAAATAGCGGTCTTCTTCCATTGCGGAAAGATAGTCGATATCTTTGGTGACGATGCCATTCACCACTCTACGGTAAGGCGACTCTAGAAAACCGTAGTCATTGACACGAGTATAGTTTGCCAAAGATACAATCAACCCAATATTCGGACCTTCAGGAGTCTCAATTGGACACATTCTGCCGTAATGCGTATAATGCACATCCCGCACATCAAAACCAGCGCGGTCACGGTTCAAACCGCCAGGACCGAGTGCGTTCAACCTACGTTTGTGGGTGAGTTCTGCGAGTGGATTCACTTGATCCATAAATTGCGATAATTGGCTTGAGCCGAAAAATTCCTTAATTGTCGCGACGATAGGCTTAATGGAGATAAGATCCTGAGGCTTAATAGTTTCTATTTCCTTAAGGTTCATACGCTCTTTGGCTATTCTCTCCACACGCGTAAAGGCGGTCTTCATTTCGACGGTCATAAGCTCGCCTACAGAGCGTACGCGTCGATTGCCCATATGGTCAATGTCGTCTATATTTTCCTCTCCAATATAGACCTTAATGAGGAACTTCATCGTGGCGATGATATCCTCTCTGGTCAATGTGAAGGTATCCATTGGCATTTTGAGGTTGAATTTCTTGTTAAGCTTATAGCGTCCTACCTTGCCAAGATCGTAGCGTCGCACTGTGAAAAAGATAGTCATAAGATCTTTCTCTGCGGCTTCCACAGTGATCGAATCCCCCGGCATCAGCACACTGTAAACCGTACTGATAGCTGTTTCCTTTGTCGGTTCGTCTTTTGTCGGATCGTCTTCCGGATATTTGATTTCCTCTCGCTCAAAACAGTTCAGAATCATAGAAGAATTGAGAGAATCCTTTGCATCAAAGTCTATTACTTCCACTGCTTGAATATTGTACGCCAAAAGCTTGTCCACATTGTGTGGATGCATCTTTTCGCCGGCTTTATAGAGTTTTTTTCTGCCTTCGACCGAGGCTTCGTCGTTTTCATCTGTACTGACCCAGACAGGCGCGGCAAGCGACTTACCGGAGATACTCACCCTGGTTTCCTCATCATCTCTTATTTCGAAGAGCACGGTCTTATAGAAACTCTTGATAATTTCTTCGCGGGAACCATAGCCCAAGGCACGGAGGAATATAGTACCGAGTATACGTTTCTTACGGTCTATTTTAGCGTAAATCATCTCCTTTTTCTGGTCAACTTCAAATTCAAGCCATGAGCCACGATAGGGGATGATACGCGAGGAGAATACACCTTTTTCATGATTGAATATAACGCCGGGCGAGCGATGAATTTGACTCACAACAACGCGTTCCGCGCCATTGATGATAAAGGTCCCCTGTTCTGTCATAATAGGGATGTCTCCCATGTAGATGTCTTTCTGTCGAATTTCACCAGTCTGCTGAAAGATGAGATTTACACGTGCCTTGAGAGGAATAGCGTAAGTGAGTCCTTTTTGGCGGCATTCCTGTTCGTTAAATTTGACTCCTTCTTCATCAAGACTATAGTATTCATATTCAAGAACTGTCTCTTCGTTTTGACTCACAATAGGAAATGTTGCACGGAAGGCTTCTTCAAGCCCTTGATTCTCCAGTTTTTCACCACGCTTCAGCCGCTCCCTTTGTAGGAATCGCTCATAGGAACAAAGCTGAATATCAATCAAGTCCGGCATCTTCATCACATCTTTCAGGTCAATTCCATTTTGAATATCTTTTCCAATAAGAACTCTTTCTCTATCTCTTCTATCCATGGTTCCCTCCCCGCTACGTTTATCCATTTGTAATTTTTTAAAAAAAGGGATCAGGGTTTTAGGAAATTGAAAGCGGGTTTTTGTTACAGAATAATTACTTGGAAAAACAAGCTCTGCTTGTCAACCTACCCCTCGCTCTTTACGTCCTAAAACCCCAACTCCCCAACTACTGAATTTCCACTGTTCCACCAGCTTCAGTAACAGATTTCTTGATTTTTTCAGCGTCCTCTTTGGATATGCCCTCTTTAAGCGTTTTCGGTGCGCCTTCCACCAAGTCTTTGGCTTCCTTCAACCCTAAACCGGTGACAGAACGGACTTCTTTGATGACGGCTATCTTCTTGTCCGCCTCAAATGCTTTAAGAATAACATTGAATTCCGTCTTTTCCTCAACAGGTTCTGTAGCCGATGAGGGACCTGCAACCGCCGCAGCTACCACCGGGGCCGCCGCGGAAACACCAAACTTTTCCTCCATTTTCTTAACCAGCTCTGAAACTTCTAGAACGGTCATGGAAGAAATCGTCTCCAAAATCTCGTCAATACTAACTGCCATTATCTTCTCCTTAAAAATAAGATTCTCCCTCATACGAGGGCTTTTTCCCCTTGACAGAGGACAGTTATACAAAGTCTGACAAGGGGTTGTTGGGGGCAGGAAATAAATTTTTGCTACTGAACATTGCTTAAAAATAAGCTTTGTTTGCTAACAGTAATCTATCTCTATCCCCCTATTTTGCAACCTGCAACTTTTTATCCGCCACCGCTTTGATCGTACGGACAAGACGAGCATTGATGTCATTCAACGCACCGGCAAGATTGCGGACGGATCCGTTCATACAGGACATAAGCATAGAAATAAGCTGTAATTTACCGGGGAGTTTAGAAAATGCCTCGACTTGTTTTTCCATATAAACCGTATTACTGACCAAGCCACCTTTTATTTTGAGATGAGGTACTGACTTCATAAAGTCAAACAACACTTTTGCCACCTCATTTGAATTCTGTGGAGCGATAGTCACAGCCGTGGGTCCCAGCAAGTGAGCTGATACATCCGGCGTAGAAAGCCTCTCAAAGGCGATGCGAGCGAAATTATTTTTCACGACTTTGAACACTGCATTTTTCGGTTGCAACTGGCATCGCAAATTCGTGATTTGCTCTACTGTCAACCCGCGATAATCAACAAAGATGAAGTCTGATGCGGATTCAAACACTTCTTTTAACTCATTTATCGCCTTAATCTTGTATTCTTGTTCTTTTTTTGCCAAAATTGCCATTATTTCTCCTTTTGTTAAGAAAACTAGGGAGTAGCAAGTTTTCGTTAGCAATACTGTAACAAAAACTGACTCCAACTCCCTATTCGTCTTTCACCGCGACCCAGATGCCCGGTCCCATAGTGGATGCCACTGAAATGCTGAAAACAAAGTCGCCCTTTGCGTCAGCTGGTTTCTTGCGTTTGACCTCCGTGACAACAGTTTTCGCGTTTTCTACGAGTTTCGCGCTGTCCATGGACAGTTTACCGATTGCTAGGTGCACCACACCAGTTCTATCAGCACGAAATTCTGTGCGTCCCTTGTGGAGTTCGGATAATGCTCCCTTGAGGTCAAAGGTAACGGTACCAGTTTTTGGGTTAGGCATAAGCCCACGTCTGCCCAGCATCATGCCAAGTTTGCCCACATCTTTCATCATATCCGGTGTAGCAACTGCCACGTCAAAGTCGAGCCATCCGTCTTTCACTTTAGCGATGAGGTCATCCGAGCCAATAAAAGCGGCACCTGCATCTTTCGCCTCGGCTTCCTTTTCCGGCTTACAAAATACCAGAACACGCTTTTCAGCCCTGAATTGGTGAGGTAGAACCACCGTATCACGTACGGACTGACTCTTTTTCAGGTTCAACTTGATAGAAATGTCAATAGTTTCATCAAATTTCGCGTAAGCCAAAGATTTTACCAAGTCGAAGGCAGGCTGAAGGTCGAATATCGCCGCCCTGTCATATTTTTTGACAGCCTCGCGGTATTTTTTACCGTGCTTCATCTTTCTACCTCCACACCCATTGAACGCGCTGTACCAGCAATGATTTTCATCGCTGTGCCAAGATCGTTTGCCGTCAGGTCCGGAAGCTTTAGTTTAGCAATCTCCTCAAGCTTTGACCTAGAGAGATTACCCATTTTGACCTTGTGTGGCTCCTTGGATCCATGTTCGATACCCACCGCCTTCTTAATTAAGACAGATGCGGGCGGTGTTTTCAGAATAAAGGTGAATGACTTATCCGCGTAGACTGTGATAACCGCAGGGATAACCAATCCTGGTTCCATCGATTTTGTTCTGTCGTTGAACTGCTGGACAAACTGTCCGGCACTCACTCCATGAGGACCGAGAGCCGGACCAACCGGAGGTGCAGGCGTTGCCTTGCCTGCCGGACACTGCAATTTAATTTGTGCAACGACTTTCTTCTTTGCCATGTTTTCTCCTTTGTAGTAGCGCCTGACAGTTCACTCTCCCAGCTTGCCGTCCAGACAGCGAAGTTTATTAAACTTCTCCTACAGATTTATTTTAGGGATGGGGATAGAGAGTAGATTCGTTGTTATTGAGCGTTGTTTAAAGTCAACAACCTTCACCTGCCTACTCCAACCTCCATTATACCTTATACTTTTTCCACTTGTGAAAAATCCACTTCGACAGGCGCGTTTCTACCGAAGATACCGACCATAACCTTGAGTTTGTTCTTTTCCGGACTGATCTCATCAATGGTGCCAACAAAGGACTCGAATGGACCGCCGATAATTTTGACTTGTTCCCCTTGCTTGAAGGACAATGAGGGACGCAACGATTTTTCACCTCTGATTTCGCCTGTTTTTTGGAGGATAACTCGCGCCTCATCACCAGACAGAGGCTGAGGTTTCCTATTTGGAGGGGTTCCCACGAAAGCGGTCACACCATTTATCTGCCTGATTTTCGAACAAGGCGCTTTCCAATCTTCGTCAGGAAGGTCCATTTCAACAAGAATATAACCGGGCAAAAACTTCCGCGTTTGGGTACATTTTTTCCCATCTTTTATCTCCACGATAGACTCATTCGGTACTTTAACATCTTTCACAATATTCGCGTCAAGTTCACCCGTAGATAACATAATATGAATAGCCTTTTCTATCTTATTCTCAAAACCTGAGTAAACATGGAGAACATACCAGCCTATAGCCATATCTTTCCTATCTAAAACACGGAGCATTCACGACATTTATCGCAAACTCCGGCGAGTCCCGATGAAACAAAATTCTCGGAACGACCAAAATCAGAAAATCGCTTGCACACCGAGGAGGAGCAGAATATCAATGAATCCCAGAGCGACTGCTATAATAATAGTAGAAACTATGACAACCCTCACTGAACTTATGGCATCCTCACGACTGGGCCACACGACCTTCCTGAGTTCAGCGTAAGATTCTTTCACAAACGAGATGATTTTATTTTCTTTCTTCTTCTTTATGGTATCCATAATTATCCTTTAATTTATAAGAAATAGTATTTTAGTTTGAGAGTTTAACGATAATCTATCAAACAATGAGTTACTCACTATCATTCATTACAAAATACAGGCCAGGTAGGACTCGAACCCACAACACTCGGTTTTGGAGACCGACGCTCTACCATTAGAGCTACTGGCCTAAATGGTTTACTCTAGTAAAGACATATAAATCTTCGGTAAAGCACAACTATACATTACCGAAAGCTATCTTACTTGATTTTTGTTTCTTTATGGATAGTATGCTTGCGGTCAAACGGACAGTACTTCTTAAATTCAAACTTTTCCTGATTATTCCTGCGATTCTTTTTCGTAGTATAATTCTTCCGTTTACACTCCATACACTGGAGAGCAATAAGTTCCACAGCCGTTTTTTTCGTTGCCATTCCTTACCTCCTAGACAAGCCCTCGAACGGAATCGAACCGTTGACCTTATCCTTACCATGGATATGCTCTGCCGACTGAGCTACAAGGGCAAGTGAGAATATATTCTACAACAAAAAAATAAATTTGTCAAGGGGAATAGCCTTAAAAATTTAAGGACATTTTGAAAAAGTTTCGATTAAAAGTCATAGTACCGGTCACTATCTTAAGCGGATTGACTTTTTTTCTTTCTATAGTTATATTCTGAAATTATGGTACGGACAACGGCGCATTGCAAGCTTAACTTGCACCTCCGTGTAAAGGGTAAAAGACCGGATGGCTTTCATGATATAGAGAGCGTATTTATCCCGCTTGCCTTTGGAGACAAGCTAACCTTCGAGCTTGACGGTGAGGGTGTAGACGTAACGGTTGACTGGAAAGTTTCTCACGATCCGATTCCAATAGCAGAGAATTTGGTTTTCAGAGCCACGGAGCTTTTTCGCGAGAGGACAGGCTGGGACGGAGGTGTTCGCATCTCCGTGGAGAAATGGATTCCAACAGGCGCAGGACTGGGGGGCGGTTCCGCGGATGCGGCGGCCGTATTGCGGACGCTGAATATGATGACCCACGCCGGACTGCCATTGGTGGCACTGATCGATCTTGCTATCGAATTGGGAAGTGACGTACCTTTTTTCTTGTACGGAACGCCTGCGTTTATTACAGGGAGAGGCGAGCGAGTCAGTCCTATCCGCCTGCGGCGGGAATTATTTGCATCCATTATCTACCCGGGTTTTGGTATCGGGACTGGAGGGGCATTCCACCGACTTGACGCGAAGCGGGAAGTTATGGGAACTGATGGACAGTCTATACCTAACGGAGAGAGAGAAGTTATCAAAATGTTCGAGAAACCGCTTTCGGAATGGCGGTTTCTCAATGATTTTTTGCCTGTCCTGTTGAAGGGAGAGCATACGAGTGCATATCAAGCAATGTTGACGGTTTTGAAAGCCGCTGACTTTTGTGGACTGTCCGGATCCGGGTCGTGTTGTTTCGGGATATGGGAAAGACAGTCAGATATGGAAAATTTCGCGGAGCGGGAGTGTGTAAAAAAAACACTCAGGAAGCTAGAAAAAAATGCAAAAATCATTAACACGCGCATTTTATCCCTTGCAATTAAAAAATAGTTATGATATACTAGAATTAGTTTCATATAGAGGAGAGCGTCATGAAAACGACAGATATAAGAATCCGCAAAATAGCGGGTGAGGGGAAACTCAAAGCCTATGTTACCGTTACATTTGATGATTGTTTTGTGGTTCATAATGTAAAAATCATCGAAGGTAAAAGTGGTGCATTCGTTGCAATGCCCAGCCGGAAAACCAGTTCAGGAGAATATAAAGATGTAGCGCATCCTATCAATCCTGAATTCCGGGCCGAGTTGCAAAAGGAGATATTGGATAAATACGACTCCGGCGATGTGGACGATACCTCAGTCGAAATTTAATTACTAAATACATACAGGTATGCGAGAATTTCTCTGCATACCGATTATAATGGGATGTAGGCAAGAGGTAAGCCAC
Source organism: Treponema sp. (assembly GCA_031255285.1). Classification (GTDB taxonomy): domain Bacteria; phylum Spirochaetota; class Spirochaetia; order Treponematales; family Breznakiellaceae; genus JAIRKH01. The sequence continues at coordinate 10,391 of JAIRSU010000029.1, read as the reverse complement.
CGGGTTTTGGCTCCGGTATGCACAGGTTCGAATCCTGTCGTCCCAGTAATAATAGAAAGCTAAAAAGAAAGCATAATTGTGAGGTATGAAAGCCTATTATTAGGCTCCCTAATAATGATAATTATTTTTTACCTGTAAATTTTTCTCCTTAAAAATAGAATAGAAACTAGGAGTTTTTATGGCAAATGTTATATTAATGGCAAAGAAACGGATGAATAAGGGGTCGGCTGATGCACGGCGGCTCAGAAGAGGAGGGCGTATCCCTGCGGTTATTTATGGACGGAACGGACAAACGTTATCTATAGATATTGATGCACAACAATTTTCCACAAGCGCAAAAAATATTTCTGCTACTTCCATAGTTCAGGTGGAAGTTGATGGTAAATCGTATGATGCTTTTGTGAAAGACACTCAGCGTACTATCACGGACGATTGTATTCTACATGTAGACTTTTACGAAGTAGAAAAAGGCGTTTTATTAAGGACCAAGGTGCATATTCACGTCCATGGTAACCCAATTGGGGTGCGGGAAGGTGGTGTTTTAGAACTGCCCCTTCACGAAGTTGAGGTGGAATGTCTGCCCAAGGACCTGCCGGAACGTATCACGGTTGACATTTCCGGTTTGCAGGTCAACCAGTCTATACATATTAAAGATATCCCCATAGGGGATAATGTACGGCTTGTGTCTTCGGAGGACCAAGTCGTAGCACTGGTGAAATTCGCCAAGGAAGAAGCCACTTCAGTGATGGCTGACGAAATGGCCGTAGCGGAAGTTACCAGTGCAGAAGCATCTAACAAAAAATAGCTTCAGCTAGATAGTTAATAGTCTTTCAAGGACATTTTCTTGAAATAATGAAAGCTACTTTATCAGATATAAATTGTCTAATTAGTGATACTCTCCTATAAATGTTGTCTGTAAAATGGTATCTGTGATTCTGTTTTTTATTATGATCTATTCTCCGCGACAAGTTGACCTCTATCTTGCAAACGGTTGAATTTTTCAAATCTTTGTCAACTTTATCGGTAAGATCGAAAAAATAACACAATAATGAGAAGAATAACCCGCTATGAGAAGTGAACAGTCGTATGAGGAGAGGTGGTTAGCTTTAGATAAAGCTGCCTGCATTGAACAGAGGTATATTGGACGATAGTCATAGGGATGCCTGATTTGCAACCTTGTCGATTTTAGCGACAGAAGCAGGTCGACTTTGAGAAAAGCATGAAGGTTATCGGACAAAGAGGCAAGAGGCGGATAGTTCTTGTCTATCAGTTTCTTTTTCGAGAGATTCTTTTATATCGGCAAAGATACGTATGATCATTGCTCCTGTATATACAGAAATTTGAGAAAAATCAGCATTTCTTATCAAGAACAAAAATTCTCTTAATAATACGAAAGGTTTGTCAGAGGCAATAGATTTCTGTAGTAAATTTCAATTATTAATAAAATAAAAAAGAAAACACCGATAAACACAGACATCAAAATAATCCGCATATACCGGTGCTAAATAAAGGAGTAGCTTCCGCGCTTTTACGCCTTTGCAAATTTTATCGTACTATTGCGAGCCTTTTTCTCTTTGTTTTTAACGGCGACATCCCAGAAGTTCACGAAACCACAGGCGATGAAGATGGTCGAGTAAACACCACTCGTCATACCGATAAGCAGGGCGAGCGCAAAGTCTTTCATGGAGCCGGATGTGAAGATGAACAGAGAAACGACCGCCAGCATGGTCGTCAGAGTTGTAATAATAGTTCTGTTCAAGGTTTCGGAAATTGAACGGTTAAGCACGTCAATAAAAGATGCTTCTAGAAACATACGGCGCGTTTCACGAATGCGGTCAAAAATGACGATAGTATCGTTGATGGAATAACCCAAGATTGTCAGAATCGCCGCGATAGACGTGGTATTGAACTCCATGCGCGTCCATGTGATGAAGGTAACCATAATGAGTGCATCGTGGGCGATAGCGAGCACCGCGCCGATAGCAAATTGCGGCTTGAACCGTATTGAGGCGTAAATCAGAATAAGCAACATAGTCAATGCCATGAGGATGCCCGCCTGATTAGAGAGATCCTTTGAGAAACGAGAACCGACGTAGTTAGAGTTGGTAACTGCAACGCCGTCCGCACCCAAGTTAAGATTTTTCTCCAATGCGTCAACGATTTTATTTGCGGGAATCTGCTCTCCTTTGTCCGAAATGTCGCTATCCTGCATACGGATCATGAAACGTCTGTCCTCTGGTCTGCCTAAAATTTGCACCGATACTGTTCCTAGCTCCGAGAGGCTTTCACGCACATCTTCAATAGGTATAGGAGGAGTAGAGGTATCCGATGTGTTCAGATAATGAACTACAAAAGATTCTGCACCTAGTTGTGGATTCGCTTGTGCGTTATGCACGAGCCATGCGGTTTTGACAGCATCCGCCTGATCCCCAGTAGACGCCTGTAAGCCGTCAATTTGCGAAACTGCGGCTGTCAGTGTTGCGACATCTGTGTATATCGCGTAGGGGAATGTATGCATAACGCCCTCTACGCCGGAGCCGCTAATGATGATATAGAGATTGTTCCTGTCAAAGGAAATGGTTGCATTGCCTCGCCCCGAATAGGTAAGGCGGAACGCGGGAGGCGCAAATTGGACTTCCTGAATCAAACCCGCCTGAAAGTCAACGCCCATATTGAAACCGCCCATCACAAAATAGCCGACTATTCCCATGATTACCAGCGCAATCGAAAATATGGCGCATGGCAGAAACGCTCGTGAAAATTTGATTATCTTTATCATATGATCTCTCCGCTAATGTCTCGCAAAAAGCTCTTATAAAGATATAGAGGGTACACCGCTTTTATGGACAGAACTGACAATAAAAAACCCAATTCGATGGTTTTACGCCTCTGCGCTCTTGCAAGAGTTAAATTGTTATTGAATCTCATTTATATGACACCTCCAACTGACTGACACTCTCTTGCTTCCCAGAACGTCTGTACCGAAGTCAAAGATGAGGCGAGAAACGAAGAGAGCGGTGAACACCGATGATATAACACCGATTGCCAAACTCACGGCAAAGCCCTGAATGGGACCAGAGCCGAGTTGCGAAAGGAATAACGCTGCGATAAATGTGGTGATGTTGGAGTCCATGATAGCCCAAAATGCCTTGTCAAAACCTGCATCTACAACAGCTTTACGAGTCTTGCCCAATCGTAGCTCTTCTTTCATGCGCTCGAATATAATGACGTTTGCATCAACCGCCATACCAATAGTTAAAATAAAACCCGCGATACTTGGTAGAGTGAGGGTAAAATTGAACGCGGAAAGCACACTAAACATCAGGTAAATATTAAGTATCTGCGCCACTACCGCATTGATGCCAGAACCTTTGTAAAAGGCGAGCATGAACACCAAAACCGCGGCGAGTCCGCCGACTAGCGCATAAAGCCCTTGACGGATAGTGTCCTCACCCATGCTTGCACCGATGCTCTGCTGACTCACCACCCGCAGGGAAACCGGCAACGCCGCTGTCCGCAGCGTGAGTGCGATATTCTGCGCCTCTTCTTGCCCAAAGCCTGTGAGTCGGACAGATTCGCGTATGGCGGATTGTATGGTAGCTTGAGATTTCACCCGCTCGTCAAGCACGATGGCGAGTGGTTTCCCTACATTTGCGGATGTCAATTTATAGAAGATTTCACCTCCTTCATTATCTAGGATAAATGTAACCTCCGGTTTGCCGTCAAGATTGTTGCGCTCTACGACCGCGCTCTTGATATGATTACCGTCAAGTCCCACTTCTTTTTTCACAGCGGTCCACCCGGTAAATTCATCAAGCCCATAGCGGTCTTTTTGATAAACGCCGAGAATCTGTACGTCATCAGGTAAAGGAATGACGGATGGTTCAACCAAAAGCTGACCAGTCGCACTGTCAATGGTCGCCGTAGGATGGGTGCGATAGTAAGCATTGAAGGCTTCAAACGCTTCACGATCTACCATATGGAATGCGAGGCTTCCTTTGCCCATGATAATGTCATTAATACGTTCAGGATCGGCTGTGCCGGGGATTTCCACATAGATTTGGTCCTGTCCCTGCCGCCTAATAACCGGCTCGGTTAGCCCAAATTTATCAATGCGGCTGTTTAGCACCTCAAGGGCGCGATTCACCGCGTCTTCGTGGTCCATATCGGTCAGTGTGTAGTTATCATTCCCACTCTGTTGGCGAATACGCTCGGTGAGCGCATCCAAATCCGCCTGCAAGACAATGCTTAAACCGCCGGACAGGTCCAAACCGAGCTGAACTGCGTTCTTTTGCAAGGTTTTGAGTCTGAAAATACGGTCGCTATAGTTGGCTTCAATAGCATCAAGGGCTTCCTGTCTACTTGAGAATACGGAGAGAACGGCTTTTGCGTCCCATTTCTCCGGATTTTTCACTCTCGCTTGCTTATTGATGTGTTTTGCCTCTTTCACCAAGAAGGCTAACTTGTCTGGAATACCGCCGTTGTCTTTTGCTGCGTCAATCAACCCCTGCAAATCGGCGAATGCAGTTTGTTCCGCGTAAATTTTGATTTGCTCCCGGGAACCGAGTGCAAGAGACTGATCTTCCTTAGGCGTCATGAAGTACCATCGGATGGTAGGCAACAGAAAGACGAAACAGATGGCGATAACCGCCAGAGTAATGAAGAACCTGTAACGTTTACTCATTTTATTCCACTCCGCCATCCTTTTTATCTGGTTTAGCCGCTGATGCCGTTGCTTCCGCCTCTGGCGAAGATGGCGCGGATTCCGCACTACTCTTTGCCATGTTGTCCTCGATTTTTTTCACCTCTTTTGCATCCTTCTCGTCCTTATCCTTTGTAGGCGTTTCGACGCTGGAGATTGCCGAGCGGCTGAACTCGACTTTAACATTGTCGTCGATTTTCACGATGACGGACTTGTCTTTAACGTTCTGAATCGTCCCGTGGATACCACCGATGGTAACGATTTTGTCGCCCTTCTTGAGCGAGTCGAGCATCTTCTGGGTTTCCTTTTGCTTCTTGTTCTGCGGTCTTATGATGAGAAAATAGAATATCGCAATGATAAGAATAAAAGGGACGAATGAAACGAGGGGATTTCCCCCAGTCGCCTCGGCTCCAGGCGTTGCCATTAAAAGAAACGATGTCAATAAATTCATAGATAACTTCCTTAAAATCAAAAATATTTATAATACAATAGCACAACACAGTCATAAAGGTCAAGTACACTTTCGACGCTTTTCCGTCACTACCTTTCGGCACCAAGTGGGTGCCAGATACCTCTTAGTATCAGACATCTCATGACGTTATCCACCTACAGAGATGCGGACGAGCGGCTATTCTTTTACTTCAGTCTAGTTCCTCTCTCCTCTGGAGGCTTCCACTGTCAGCAGGCCGGTAGACGGCACATTTGATACCGTCATATCACGTAAAAATCCTGCCTGATATTGTCCGCCGCCCACCCGCTGAAGTCCTCAAGTTCAAACTTCTGTTTCAACCGGTTGTATTTCGTTCCTATCGGACATCTCTTGTAATACGGTTCCGGAAATGCCTCCTCTTCCATTTCATCTTCCCTCAGGTTCGTTATCAGCGCTTTCCGTTCTCCCGCTTTTTAATTGAACTTTTTCTGTACTCGCATATCGTTTTTTTATTTCCATGGAGTAAATACCCGCCTTTGGGTCGGTGTCTTTATTGCCACGGTGGTCATCGCGGACATTATTGAAGTGAGCAGGTTTAAGGACTCAAAGCATTTTCTCTCGTATTTATGCATGACTGCTCATACGGCGGACTCGAATACTTCCACCGGTATCCGGGGACCAACAAGAGAGGGCGGAAGCTTTCTTCTTCCTTGTTGACCCAACTGCTGAATCATATCTTAAACGCCAGTGGGAAACTCAGGAAATGGTATGACCGATTGTCGGAATACAAGAAAGCTGGACAGGCACGGACCGGATACGCCGCCGGGTTTTTGCGGAGATATATCAAATGCTTAAGAAACAGAAGTACCATTATTATGACCGGGACAGCCATAATCACGAAACAAAAATGTCGCGGTACCGCAAATCTCTTGAAAATGAAAAATTGGAGGAAATTTGAAAAAACCTGCTTGGCATTTATCATAGACGCAACACCCCATTAGGACGGCAGGAATATGACTTGAATCTATCACCAACAAAGGTATTCCCACCAATCCTTGTGTATGAAAAAATGAAAACGATTTATGCTGTCTACAACTTCCATATCAAAGTATATCCTCATACCGCCCTGATGTGTTCCAGAATGTATACCCGGGTGCACCCGCATCGTTCACTCCTTCTACTTGGCGACGTACATAGTCGCGGTTGTAGAATTTGCGGTCGTATGAGACGTTCAGGTAAAAAGCCTGAGCCCAAGGACGGATGACAGCTTGGCGGCGGGCAATCACCATATTTCGTCCCGTGCCTATGAAGTAGATACGATAAGGACGTAGTTCGGCCGGCGACTGGGCAAGAAAGAATTGTTCAAAGTGACTCGGGTAATACATCGGACAGATAACGTCAACGTAGGGGGCAAGCAGTTCTACTTCCTGCCCCGTGCGCGAACCCGTACGATACCAGCCGTTAGCCCCATAAATGTCGATAGAAATCGGTGCAGAAACTCGTGCACGCACATGCCGCAAAAAAGACAGAATAGCACTATCCTTATCCATACCAGGATCCCGCCACCGATAACGTGCTTGATAGAGATTATCCCCATCAGTCGGGAACCGAATGTAGTCAAACTGGATTTCATCAAAACCCCGGTCTTGAAGTTCACGGGCAACCATTGTATTATAGTCCCAGACCGTCTCTGAATAAGGATCAACCCACTGTTCACTACTGATCGACCGTTTCACATCACCGCCTTCGGTCTTCGTTTCAAAATACCCTCGCCAAGGCTTACCTGTTTCCGCGTCCCAGACAGCAAATTTACCGCCATCTTGTTGAGCCAACTCAGGATCTTTGAAAGCCACAATACGCGCGACCGTATAGACTCCGCGCGTCTTCATCGCGGAGAGAAAGCCATCAATATCAATTGGATTAAAGACTCGCCCCTTTGCGGTTAGAGCAGGATTGTCGGTTCGCCATCGGAGCCTGCCGAAATCGTCCTTCATATCAATGACCACCAAATTAAGCCCCGCGCGGTCAATTATGTCCAGATATTGTTTGAAATCTGCGTCCTGTACAGCCTTATCAATCAACAAGTAGAGCCCTTTCTTACCTACAGCCAGTTCTTGACGTGGATTCATCACGTTGTTAACCATCCAAAGCTCCGAGAGATTTATCGTTAGCCCTGAATGTGACATAAGGAGACAATTTGGGACAATATTCAAGTTTTGGTAAATATTTTTAACGAAATCTCGGATGTCGGCCCGCTGACTGACACTTCCCTCGGACCATTGCAACACGTCTCCGTCCGCTGTGAAGCGCAATGAGACGCCCTTTCCCCTGTCTGACGACACATCAAGGGAGTCGGTAGGGCAGAACCCTTTACCGTCAGACCAGATTTGCGTCCAACGTTTGCGTGTCCAGTCCAGCTGATAGAGCCTGCCACGGAAAGATTGAGACGCGTAGACTGTTGCCCGTCCATCTTCCGCGTCAACCGCGATATCAGACACTTCATCGGGATTGTTCGTTGTTTCGAGTTTTTCCAGCCCTGTGTTTAGTTCCACCCACTTACCTTTGTTCGGGAGAAGGTAACTCACCCCATAGATGCTGTGGGATACAAATACAACAAGCTCCGGCATACGGGCAACTGCAACCGCCTTTATCCCGTTGGTCAAGACATAGGGCGTACCAAGATCCTGCCATGTCTGCCCGCGATTATGGGAGAGATAGATAGTATCCTTCATAGCAATAACAAGAGTATCGCCGTCCGCCTCCAGGTCTTTGATTTCCTGTGTTATTTTTATGAAAGACTTTCGTCCATCTTCAAACACCTTAATTGTCTTAACTGGCAAGCCAGCGTTTCGTGCCTCCCATTCTTTTAAGTCTTGTCCGATATTGTCCGAGACAAGATCTTCTGAAATAAACACGCCTTCGCTGGTGAGAATTACCCGGTAGTCGTCCGTTCTAACAATTTTTCTGACATTTCCGCCCCGCCACAAGTGGACGCGCATCCCGTCCCATGCCAGTCCATCCAGCCCCTCACTTGTACCGATAAGCAGAGGATAATCTTGTGCACTAAGAAAAAAAAGGGAGTTGAGAAAAAGACTAAAGAAAAGAGACAGGGATATTTTACGCATGATGAATAAATCAGGGATAATGTTTCCACTCAGACTCCCTGATACTTATGCGCTTCTCTGGTTTTACAGCCCGAAGTTTCGTACTAAGGCGCCGAGACCGCCTTGGAAGCCGCTTCCGATGGCGTTGAATTTCCATTCCGTTCCATTACGGTAGAGTTCAGCCACTACGACCGCGGTTTCAATTGAGTAATCCTCGCCCAGGTCGTAACGAAGCATTTCTTTATTGCTTTGTTCATCTACGACACGGATAAAAGCATTACTCACCTGTCCAAAGTTCTGTTTGCGCGATTCGGCTTCGTGAATCGTAACGGTGAAGGCGATTTTCGCCACGTCTGCCGGAACTTTAGACAAATCCACCTTGATTTGTTCATCGTCGCCTTCTCCTGCGCCAGTGCGGTTGTCACCCGTGTTGAAGACACTGCCCGAAGCATGTTTGAGATTGTTGTAGTACACAAAATCCTTCTCATTCCGTGCCTTACCGTTTGCATCTAGTAAAAATGCCGATGCATCGAGATCGAACTCTGCACCTCCGTCGTACTTATTGGTGTCCCATCCGAGACCCACGATCAATTTTGATAAACCTGGATTCCCCTTTGTCAGATCTACCTTCTGCCCCTTGCTTAAAGAAACCGCCATATCTGTTTCCTCCTCTGAAAGAATGTGAAAGAGCGCCTGTTTTGACAGTTCGAAAACCAGCGCCTTTTTGTTACTATATCATGATTCTGAAACATTGTCTATACCTATTGAAGAAAACATACCCCCTATAGAGAGGAGAGGAGATATAGGCGGCGTCTGGATTTCTGAACTCATATTCACCGCCGATATGAACGAATAGTTTGAGAGAGTTGGCGGCGAGGAGATGAGCACACCGTCTCCAGATGTTGGAGCACACCGTCTCCAGATGTTGGAGCACACCGTCTCCAGATGCTGGAGTATACCGTCTCCAGATGCTGGAGTATACCGTCTCCAGATATTGGAGTATACCGTCTCCAGATGTTGTAGCACACCGTCTCCAAGAAGTATCGTCGTCAGATGCACCCAGCCTCCCCGGGACTTTCAGCGTGAAACTCACGGTTCAACACGCTACCGCTGGGCGTTCAGCCCATTTTCCTGCATCAAGCGGTCTGCTTTCTTGCGGCTTACACGCTTCCCGTAGTCCCGGGTGCAACTCTTCCCTCGCCCGGAGACTTCCATACCGGTAGTGACGCCGCTCCTGTATCCTAGGAATATTCCTCCATTTGTAGGAGCCGCGGGTTTTTCTTCCCAAGACTTCTGGTTTATTAGGAGCGGCTACACCGCCCGCTTAACCGTTCGCGTCGCAAACGGTTAAGCCTTGAGGCTGAAAGGGTGTCAGACGCCGATAAGACACGGTGCTTGATGTCGCATGATGTAAGGAAATAGTACTGTAGTACTAGAAGTCCCATAGAGTGCCGCACTGTACGGGGCGTGGGACGGGTACGGTGTCTGGCACCGTGTATAGCTTGCAAACGCAGGAGGGAACGTATGGTAGTTACCTATCGTGTGCTGGACGAAGCCGAGCGGCTGACGAGCGATTTACAACAGAGCAACGAGACCTTGAGAGAACGAGGGATAGGACGTATGTTCTGGATACGCGACGGTGGATGCCGGACTGTCGATCAGCGATGACCTACCGCTTATTTTATAGACAGGAAGAGGAGGAAGATATGCCGATAGGAAATCGGAGACAAGTACAAGACATGGGCGAAGTGGTGGATGGCGCGGCGGCAGAATTCTGGCGGAAACTCGCCAGAGATAGACGGCTGTCTGTATGGGACGGCGCGGAGTGTGACGCTGGCGGCAGATATTAACAGACGGTAAAGATGAAGGTCGGCAGCAGGGCGGTGCAGACAAAGAGTATAACGATTTCGGTGACGGTGACGGCGAATGCTGCTACTGCGGCGTTGAACAGCGCGGGATTTACCGGAGTCTTGTTTAGCGTGGAGACCGCCAATGCGTCTATCAACAGGGGACGGATAAAATGCGCACCGACGGCCGCCGGGACGGTGGTACAGATCTTATGGAGACTTGGCTGGGCGCTGGGCTTCGAGGACTGCAAATACAAACAAGGACGCGGCTACTACTACGACGGCGGGTTCGGCGGAGACCTCAAGAA
>JAIRSU010000070.1 GCA_031255285.1 Treponema sp. | reverse complement strand
TACTGTGAACTTGTTTAAATGTTTACATGATGATATAGGTTCCAGCGCAGAGCTTGCCGCCACCCTCTCATTGCATCTCAAGCGGGCGGGCGTGAGCGCGCCTTTTGTATGAGGCGCTATGCGATATGGTGTATATCTGTACCTATATTTACGGGGGGGGGGGTAGAACCACTCGTATTGCCTGCGCAATCCGAGCCAGCGAGTGTATAGTTTGTCGAACGCTTCCAGTTCTGTTTCATCATGCGTCTATTATACAGAGGCGCTACAAAAATTGCAAGGAGATTCTCGATGAATCTTTCTTTTTTTCAAAGAGGGGAGGGCAGTCGACGTGCATTATGGCGTAGATGGAGGACCGCCCAAAACTGCCCCGTATGTTGGAAAGTTGTCGGTTCACTTTCGCAGAGTCTGCTTTCAACGCTTTGACTACCCGAACAAAGGCTTTGCATAGCAAAGACCAGGTCCGTCAAAATATGGACGGCTGCGGACGCGGGATTAGTACAATCAAACGGAAGAGAAGCCGCTTTTTCTCTCTCCCTCTTGCAATTTATTACAAACTTTACTATATTATAACAATGTTTATAAGCGTTTACGGGTGAGCGCCTTTGTACGACGCTATATACGGTCGGCGAATTTCACGTTTCATGGGACGCGCCCGCTTTCGCATCGCCTTGTTTCCGTTTCTGTGAATCAAGGGAGCGTCTGCGCTGTGTATGTTCATACGAGAAATTAACGACTCAGCAACATGATTTAAGGAGATTTTATGGACGTCAGTAAAATGCGGAATATTGGAATCAGTGCGCATATCGACTCTGGAAAGACGACGCTCTCTGAACGCGTTTTGTTTTATAGCAATAAGATACATATTATCCGAGAAGTGCGGGGCAAAGACGGCGCAGGCGCGACTATGGACTCGATGGAGCTGGAAAAAGAGCGGGGCATCACTATACAGAGTGCGGCTACTCAAGTCGAATGGAAGGATCATGTCGTCAACCTGATTGACACGCCCGGACACGTAGATTTTACCATGGAAGTCGAGCGGTCTCTCCGCGTGCTTGATGGAGCGGTTCTGGTGCTGTGTGCAGTAGGCGGCGTGCAGTCTCAATCTATCACGGTTGACCGCCAACTCAAGCGTTATCACGTACCGCGCATTGCGTTTATCAACAAATGCGACCGGGCGGGCGCGAACCCGTTCAAAGTGAGGAACCAACTGTGCGAGAAATTGGGACTCAACGCGATTCTTATACAGATTCCCATTGGTTTGGAAGATAAACTTGAAGGTGTTGTAGACCTAGTTTGTATGCGGGCTCTGTACTTCGACGGGGATAACGGCGAAATCGTCCGCGTTGCGGAAATCCCCCCGCACCTCAAGGCGGACGCAGAAAAATATCGCGAGGAAATGCTTGATGTGATTTCAGAATTTTCGGATGAACTCACCGAATTGCTTTTGGAAGAAAGTCCCATCCCCGAAGACCTCATCCGTATGACTATTCGTAAAGGCACATTAGAGGAAAAGCTTGTGCCGGTTATGCTCGGCTCGGCATACAAGAACAAGGGTGTACAGCCCTTGCTTGATGGAGTTACGTACTACTTGCCGAATCCTATGGAGGTCAGGAATTTTGCGCTCGATCTGGAACGAAATGAGGAACAGGTCGAACTTTTTGTGGACGGGGGCAAACCTACGGTCGCGCTTGGCTTTAAGCTGGAGGACGGCAAATATGGACAGCTCACTTATGTCCGCATCTATCAGGGACAGTTAAAAAAAGGCGACGAATTACTCAACACGCGCTCACGCAAGAGATTCAAAGTCGGACGGCTCGTACGGATGCATGCTAATAACATGGAAGATATTACCGAAGGCGCACCGGGCGATATTGTGGCGCTGTTCGGCGTTGACTGCGCTTCGGGCGATACGTTCTGCGGCGGGGACCTGAATTATACTATGTCGTCGATGTTCGTGCCTGAACCTGTCATATCACTCGCCATTACTCCGAAAGACAAGAAGTCAGCGGACCAGATGGCAAAGGCGCTGGGGCGCTTCACAAAGGAAGATCCTACGTTCCAGACTTTCGTTGACCCGGAGTCCAACCAGACCATCATTAGAGGTATGGGTGAATTACATTTGGACGTTTACCTTACGCGAATGCTCCGCGAATACAACTGCGTCGTGGAAACCGGCGTACCTCAGGTCGCATACCGCGAGACCATTACCCAACGCGCAGAATTTAACTACACACACAAGAAACAAACCGGCGGCTCTGGACAATACGGTCGAGTTGCAGGTTATATGGAGCCGTGGACCGAAGGGGATTATGAGTTCGTAGATAATATCAAAGGCGGTGCAATTCCCACAGAATTCATCCCCAGTTGCGATAAAGGATTCCGCGAGGCAGTCAAAAAAGGTTCGCTTATCGGATTTCCGGTGGTCAATATACGGTGTCTCATCAATGATGGGCAATCCCATCCGGTGGACTCGTCGGATATCGCATTCCAGTTGGCCTCTATTGGAGCATTTCGTGAAGCCTATAACAAAGCTAAACCTTGTATTCTGGAACCAATAATGAAGGTATCGGTCGAGGGTCCCACCGAGTTTCAGGGTAATATCTTCGCATCAATCAACCAGAGGCGAGGCGTTATCGTATCTTCAACTGAAGACGGAACCTTCTCTCGTGTGGATGCAGAGGTACCGTTAAGCGAAATGTTCGGTTATTCAACCGCACTTCGCGGTATGACACAAGGGAAAGCCGAGTTCTCCATGGAGTTCGAGAAATACAGCAAAGCGCCCGTAAGTATTTCGGATGCACTCATCAAAGATTTCATGGAAAAGAGAAAATAGGAACAAAAGGAGAAATAAGTGTTAAAAGAAGATCTTGTTCAGCGCAGTCCCATAAAGATTTTTGAAAATTCTATACATGGAGGGCTGAAAGGCGGAGAAATCGGTGTGATCGCAGCGCCAAACGGTATAGGTAAGACTTCAGTGCTGGTACAGATAGCGCTCTATAAGCTGCTACAGGGGCAAAGGGTGATTCATGTATCATTCAATAAACATACTGACCACGTTCTCGCATGGTACGAAGACCTCTTCGATGAATTCATCCAGAAAAAAAATCTTGAAAACGCAGCTGAAGTCAGGGATAACATCGTGCGTAACCGCGTATTGATGAATTTCAACCAAGAAGGCACAACAAGTCTCCAGATTCTCGCGAGTCTGCGCGCATTGATTGTCGAGGGTGGTTTCAAAGCGGACGCACTCATTATTGACGGTTTTGACTTCTCGCGCGCTGATGAAGAAAGACTGTCCAAGCTCAAGTCTTTTGCTAGAGAGTCAAAATTTTCCATCTGGTACAGCTGTTCGGTGAACGATTCTGCATTTGACAAGCGTAGAATCCCGTTGGTACTTAAACCATTTCAGGAAATCGCTGAAGTCGTCATCATGCTTGAGCAAAAAGCTTCCCACATCGAGCTATCCGTTTCCAAGGACAGAGACTATTACCCACCTGACCCACTGATACTAAAACTGGACCCGCGAACCCTGTTGATATTAGGGGAGCGGATTTAAGAAAGGCGTCTATCATAATTCGAGGAATCTAAAAACGCTACTGATTATACAGATTTCATGTCCTGATACAGAAATCTGTATAATCAGCGGACCATCTTACTATCTCTCTTTTACAGATCTTTAACGAGTCCGAGTACTGTTAATAGTGAATGACCAGTTCAATTTCCGAGTGTTTGAACCGGGACGACTTGGCCGTTAATGATATTGAAGACATTCCACGTATGGACTACGCCTTGGGGTACTGAGAAAGTATTGACAAGCCGATTATGGCTATAAACTCGGATAGTCGCGCCGGATTCTGCAAGCGACTGAGAAGAACGTGCACCGCGATTGGTAAAGTCATGTACGAAAACCCGGTAATTGCCGGAGCTCTTGATTTTTTCGGCAGTGATGGTTTCAGGACCATAGCTTTTTACGTCGTCACGGTCGAGCTTGACCAGTTCGCTGGAGAAGTCATGCATATTCCGCCATGAGACATGATATACTCCGCTCTTTTCAAAGTGCAGGTCCAAGTCATCCGGTTTTTCACCCCAATCCAAGATAAAGCGGAAGTCTCCCTCCATGTCCGGCGAGAGAGAATACCAGTTAAACAACACTCGTCCTAGCTGGATACTAAAATCAATCGGTGTGGTGATAAAGCCCTTCTTGGAAACAGTCATGGTGAAAACGCCGTCAGCATGTTTAGGAAATGCGCTGATACCTTGGCCATTGGTCTGAAATCTGCCAATTCCGGGAATATCTACGACAGCACCTGCAATGGGTTTACCATCAAGCGCGTTAGCGAAACGCATAGGAATGACTCCGTCCAATTCCATGAGCATCATTCTCGCTCGAATTCCCGCTTCCTCGTCCGCAGAGAGTCCTTGACCGACGAAATCCCCAAGCCCGCCAAGCCCAAAATCCTGACTAAACAATGACCAACTTGCAGTAAGCACCATATAAAGCAGAACAGCGATCGCCTTTTTCAATTTACTCATTTCTAAGCCTCCATAAGTCTTAAGATGGGGATGTCATCTCGAAAAGTATTATACTAACTTTTTAAAACGACTCCATTATTTTAGAGTTTATCACATTGAATCATATTTTTCCATATATCAGAGAAAGATTCTATTGTTTCTGGGGAAGACAATGGACTACATTTGCGGTGGAAACAAAACTAGAAAGATACTCTTGTCTAAACCGTTGACGGTACGTATAATTTACCACAATGAAAGAGGCATTCTTATGAAATATATAACGTGGGGTATCCTTATGGGAACGACGATCACCGGCATTCTTACGGGAGAAGACCTTATTTTTTCTTATAAGGTTGGGCAGTTTGACGTTTATATGCTAGTTGAGAACAACCGACAGTCCGTACCATCCATTTTGATAGGCGCAGGGCAAGACGATGTGAATCGCTACTTGCCGAGTGGAACGTACAAGGCGGAGACTAATACTTTTCTTATCAAAGGCATGGGAAGAACGATAGTGGTTGATACAGGCTTTGGATCGACTATATTTGACAGTATGAAGAAACTGAGGATAAGTCCTGCGGATGTTGATGTAGTTCTGCTCACCCATCTTCACGGGGACCACATCGGCGGGTTGGCGAGAGAAGGCAAAGCGCTCTTTCCTAAAGCCAAAGTCTATCTCTCGGCGCGGGAAATGCAGTACTGGACTGCTAGCAATATAAACCAAGGCGCGGTAAACGCACTGAAACCTTATGCGGGCAAGACCGAAACTTTTAATCCAAGCGGCCTCAACACGGGTGGCACCGAGATTCTGCCCGGCATACACGCTATCGCCGCGTTTGGGCATACACCCGGGCATACGGTCTTCCTGATTGAATCTGGGAATAACGACTCTGTCGACCAATTGCTCATCTGGGGGGATCTGATGCATGTGCAAGATATACAGTTTCCGCTACCGGATGTGTCCGTCACATACGATACTGATCCTGTTGCCGCGGCTGGTGTTCGCAAGCAAATACTCGCATGGGCGGCTCGAAACGATACACCAGTGGCAGGTATGCATCTCTCTTTTCCTGCTCTCGGCAGAGTAAAGGTTGACGGAAATGGCTATAGGTTTATCCCACTTAATTGACCATAGCCTTTAATCTTTGCAGGATCGATCAATTTCCCGCCTCACAAGGATGGGGAATATATATTCACAACAACTTTTTAGAAAGCGCCTCTACGACCAAAGGGGGAACCATTGAGGAGACATCCACGTGAAACGCCGCGAGTTCCTTCACGGTTGATGAGTGAACAGTGAGAAATTTCGGGTCAGATAGGAGAAAAACGATCTCTATGCGTGGGTCAATACTTTTGTAAACTGTTGCAATTTCCGCTTCGTAGGCAAAATCGGCTTGTATTCTCATCCCTCTGACAAGAATCAGAGCGTTTTGCGCCTTCATAAAATCGGTCATGAGGGAATCCCATCCAAAAACGTGTGTATTCTTGAGAAGCTCTGTCAATCTTTCGAGCATTTCGACTCGTTCTTCAAGAGAGAAGAGAGACTTCTTCCGATTATTTTCAGCTGCAACTACAAGGAGTTCATCAAAAAGAGCTGCGGCTCTTTTGATGATGTCAATATGTCCTAGTGTCGGCGGGTCAAAAGAGCCTGCAAAAACTGCTTTTCGCATATATTACCTTAACTTAAAGGTTGCTATGACAGCAATGCGGTAGAATTCGAGGTGAATAGGTTCTGCGGACACGACACGGTCTTGATAAAAGGCGTTGTTTTCTGTTTCTGTCGTGAAAGTCCGCCGTGTCCAAAGTTGGGCAAGCGCCGCTATGCTAATCCGCTTCGTTACTGTAAAATTAAACAGGAGGGAAAATGTCCATCGAGACAATTCGTCACCCCATGTTTCACGGTTCGCAGTCGTGTAGAGATAATTACCCGTTTCCACCAAGAAACCCACCATATTGAGGAATATAGGCGTCTGGTAACCCAGCAAGTAATTGCCATAGTAGTTCCAGCCATTCATGTTTTCACCATCGTCATTTTCAAAATACCATGGTTCACCGTCTTTTGCGACCGAATAGCCTGCGTAGTTGATCTCGTGGTAAGTACGGAACACGACATGATTCCAGTCTCCGGGAAAAACCGCGGCAAAATCGAATTGCAGTACCGCCCCTGCCTTTGTACTCCACAAGAGCCCATCGAAGCCGTCTCCATCTACTACAACACCCCTTCCGTTCTTCCGTACAATGCCTATGCCATAGATATCTCCACCGAAGAGATTGATATTCCAACCAGAACCGATTCGTCCGCCGGTTACTAGTTGGAAGAAGGCAATAGGCGTCCATGTGATTTCAGCGACTCCATTGATAGAAATAGGAGAGAATTCCACCCTTAAAACAGCTGTAACGTTATTATCCGCAGAGAGTTGACTTTGGCCCTGCAAAAAGGGAATGACGAAACTCTGGCTTAATGTGGACTTCGCTTCGGGTCTCGAGGACACAGTGAGGGACAAATCCGTACCCATTCTTATTTTCTCAGTTTCGTCCGCGAATACAATACTTACAAGAGTAGTACTTAAAAAGGAAAGAAGTGAAAAAAAGAGAATTTTTTTAAAAGAATTCACGTAAACCTCCCATCTTTTTGGTAACTGAAATAGGCTGTTTCTGAAAAGATGATATGATCAAGAAAGTTCAATCCCAGAACATCTGCCGCAGCCCGCAACCGCTCAGTTATTTCATTATCTTCCGACGATGGAACAAGCTGCCCCGAAGGGTGGTTATGTGCCGCTATCACCGCACTTGCCCTATCCAGAATTGGATCGGCAAACACTTCTCTGGGATGCACCATGGTCTTATTCACTAGTCCTATGGTAACGACACGGACCGCGAGAACTTCATGCGCGCCATTGAGGGAAAGGCAGATGAAGCGCTCTTGTTTGCGATCAGCATAATGTTTGATGATGTTGAAAACATCTTTGGGCTGACGTACACGTATTCCTACGATACCCCACTGTCTTCTGCCGAATTCGAGCATTGCCACAATAGAACAAGATTTGCCTTCACCGAGTCCTGTTATCTTTACCAGTTCTCTAACGTCAGGTATACCTTTTCTTACATCAAGGTGTTCAAGCAGGTCCCCAGCGATGGTCCAAACCTCTTTGCTTTTTATATCTGTGTTAAGCAGGATAGCGAGGAGTTCCCGGTCCGAAAGCGCGTTCACTCCCTTGTCCATAAGCTTTTCTCGTGGACGAGCTTTAGAAGGTAACCGCACCAGATTCTCCTTATCAGAATCTCGTATCTTGTTCGTTTCACCACATTCATTTTTCCAAACTCTGTCTCCATAATTCATACATACAATACAGCGTTACCATGAAAATTGATTTCTTATTATGATTTATCGGGCGACTCTTGTCAAGCGAAATATTTATAGATTTAGCAAATGTCTTCAATATGTACCTAGACTCTTTCAAAGAGTTTCGCTATTATGAAAGCTAGAAACAGAGAATCTTTGGAGGTTTTATGTCAACACACATTACGGCAAAAAGCGGCGAGATTGCGGATGTGATTCTTCTACCTGGAGACCCTTTGCGAGCGAAATTTATAGCTGAGACGTTTCTTGAAGATGCGTATCAATACACGAGCGTGCGGAATATATTCGGTTATACGGGACTCTATAAAGGTAAGTCCGTATCTGTTCAAGGAACCGGCATGGGTATTCCGTCAATTTCTATTTACGTAAATGAGCTTTTTCGCGAATATGGGGTCAAGCGAGCAATCCGTATAGGGACGGCCGGCGCGATTCAGCCTGAAATGAAAGTTCGAGACATAGTCATTGCCACGGCTGCGTCAACGGACAACGGGGCAAACAACATCCGTTTTCGAGATAGAGACTTCGCGCCTGCGGCTTCTTTTTTCCTGCTCAAAGCGGCTTATGAGATAGCAGTTCAGAAAGGTTTTGATCCGAAAGTCGGTACTGTGGTTTCTTCAGATATGTTTTACACCGAGGACCCGGACGATTGGAAAATCTGGGCGAAATTCGGCTGTCTGGCGATAGAAATGGAGACCGCGGAACTCTATACTCTTGCGGCTAAATACAGACGGGAGGCTCTGGCTTTGCTTACCATTTCCGACCATGTCATCACCGGTCAAACCACCACGTCTGAAGAACGACAAAATACCTTTATTAACATGATAAAAATTGCCTTGGACACAGCTGTTTTGTGACAATTATCTGTATTTTCTGAAATGATAGCCTTAGACGGCATAGAGAAAACATTTTCCAACGGAGTTAAAGCTCTTGACGGAGCGAGTCTAGAGCTTCAAAAGGGTGAAATACATGCAGTTTTAGGTGAGAATGGCGCAGGTAAATCCACGCTTATGCATGTACTTGTCGGCTTTTTGAGAGCCGATCGCGGGATCATAGTGGTTGACGGCAGGGAGAGGTGCTTCTCAGGCTATGCGGACGCAATCCGTGCGGGTATTGGTATAGTGAGACAACATCCCTCAATTGCAGATGGATTCCCCACATGGGCAGTTTGCGCGTTTGGAGCAGAAGATGGCTTCTTATTCACTCCAGAGAAGACTCGTGCACGAGTGGAGTCTATTTGTGAAGCATGGGGATTTCATCTGCCTTTGGATAGAGATTCCTCTTCTCTAACCGCGAGTCAAAGGCAGACAGTTGCGGTGATATATCTTCTCCTGCATGGTTGTTCCGCATTTGTCTTTGACGAAGTCACGGCCGTACTTTCTCCATACGAAATTGAGAGGTTGTTTACGCTCCTCGGACAACTCAAACAAAACGGAGCGAGTATCGCACTCGTCTCCCATAAACTGGACGAAACTCTCTCCGTTGCAGACCGCGTTACTGTTCTTCGTAGAGGTAAAACCATTGCAAGTTTCGGTGCAAGGGAATCAAATGTAAAAACGTTAAGTGAATTAATGTTTGGGGAAAAATTGAAAGTTGAGGGTTGGAAGGTGAAGGCGGGAGAGAGGGAAAAGATTCTTTGCGTTCGGAATCTTGTGATAACTGGGAATGATGAATTACCCTTTTTGCGGGATGTTACGATGAACGTTACCCGCGGTTCTATCGCAGGTGTGTCCGGGGTCAGGGATAGCGGGACTGAGACATTGGAATTGGCTCTCACCGGTTTTTTGAAATGGAATTCAGGGATTATTTACCTTAATGGTGTTGAAATGGATGGGAATCCGCGAACATTTCGGGGTGCAGGTGGTGCATATTTGGCGGCCGACCGAATGAGCATATGTCTTGCGCCGAACCTATCTCTGTGGGACAACCTCGTCATACATACTCATCGGAAAAACCGTTTCTTTCTGGACAAGAACTTCTTGAATGACTGGGTAGCCACTATCATGGAGAATACAGAAACACAATGGGGAAAAGAAAAGGAAAGGCGTTCCGCCAAAGAAACAGCCCGATCTTTCTCAGGAGGGCAGCTTCAGCAGTTTGTTTTGGAAAGGGAACTAGCTGAAAACGCGGGACTACTCGTGCTGTCCGAGCCTTTCTGGGGATTGGATACCCAAGCTTGCGCTTATCTTATTCAAAGACTGAATTTTGTTACAAGGCATGGGGGTGCGGTTCTTGTTTTTTCTACGGATATTGATAATCTCATTCCGCTCTGTGATGAGATTTTTGTTTTGCGAGACGGCCGTATCACGAAAAACATCAACAATTCCACAGGGAATCGCAAGCAACAGCTTACAAAAGCTATGGTTTAGCCCTAGAGGTCTGACCTGTTCTATAAAACAAGTCAGACCTCTAGGGTATTGTAGGTACTATTATAATTCCCTTATACTCTCTCTGAACGATGGGGGAACTCTTATATGATGAATAAAGACTACACGCTCTTCTTACGATTTTTAGACACTACGTCAAAAACAACTGCGGCCAGCAGAACTAAACCCTTGACTGCGCGTTGCCAGTTTGAGTCTATACCCATGATTGACATACCGTTGTTGAGAACACCCATAAAAATGGCACCGATAACCGCGCCGCTAATGGTACCTGTGCCGCCGTAAGCTGAAGCACCTCCTATGAAACACGAAGCAATGGCATCGAGCTCATAATTGGTACCAGCGGACGGTGCGGCTGAGTTGAAACGAGCAACGCACATGAGAGCTGCTACACCAGAGAGAAAGCCCATATTTGCATAAGCAAAGAATAACATTTTATTTGTGTTGACACCGCTCATTTTTGCGGCTTTCTCGTTGCCACCGAGAGCATAGAGGTAGCGACCAGGAACTGTGCTTGAGGTGAAGTAACTGTAGACAAGCACGATAACCGCAATGATGATAAGCGCCACAGGAATACCTTTGTTTTGGGCGAGTAGGAAGAATAAAAACAGGACGACCGCGGATGTAATGGCGAGTTTGAGAATAAATATAGTGGATGAACCGGTTTCATAGCCTTTTCTTTGCTTTTTTAGCCTATCCATGACTTGGCTAATGACATAGATTAGTGTTGTAATCATGCCAATGACGAGTGTTATCGCAAAAATAAGCGTTTTATTGTCAGACATGGGCAAGAAGCTCGTGAAATAGCGCAAATAAGTTCCCGGAAACGGCGAGATAGTGAGACCATTCAACACGATCAGAGCAACGCCGCGCCATAGTAGCATTCCCGCTAGGGTAACGATAAAAGGCGGTATACGGATATAGGCTATCCAGAAGCCCTGCCACGCACCAATAAGGAGTCCGCACAGGAGACAGAGTAACATACCCACATAGATGTTGATATGCATATTGACGATGAGGGTTCCCGCTATGGCACCGACAAGCGCAACGATGGAGCCTACTGATAGATCAATGTTTCCACCAGTTAAAATACAGAGCAACATACCAGAAGCAAGCACTACTACGTAGGCGTTCTGGCTGATCAAATTAGAAATATTTGCAGGCGCGAAGAGCGAGCCTTTATCGGCTGCGACAATAACCACCTGAAAAAAAAGCATTACCACCACTAATACTATGAACATGGTGTTTTTCTTGAGTGAATTTTTAATATCCGCAGTTGCCATTATGCACCTTCCTTATAGGATTGTAGAATCAATTCCATGATTTTCTCTTGAGACGCCTCTTTTTTTGATAATTCCGCTATTATGCGTCCTTCGCTCATTACGTAGATACGGTCCGCCATACCAAGTAATTCCGGCATTTCGGACGAAATCATCACTACGCTCTTTCCTTCGGAAACAAGCTGGTTAATAATCGTATAGATTTCGTATTTCGCCCCCACGTCGATCCCGCGAGTCGGTTCGTCGAGGATAAGAATATCCGGGTCCGCGAACATCCATTTGCTTAAAAGCACTTTTTGTTGATTACCACCTGAAAGACTGATAACTTCTTGCAAGACGCTTGAGCTTTTCGTATTGAGTTTTTCGCGGTATTCGTTAGAAACCTGTATTTCAAGGTCATTGTCAATGACGAGGTTTTTGCTCACCTTGGACATCTTGGCAAGGGTTATATTCTTGCTGATAGGGTTCGAGAGGATAAGTCCATTGCTTTTTCGGTCTTCCGTAACATAGGCTAACTTTTTATCAATGGCATCCTTCACGGTTCTGAACCGAACTTCTTCACCATTGATAAAAAGTTGACCGCTTATATCGGTCCCATAACTTTTCCCAAAGATGCTCATGGCAAGTTCCGTACGCCCCGAGCCCATAAGCCCGCTTAGACCGACCACTTCGCCCTTTCTTACGTTGAAGTTCACCTTGTTACACACGAGCCGTCCTTCATAGAGTGGATGATAGACGTTCCAATTTTTCACTTCAAATGCGATTTTTCCGATTTTTGGATGACGCTTAGGGAAGCGGTCCGTGAGACTGCGTCCAACCATTGCGCTGATGATAGTCGCTTCGTCGAAGGCGCTGGCTTTCTTGTCCAAGCTGGTGATAACTTCGCCATCCCGAATGACGGTGATTTTATTCGCGACGGAAGCTACTTCGTTGAGTTTGTGGGAAATGAGAATAGAGGTAACACCAGATTTCCGTAGTTCCCGTAAAAGGTTGAGAAGATGGGCGGAATCGGTTTCATTGAGACTAGCGGTCGGTTCATCAAGGATGAGCAGGCGTACGTTTTTTGCGAGCGCTTTGGCGATCTCCACGAGTTGTTGCTTACCTACACCGATGTCTTTGACGAGGGTATGGGGATTTTCGGTGAGTCCGACTTTTTGCAGTAATTTTACGGCTTCGACATAAGTTTCGTCCCAAGCTATGCGAAAGTATTTTCCTCGTTCATTGCCCAGAAACAGGTTTTCACCGATGGAAAGGTAGGGTATGAGCGCTAACTCTTGGTGAATGATAACGATACCTTTTTTCTCGCTTTGTTTTATGGAATGAAACTCGCATTTTTCGTTACCAAAGATAATGTCGCCTGAATATGCACCGAAAGGATAGACGCCGCTCAAAACGTTCATCAAGGTTGATTTTCCCGCACCATTCTCTCCGACTATGCCATAGATTTCTCCACTCTTTATGGCAAAGTTGACGTTTTTTAGCGCGGGGACTCCCGAAAATGTTTTGGTTATACCCCTCATCTCAAGTAGATTTTTCGTCATGCCTAATCCTTTTTAGAGAGAACAGGAAATTGAGAAAGGAGAGTAGGTTTTTATTCCACAGAATTTTATGACACTAAACCTGCTCTCGATTCCCGATTTCCCAGCTTACTGAATATCCGATGGTTTATAGTAACCGCTGTCAATCAGAGCTTTCTGGATATCTTTCGGTTCCACGACTATGGGTTCGCAGAGGTAAGAAGGAATGACGCCTGTACCGTTGTTGTACGTTTTGGTGTCATTGACCTCCGGAGAAGTATTCTTGGCAAGGGAGTTAATCATGGAGACGACGCGGGATGCCAATGTACGGGTGTCCTTGAATATGGACATAGCTTGGATGCCAGCATTCATATTTTTGACTGAAGGTTTGTCGCAGTCTTGCCCAGTAAGGATAGGGAAATTGTCTTTAGTGTAACCCGCATTGACAAGAGCGTTGGTAACGCCGTTAGCCGTCGAGTCGTTTGAGCAGAGGACCGCGTCGAGCTTCTCGCCGTCAGGTCCGTAGCCGACCGATGTGATGATGTTTTCAAATCGCTTTTGGGATTCTTCGGTTGACCAGTTAGGTGTCGCAGCTTGAGCTTGGGTAGTCTGACCTGATTTAACCACGAGTTTGCCGCTGTCGATATAGGGTTTCAGCACTGACATCGCACCGCCGAAGAAGAAGTTGACATTGTTGTCTCCGGGATCGCCCGTTACAAGTTCAACATTAAAGGGACCCTCCGCATTTGCGAGGTCGAGTTTGTCCACGATATACTGTCCTTGCATCGTGCCGACCTTGGTGTTATCAAAAGTCGCGTAGAATTTGACCGCGTCGCTATTCATGATGAGCCGGTCATAGGCGATGACTGGAATGCCCTTGTCTTTTGCGCCTCTCAGCACTTCGGTAAGGGATGAACCATCAATCGCCGCAATAACCAAGGCGCTACATCCACCCATTATCATGTTTTCGATTTGGTTGACTTGGGTAGGGATGTCGTTGTCTCCGGCGTATTGCAGGTCAACAGCATAACCGGCCGTTTCAAGCTGTTTCTTCATGTTATCCCCATCCTGATTCCAACGCTGAAGACTCTGTGTGGGCATGGAAACCCCGATTTTGTATTTACCGGTTTTCGTGTCCTTTTTACCCAAAGAAAATACCATGGTCGCGCTCAAGCACAAAACCATTCCCAACAACAAGAATTTTTTCATAAAATTCCTCCAAAAATAAGAGCTGCGTCTTTGTACAAAGACTAAAACATTATAATAGGAGTTTTCTTTTTTTGCAAGAATTATTTTTCATTTTTGCGTTGATAAATTAAAAAAACAAACACGAAATCCCACGGGACCGCTACCACGGGGATCTGTTTCCCTGCCTTGTACGCTGAACTCGACTTGTAAAAGACTGTAGAGAACCGGAAGGAAGAAATAGTCTATGGCAAAGTACGAAATAGGAGTGGTTAGAGGGGATATTTAGAAAACTGAAAGAGAACCATCGACTGGCAATTCGTTATGAGAAATCGGAGTCTTTATTATATGCCATGGTTTTACTATGGATTTACGGTGGCTTCGGGCATAAAAGTCTGCGAATCAACGGGCTACATAATTCAACAAGGAACAGATTGTTTTAGTATTCTTGGCGATATTATTCCAGAAGAAACTTTTCATTCCTCATTATTTTTGAGATTCCAATAAAGTTTCCAATTCCTCGACCAGTCTGCTGAAGACTACACAGGCTGATTCAACCGGCGCGGGCGTCGACATATCCACGCCTGCAACTTTCAAACTATCTATGGGAAAACGCGAACCGCCAGACGCGAGAAAGGTGAAGTAATCATCTCGTTCCGCTTTTCCACCCTCAAGGACTCGCTTCGCGAGTGCCAGAGACGCGGAAATACCTGTTGCATATTTATAGACGTAGAACGCTCCATAGAAATGAGGTATCCGTAAACCTTCAAGGTCGCTCTCCTTCTCAAAAACGCACATACCTCCGAAATATTTCTCCAAAAGTACACGATATTCAGTACGTAAAACATCTAGAGTGAGTGGATATCCAGCTTCTTCCAGCTCGTGCATCCGCTTTTCAAACTCAGCGAACATGGTCTGTCGATAAAGCGTAGCAAGGATATCATCAACCCGTTTGTTCACAACGTAGGTGAGTAATGCCCGATCACCCCTCTTTTCCGCATCGTTTTTTAAATAGCGGAAAAGCAATTCTTCATTGAACGTAGATGCAACCTCGGCTTCAAAAATCGTGTAGCCGTAATGCATAAATGGATTATTTTTCGCCGAATAAAATGAATGCATAGAATGGCCGCTCTCGTGCGCCATAGTAAACATATCACGGATAGAATCGTCTTTATAGTTCATCAAGATATACGGGTCAGCAGTATAACTACCTGCGGAAAACGCTCCTGAACGCTTGCCTTTATTCTCGTAACGATCGACCCAACGCCCTAAAAGCCCTTCACGTAGGATATTAACGTATTCCACACCGAGTGGGGCAAGTGCGGCTAATGTCGTATCAACTGCCTGTTCCCACATTCTTTTTTCCCCTTCATTCGGCGTATCCACAATCGGTACATAAACATCGTAGTGGCGTAGCTCTGTTAGCCCAAGCATTTTTTTCCGCAGGGTATAATAGTGGTGCAAGGGTGCGAGGTTTTTGGAGACGATGTCAACAAGATTGTCGTAGACTACTTCATCTACGTTGTCGCCGAAGAGAGACATAGCGCGGGCGGACGGATAACCTCGAATCCGTGCATTGATTGTGTTTTGCTTAACTTGTCCCGCGTAAAGTGTAGCGAGTATATTCTTGTGTACATCAAACTGTCGGTAAAATGCGGCGTAGGCCCGCCGGCGTAGATATCTATCCTTGTCTTCCATGAAAACCGACCATGTTGACTGAGATAAGGACATTGTACCTTTCGGTGTATCCACAAAGCCGAAGTCAATATCCACGTTGGTAAGAATCGAGAATGCGGTACGTGGCACAGTTTCAGCTTCACTCTTCATAGCAAGCAGACGTTCTTCTTTTTCGCTTAAGATATATGGTTTGTAGCGGATCAATCTTTTCAAGTAAATGGTATATTCGGCTATGCGAGGGTGGTCCAAAAATCGCGCCATTATATCATCTGGTATGGCTTGTATTTCAGACGCAGACCACGCGCTCGTGGCTTGTGCCTTGGCCGCAACGATAAGGAATTTGCCACTCATAGTACGGGCTGTCGCGTTGCCTTCGTCTTCGGTCTGTCGTAACTCACTGTAATAGGCGAGACGTTCCTCCAGAATACCAAATTCCTTGGAAAAATCAAGCCAATCCGCCAATTTTTCGGCGCTTTGCCCTAGTGTTCCCTGAAAAGCAGGTATCCTTTCCGTCTTTTCCACATATTCTACCAGCCCTTTCTCCCATTCCTTATCATCTTGGAATAGTTTCGATAAATCCCATGTATCCTCTTTGGCGATTTCTGTCCGTTCTGGTATTCTCTTTATAACTTTCTCTTTCCCCATAATTTACCTCTTTAGTATATTAATCGCAACGAATCTACAAAAATGTTGTACCTACAGACTTATTTGATACCATCCACTATCCATGCATCAAGTACATCTAGGCGTTTTTTGATGGCAGAATTCATATCCACGTATTTAGCGACAAAGTCCGACACATTTGTTCCCGCGATACTGTAAATCAGGATACCTTCACTCACTGGCTCGACATAAAGTTGTGCGGAAAAATTATTTTCTCTAATGACAGGTACGAAGAAGAAGTTGAGACTTCTGAAGTTAGTCAATGTACATATTATAGAATCTTGACTAGTAAGAATTTCCGCACGATAATAAGAACTGCCGAAATTCGAATCTTTCAATCTAATAAAGATTGTCTCCGACTTAGGCATAACTAATACTTTATCCGGGTCAGGAACAGGTGTCGTTTTCTTGTCACTCATTATACGAGTAGCGTCCTCAAAAAGAGGAATATCCTGGTTTTTAGTGGCAGAATGGTAGAGCCGCCCTTTTAGGTCCCGAATCCGTCCGAGTGCGTTGTAAATGTCTACAAGACGGATGCCTTTAAAAGGCAGAACAATGAGATATTCCGTTACATAGGGATAATTCCTTCGCGAAATACCTTCTGTCATATTTAAGCCAGCGGAAACCGGACTTAAAAACAGTTTACCCTCTTTGCTTGACAGGGCAAGTCCATCTTTCGAAAAAACAGCTGTCTTTTGTCTCGTGTCCAAGTACGGAAACACATCGGACAATGCCCGCTCTTGTCCGAAGGACGGCAATGTTAAATAAATGACGTATAATATCAAGATTAGCTTTTTCATTCTTTTCCTCTTTATTTTTAGAAGAGATGATTTTTATCAAAAAACGAGACTTGAATGTAAAATAACCCAATGCTGTCGGTATGTATTCTAACAATGTTTAGTAATGCTCTCTTCTTAATATGCGCCTTTCCCCTTAACCACGACGCCTACGGTTTTATAAAGCACCCATAAATCCAGCCAGATTGACCAACTTTGCAAGTAATAGACATCAAAAGAAATGCGCTCCGCATAATCGGTATCTGAACGTCCGGAAACCTGCCATAGCCCGGTAAGTCCTGGCTTTACTGAAAAGATACGCTTGAAATCTTCTCCATACTTTTCAACCTCGTCTTCGACTATAGGACGAGGTCCCACCAGACTCATTTCACCCTTCAGTACATTGATAAGCTGGGGAAATTCATCGAAACTCAATTTGCGGAGGATTCTTCCAACCTTTGTGATTCTTGGATCGTCTTTTAATTTATGGGAAGTGTTCCATTCTTCGCGTATACGGAAATCGGAATCGAGTAATCTTTTCAGATGCTCGTCCGAATCTACAACCATCGACCGGAACTTATACGCCTTGAACTTCTTCCCATTAAGTCCAAGCCGCGTATGTCCGTATAAAATTGGTCCTGGAGAGGTTGCCTTCACCAACAACCCAATGATGAGAAGGAAAGGCAGAAGTATCGTTCCTCCGATAAAAACAAGCGTCAAATCCATGAATCTTTTTGCACCCCAATTCCAAAACATCCGTAGACGGTGACTAGAAACAAAACCTAGCACTCCATCAAAATCGCGTACCGACATCCAAATATTGGTAACGTTGAAGAAGTCAGGGATAAGCACACTGTAACGAAAGGCGGATACAGAATCGTTTAAGAGATGTTTTAGCTCATCCTTATCCGCATTCTGCATAGCGATGATAGCCATTTTTATATTGAAACGTTCGACAATTTCCTGTGCGATGCTCGTGTCGTGAATAATAGGCACACCGCGGTAGCTATCCACAATGTTCTTCTCATTGTTGAGAATGAGGACCGGTATATAACCTGTCTTGCGACTCTTCAAGAGTTGATCGACGATGAGCTTACCAGTAACTCCGCTTCCAAATATGACGGCCGGTATACCGCCTAATCTAGTCTTGTCCAAGATGAAACGCATGCTGTCCCGACAGATAAGCAGGATAAAATGAGAAAGGATAAAACTGATGATGAAGGCTATGGAAATGGGGTCCCATTCCTTGTCTTCAACATAGCGAGACAGAATAATACTTCCATGAGCAAGCAGGGAACTAATGGAAAAGTGTCGCAGTTCCTCAGCTGGCGCAAGCGCGACTCCTGGATAGAGCCCATTGAATTGGAAGAATAAGATGAATACCGGCAGGTATGGCCAATAGGTAACAAATGCCCGAAATGTTATCAACTGCATATCGTAAGCGTTCACAAGGAAAAAACCAGCCCCAAAGGAAAGCATAACACCTATAAGGTCAGCCAAAATAAAGGCTACCGTTGTCAATGCAGAACTCGTTCTGCGGTACCGTTTGCGGTACCATGTCTCAAATTCAGTCAATAACATACAATTTAATATATAATAATTTTTCTGTTTCGTCTAGGGATATTATTGATGATGCAAAGGATTGAATATATTAAGGGGTGTTTGTCCTATACTTTTTCTCAGATATTGACTAATATTCCCAATATTATTATCATAATTTATATGAACACACAAAAACTAACAAGTTTGAAAGGAAGATCGCTATTGAAATGGCTTGATTTCACGCGCGAGGAAATAAGGCTGTTTTTGGATTTCTCCAAACAGGTAAAATCAGAAAAAGACGAGAAAAAGGAACGGTTTAAGGGTAAGACCCTAGCAATGCTTTTTGAAAAACGTTCTACCCGTACACGGTGTGCGTTTGAGACTGCGTTTGGTGAAGAAGGTGGACATCCAGTGTTCCTTTCTACAGACGACATACAGTTGGGCGCGAAGGAATCGATTGAAGATACGGCCCGCGTACTAGGACGGATGTTCAGCGCCATTCAATTTCGTGGCTTTAAACAATCGACGGTTGAAACTCTCGCCAATTATTCTGGCGTACCGGTCTACAATGGTCTGACAGACTTGTTTCATCCAACACAAGTGTTGGCGGATATTCTTACATTGGAGGAGAATTTCGGGGATTGCCAAGGGAAGAAGCTCGTGTTTGTAGGAGACGGGCGTAACAATGTAGCCCGTTCTCTTCTTGTTATATGCTCGAAACTCGGTGTTAATTTTTCGATAATCACTTCGCCCACGTTGATGCCCGACGCGAATCTATTGACCTTGTGTGACCCAATAGCCAAGAAACACGGTGCGGATATACATATCGGTACAGATTTGCAGAAGGTTGTTGACGCGGACGCTATTTATACTGATGTGTGGGTCTCAATGGGCGAGGACGCAAAAAGACCCGAGCGTGTCGCCATTCTTTCGCCTTATCAGGTCAATCAAAGCCTGATGGACAAGACTCTCCGCAAGGATACGATATTCCTCCACTGTCTACCTGCGATAAAAGGTGAAGAGGTTACTACTGAAGTGATTGACGGACCCCAAAGTCGCGCTTGGGAACAGGCAGAGAACCGCAAGTGGACTATCAAGGCTATTATGCTCGCCACTCTGTCGGAACAGGGGACATTTTGATGTTTAGAGTTGGTTTGGGACAGGATAAACATCAGCTTGTTGCAGGGAGGCGTTTTCTGCTTGGCGGGGTAGAGCTTCCCGCGGACAAGGGCGAGCTTGCCCATTCTGATGGGGACGTTCTCTGTCACGCGGTTACGGATGCGTTGCTTGGAGCCGCAGGCATTGGGGACGTGGGCGAATTGTTTCCACCGTCTGATATGGCGTTTAAGAATGCAGACTCCCGCGTTCTGTTGCAAATCGCCTTTGATAAGGTGAAAAGTGCTGGGTGGCGTCTTGTCAATCTTGATTGTGTTGTTGTGTGTGAAAAACCGAGAGTCCTCCCTTACCGTGAAAGAATTCGTTCTTCTCTTGCGGCTGTTTTGGGAATAGAGTCGTCATGTATTCTGGTGAAAGGCAAGACTAGCGAAGGGCTCGGACATATGGGACGAGGGCTTGCGGTGGAGGTTATCGCGGTGTGTCTTTTGGAATCGGTACGGATTACACGTAGCAGGTGGAAAAAACGGCTAGTCATGCATAGGGGACAGTGATGACCGCGGTAGTTTTGCAGGCAAGACTCGATTCCACACGGCTTCCACGAAAAGCCCTATTACCCTTGGGCGGGCAACCCATTATATCTCGCATCATGGAGGCGCTCAAGTACATACCTGTTGATAAGTACGTACTGGCGTGTCCTGAAGACTGTGTTTCCGATTTTGCGCCATTTGCAGAAAAAATTGGTTTTGAAGTCATGGGCGGAGCAAAGGACGATGTGCTTGCGCGCTATTGTGTAGCAATCAAGAAGTTCGCTATAGACCGACTTATCCGTGCTACAGGCGACAACCCTTTCGTGTTTGTAGATGCAGCACTTACGCTGGAGCGAGCAACGGATGCGCTTGGCGCGGATTATGCAGGTTATGCAGGTCTGCCTTACGGTGCGGGCGTAGAAATCGTCTCTGCATCAGCTCTGCTCCGTGCCGAAAGAGACGCTGATTTGCCTGAAGAACGAGAACACGTCTGCCCTTATCTCTACCATCATCCGGAACTATTTCTTCTGCACCGTCCCTTGGCGCCGCTCAAATGGCAAGGCTCTTTCTTCCGGGTTACGATCGACACAGCTGGAGATTACGAATGGGCAAAGACGCTGTTCGCGGCACTCGACTCCTCGGTATCTACGCGGCACAACGGTGAGACTATCATCACCGCATACCGACACCTACTAGACGCTGTTAGCGAAGGAGTATCTTAAAAAACGCAATAAAGCCCGAAAAGTATATGTTCGATTTCTTGTAACGAATTATCAATTTCATATCCATAAACATCCCCTCTATCAGCCCTCGTTTCCTATATTTCTCCTTGTCATGAACTATTTCTTTCCTGCGGTTCCTCCTCCGGTATCAGCGCCTTGTTTATTGTCCCCCGTCGGTTCACGTTGCAACTCTTCGTTGTCGGTTGTCCGAGAAGAGGCTCCACTAATCCACCCTGATGGTTATGGGTCTCCCCTATAAGGGGAAGACCTGTCCATAAACTCTCTTATCCTTCAGCGCTTTTGAAAGAGCGCTCTCTACCTCTTATTTGTAAAAAAGCCGTTTAACAAAGCTTCGCCTGAAGAAGGAAGACCACTTTCTGTAGTTTCAATTCATATATTCTTTCCAGTTGCAACGACAATTAACACTCGGAAACCAAAGCACGTAATTTGAGTATACGTGATGGTTCCACAGAAAGTTCATCTAATCCCATTTCAACAAAAGTTTTTGTCAGTGTCGGATCAGCGCCCAAGCTGCCACAGATACCACACCAAATCCCCGCATTATGCGCGTTATCACAAGTCAGCTTGATGAGCCGCAGTATTGCTTCGTGGTGAGTATCACAAAAAGTAGAAATCGAATCGTTCTGTCTGTCTATAGCGAGGGTATATTGGGTGAGGTCGTTGGTACCGATACTGAAGAAATCAGCCTCCTTTGCTAGTATATCGCTTATAACTGCCGATGCCGGGGTTTCAATCATAATGCCGATTGGAACATCAGCCTTGAAAGAGATGTCTTTAGCGGCAAGCTCTTCTCGCACAGCTTTTGCTAGTTCTTTGGACCTTCGTAGTTCATCAAGGGAGTTTATCATGGGAAACATGATAGCCGCGTTGCCGTGGACGGATGCTCTGTAAATGGCGCGTAATTGGGTTTTGAAAATATCCGAGCGGGTGAGGCAGATGCGGATAGCCCGCATACCCATGGCGGGATTTTCTTCTTTGGGGAGATCGAAGTAATCGGCCTGTTTGTCCGCCCCGATGTCTAGAGTACGGATTACCACCTGACGGTCTCCCATTTTCTCCAGCACCTTCCGGTAGCTTTCGTACTGGGTGTCCTCATCGGGATAATCACTTCTTCCGAGATAGAGAAATTCGCTGCGGAAGAGTCCTATGCCTTCGGCATCCCCGGCAAGAGCGGCGTCGGCATCACTGACAGAACCAATGTTGGCGTAGAGCTTCAATAATTTCCCGCTCTTGGTAATGGTGGGCTTGCCTCGCATCTGTTCAAGTCTTTCTTTTTCCTTTTGTAACTCTTCTTTTTTCGCTTCTAGTTTCTTGATGATTTCTGGTTCCGGGTCAAGGTACAAAACGCCAGTGTCGCCATCTAGTATCGCTTCTTTGCCGGAAAGATCGCTGGAAAGGAAAGCGCCGAAGCCGATAATGGCCGGTATTCCCATAGTACGGGCAAAGATAGCCGTGTGGGAATTGGCCGCCCCTTGCCGGGATACTAAAGCAAGCACTTTGTTACGGTCAAGCTGGGCGGTTTCGCTAGGGGTAAAATCATCGGTGGCAAGAATTACCGGCTCATCACTCATGGCAAAGGCTTGTTTTCCACCAGATAGTATTTCTATCACTCGTTTTGAAATATCGTATACATCAACTGCCCGCGCCTTCATATATTCATCGTCCATGTCGGCAAACTCTTGGGCCAAACGGGAACCTGCTGTATTGATGGCGTATTCGGCACAAACTTTTTCTGTTTTGATGAGCTCGATAATCGGATCACAGTAGTCGGTATCTTCTAACATCATGCGGTGGATTTCAAACAACAGAGCGTTTTCTTCTCCGATTCTATCCACCATTGTCGCGGCTAAAACATCAAGCTGTTCCGCTGCCGTTTGCCGCGCCATATTGAATCGTTCAATTTCTTTCTTTGTGTCATTTATAAGGCGTTTTTCAACAGAAAGGCTTGTCCGCGTGAGAAAGAAAAGCCTTCCTCTCGCTACACCAGCGCTGACGCCTTTGCCTTGTAATGTAATCATCGCTATACTCCAAAATGATTCAAGAGGAAGGTCTCCGCTTCAGCGTTCCACAAACCTTGATGAGCCTCACAGCTCTGGTGAAGTTTCGCAAAGAGTGGGTCATGAGCCCCAAGCTTTGCGAAATCGGACAATGCGGTCAAGGGTAGGTTAATATGAGTGTAGGTGAGTATCTTCCCTGCCCGTAGGGTAGGCAAATTCGCCACTGCTCCCGCGACCGCGTCGAGACCACAGATATGGGTTATCATCACTGCCGGGCGAATCTTCTTTTCTGAGGAAAGGTGTAGTGCCTCCTTGAGGTCGTCGGTATTGCCGCCGGTGCTTCCCAAGATATGGGTACTGGTATAATGACAGTTATAGAGGTTTATCAGGGCGGAAAAATTCTTGTCCTCCGGTCCAGCGAAAAAGTTAAGGCAGCCATCAAAAGCCATGAGTTTATCGCCCAGCTCGGCGAGTTCCCGAATAGGGGCGTAGATGAACACGTCGTCGTAACCTGTGCCCCCGGTTAGGTCCATCAGCGCGGCGTACTGGTCCGCGTAGTTGCGAGGATTGATATAGTGCAGTTCCACGCCTTGCTTCTTTGCTAGTTCAGGATTGATGAGTTGTTCTGCTCGGCGCAACCTTCCATCATCCACATCGGTTACGACAATGCACGAAGGACGGTTGCCGCCGTAGAGAGGATACTCAGCCGCGCCGAGTCCCATAGGGCCGGCTCCGCCCAAGATAAGCACATTGCCGCCGCTCTTTATTCCCATCGCATGATTGTAATTCTGCTTGTTGGTGTGATACATAATGTTATAGCCGCCGATGATGCAACTCATCGGCTCTGCCAGCGAAGCGTAGAAATAGGCGTCTCCATTGTAGTGAAGAAGGCAACCGAGTTCCATCACTTCGTGAGGAAGGATACAATAGGTTGCGTCGCCACCGAAAAATTCATACGAATAGCCGGGCGAGGCGAGGCTACCCTTGTAATTAAGAGCAGGTTGCTGGGCGAACTTTTCACCTGCTTTGAATTCATGCTGCCATTTGGCGCCAACCTTGAGAATATCTCCGGCGAATTCATGTCCGATGATGATAGGATTAGTATCAACGTTTTGAGGGCAGCGCTTGTGTTTTTTACCTTGTTTCAACAACTTATAAGTTGACATACAGATACTATCGCTTACTACTTTGACAAGTATCTCATCGTCCTTGATTTCAGGAAGTTCAAATGTTTCCATTCGTAAATCATCGGCTCCGTAGAGCCGTACCGCTTTTGTTTTTTGTCCCACGTTTCTCTCCTTGTTACGCGATTTTCTCTATTCGCGTTAGTTTCAAAAGTTTATCAATTGATGCGCTATCAGGCGGATTGGTACCTTCGGTGGTACACGCCCCGGCCGAGGCTGCTATCGCCAAGGCAAAGCACTGCTCGTCCTGTAAAGCATTTGCGAAACCGTAAACTAATGCACCGGTCATACCGTCGCCTGCTCCCACAGTTGAACGCACCTGCACCTGAAGTCCCGGGGCACGCCAGACGCCGCTTCTGTTTACAAACATCGCCCCATCTCCTCCCATTGAAAGGGCGACGAGTTTAACGCCCTTGTCAAGCAGAGATCGACAGAGCGCCACGAGTTCGGCGTCAGTTATACGCTCGTCATCCACGATACCGAAGTATTGTAACAGTTCAAAT
The DNA here is from genome assembly GCA_031255285.1 of Treponema sp. Lineage (GTDB taxonomy): Bacteria > Spirochaetota > Spirochaetia > Treponematales > Breznakiellaceae > JAIRKH01. Next base: position 8,937 of record JAIRSU010000070.1, on the reverse strand, counting down.
CGGTTCGGCTTGACGTAATCAGGAATCGCCTCTGGCTCGTTTTCCAAAGCCAATTTGAACGCCTCGCTGTCTGCGTCCAGAAATACTGCCACCCCATTCTTGCGCAGCATGGCAGAAAGTCTTTTATAGGTATCCTTGCCAAGCCCTGCAGGGAGGCTTCCCGACAGCACAACGGTATTACCTTTTATCGCTAAACCCACAAGTTTCCGTTCCATAGCGAACCACTCACCATCGCTGATGTACGGACCCGGTTCGTTGAGTTCGGTCAATGCGCCGTCATTGTCTACCACCTTCAGATTAGTTCTGGTTACGGCGGCGATATGCACAAAGTCAGTATGCAACCCTTTTTGGGCGATACGGGATAGAAGCTCCGCGCCCGCACCGCCACCGGCGAAGCCAACAGCAATGCTTTCCCCACCCAAGGCGCGGATCATGGCGGAAACATTGATACCCTTTCCCCCGGCGTCAAGTTGTACATCTCGCAGTCGGTTCAAAGCATTGGGACACATCACATCAATGCGAGCGGTCTTATCCAGCGCAGGATTCAGCGTTACCGTAACGATCATGCCGCTGTCCCGCTTAACATTTGGTAGACTTTATCAACCGTGGCGTTCTTGACGAGGTTGATTGTATCGTCCCCTGTTTCAAGATGGTCAACCACGTTTCCCATGATGTCAAGGTGTTCGTCTCCTTTTGCGGCGATGCCAATCACCAGATACACCGGTGCTCCGTGCCAGTCTATGCCTTCAGGGTAGGTCAGAACTACAATGCCGGTACTGGTGATGTCTTTTTTGTAAGCTTCCTCCCCGTGGGGAATGGCGATAAAATTGCCGATTCCTGTGCTGAAAGAATTGTCCCGCTTGATCATACCCTCAATGTAATTTTCATTGACGTAACCGGAATCAACCAGCATACGCCCACAACGACGGATAACCGCTTCTCTATCCGCTTTTGGTTGTCCTAGAATAATATTCTCTTTCTTGAGTATATTTGCCATGATATTTCTCCTCTATATGTTAATTTTCCATGCCACAGCAGTGGGCGATGGTTTCTGATATTTCTTTTTCAAGAACAGCCTGAACGGCTTCCTTGTTACCCATACGGACCGCCTCAAGAAACGAGGGCAAGTCGATTAGCGCACTGGAAATGCCGCCCATAAGGTCTATCATTTTACGTGGCGCATTCTCGGGCAGCAGCATGAGTACGCAACTTTTGGTTTGCTTGAAATAAGCATCTGTAAAAAACTTCCCTTCGGGAACGATCACCGCAAATAGCGGCGATATATGGTATGCGCTCCGCGTATGCAACAAGATAATTCCCAACTCGCCGACAACCTGGGTCGCGATCGCTTCTCGTGCGGTAAGGGCATGGTAGACAGCTTCCTGGTTTTCTGGCGCAAAGCGGGCTACGGCAAAACGAACCAGTTCATCAAAGGAGCAATCCGCTTTGATTGACTCAACAGAAAAACTATCAAGCAGTTTCCTTAACTGTATGAAAATCTCAATCATGTTGTCAAGCCGTTTTTCAAGGGAACGAGACGGTCCGTCTTGTTCTGTTTTCCGCTCGGTAAAGGCAAAGGCAGTAACAGCTTCCTGTATCTTCTGAAAATCTTTTTCTCCCAGTATGGTTTGTACCAGCACCACAGGCTTTTTGGTTTCTTCCAATGATATTGTTGAGATGAGAAAATCCACATTTGCCCATGAGACGCGGTCGTCACAGCCTGAGACTTCAACTTCCAGTTCGCCCTTGAATCGTTTACGTATCTGATACGCCAGCATATAGGACGTACCGATACCGGAGGCGCACACGATACCCGCCCTAGGGATTCGCCGCCTCGTGTTCCGCTCTCCCAAGACGGCGAGAGCCGCCAAGAAATGTATTTGGATATATGAGACTTCATTTGAGGGAACAGAAATACCAAGGGCTTCTTCAAGCACCTTCGTCGAAGCACGAGTCTTTTCGTACACGTCGGGATAATTCTTTATAAGATCCTTTTCCAGCGGATTAGGAAGATAAATGCCGCCCTTGAGCCGCGGCAACGCCGATTCCAAGTGGCGGTATAGGAGTTGCACTAGTTGATCATTCGTTTTAAGTATCGCGGCAATGGGCGGATCAAAGCGATCAATCATTTGCAATGTAAGGTACTGAATGAGAGCCTGCTTTTCCACCGGTCCCGTTTCAGGAGGACTGTCTTGTTTTGAGCGGCATGACCGAATCCACTCTGCCAAGGCTTGCCGTTCCGTTTCAGGCAGTTTAAGGGAAAACTCTCTGCCGATTTCTGCCGCCAGTTCTTCGGCGAGAGCAGTTTGAAAATATCCCACAGGCGCATGGGCTGCGGTGATTATTTTCTCATTATAGACCCGTTCGACCATTACCATGAGATAGACAGCGATGAGAGACAAGGATTCGGAAGTCATCCAGTCGATCACGACGGCTTTCCGTCGTAAAATATTCCGCACCCCTATTTCTATATCTTCGCCGGGAAAATCAAAAACCGCTGTATAGGCTTTGCCGCCTGACTCCTCATCAATCATGAAGCGGCTCACAAGAGCGGCGCGGAGGTTTTCTTCGGCTCCTTCGCATTGAATGCCCAGACCACTTTTGCGTATCACGGTAACACCCCTACCGTCAAGCCAAGCCTCCAGTTCGTCCAGATCGTGACTTACCGTAGATTCGCTGGTTTCAAGGGCGCTGGCGTAGTAAAACAGTTTTTGTGTTTCTCCTGCATTAGTAATAAGTTTAATGAGCAGACGGAGTTGTCTGATTCGTTTTGAAACGGGTTGGGGGGCATATTCAGCCAATTCCTCCCGTAGTTTTTGGCAGGCTTCATCGTCCCCTGATAAGGCGATACCCTTACCGGGGACGGAAACCAATTCGATATTAAAGGCAGACAGTAGGGTCCCGGCATTTTCCAACTCGCGGAAAACCGTCCGACGACTGGTACTGAGCGCGGAAGCAAGAACATCGACCTTTACCGGGTTATCGGACTGTAGTAGGTGCTCAAGCAACCGCGCAAGACGGGAAGAAAGTTTGGCAACAGGAATGATGTTGTCCACCGCCGTACTCCTCTAATAACGCCCTACATATTCGCCGTTAGGAACTCTCGGGCCGCTTCTATAGCAGCCGTTTCGTCTTCGCCTTCGGCTCTGACAATAACAGTCTGACCACATTTTGGACGCAATTTCATCATACCGATGACTTTTTTAGCGTCGGCGCTTTGTCCATTCCGGTTGAGGGTGATATCACTTTTGAACTCCTGCATTTTCTGCGCCAACAATCCGGCAGGCCGTGCATGAATCCCACTTGGATCTGTGATGGTATACGAAAACTCCTGCATAACTTTCTCCTTATCCTCTCAGACTGTTGACTACTTCGTCGTATTCAGGCGCGTTGAGGAAATCAGTGATAGTTACCAGCCGAGCATTGGGACACGCATTCCGCGCTCGTTCTCCCAATTCTTTGTGGCAGATGACTAGATCCACGTCTTTGGGGACTTCGCCTACTGGGGAGTGGATAACGGTAATATCTTTGATACCCGCAGCCTGTATTTTCTTTCGCAGTTTAGTTGCACCCATGGCGCTTGAACCCATGCCGGCGTCGCAGGCGAACACTATTTTTTTCACCCTGCCGCTTCTCACTGCGGCTGGCATCTTTACTTCCGCCGCGCCGGGACCTTTGGCTTCGGCTTTATTGGTTTTAGTTTGCTGCTGGGCTTCTTCAAGACTAACGTCTTCTTTTCCAAACAGCTTGAGCAGTACCATAGACAGAAGGAAGGATACAGCGCCGCCTATCAAGATACCAAGGATATTAGCGATATACGACCCTTTCGGAGTCATCATAAGCTCGGCGAAGATAGAACCAGGGGACGCCGGAGCGATAAGACCGCCGCCGAAGATGCTCAACGTTAATACACCCGCGAATCCGCCGCCCATCATGGCGAGGATGAGGATAGGGTTCATCAGGACATAGGGGAAATAGATTTCGTGGATACCGCCCAAGAAGTGGATGATAATCGCGCCAGGAGCGCTTGACTTTGCAGCGCCCTTGCCAGCCAGACAGTATGCCAAGAGGAGTCCGAGTCCCGGACCGGGGTTGGACTCTATCATGTAGTAAATCGAACGTCCGATTGCCTCCGACTGCTGAGCGCCGAGCGGTGTGAATACACCGTGATTGATGGCGTTGTTCAGGAACAGTACTTTCGCCGGTTCAACGATAATCGACGCGAAGGGCAACAACTTATGATCGACGAGCCAGCCCACGCCCGCGCCGAACGCATTGGTGATGCTTTCCGCAATGGGTCCGATGCCCAAGTAGCAGATGACGGAGAGAATGCCTCCCAAGATACCCGCTGAGAAGTTGTTTACCAGCATCTCAAAGCCAGCCGGTATTTTCCCTTCGATTGCGTCGTCGAATTTCTTGATGACCCAGCCGCCAAGGGGACCTGCGATCATCGCGCCCATGAACATGGGGATGCTTGCGCCCATTATGACGCCGATTGTGGCGATTCCGCCGACCACGCCGCCACGGACCCCGTGGATCATTCTGCCGCCTGTATACCCAATCAACAGGGGCAAAAGGTACGACAACATGGGTCCTACCATTGCGCCCAGTTTTTCGTTGGGTATCCATCCCGTTGGGATGAAGAGAGCTGTGATGAACCCCCACGCGATAAATGCGCCCATGTTCGGCATGACCATTGCCGAGAGGGTACGTCCGAATTTCTGTACCGATTGTTTGACCATAATCTTCCTCACTTATATTAGAAGTAGGCACTGTGAAACCATTCTAACAGTGTCGGGCTTCAGGATGAAGCTTGATACTATTAAACCATGAAAGATTCCAAGACGCAAGGAAAACATACACAGAATTGGCACACAAGCGGTGTGCCATGATTTCAAGAACGGGCGGACGGGGACAGCGGCGCTCGCTTTCGGACAACACCCTGTATGAAGTCCTAGAACAGACGAAGTCTGTGTCTGACACCGAAAGTGTCTGGCACCTGACGGGGACAGAGACCGCGGCGCCCGTTTGGACAACACCCCGTAAGAAGTCCTAGAACAGGCTATACCTGAGAAGTCGTCTAATAGAAAGACTTGCGTAAATCCTACACTTTGTTATAATGAACATATACCCACTGGATACAAAAACGCGGTGAACCATGACTGCGCGGCGCAGACGTGGACAGGCGCGGAGTATGCCGTCCCCTCACGAAGGCAGGGCGGGGGTGCATTATTGCATTAGGAGGATGAGCCATGAAGAGAATAGGAATACTGGCGCTGATTGCCGCAGTGACCGTTGCGGTTTCGGTCCGCGGTCTGTCGTTGGACGCAGGGCTGGCGCAGATAGCGCGGGAGATTGAGGCGGGTCTGCCCGCAGGAACCCGCATTGCGGCTGTGAACTTCGAGTCCCCTTCCGCAAAGTTCAGCGACTATGTGTTGGAGGAACTGCAAGGTATACTCGTCAACAACCGCAGGCTTGAGGTTATGGATCGGTCTAAACTAGAACTCCTTCGCAAGGAGGTTGAGTTTCATATATCTGGGTATGTGAGCGACGAGAGCGCGGTATCCATAGGGAAATATCTCGGCGCACAGGCGCTCATTACCGGGAGTCTGACGGACCTGGGCGGCGGGAACTACCGGTGTCGGTTCAATGCGGTAGACGTGGAGACTGCGGTGCGGAAAGTATCGCCTGCGGTAACCATACAACGGGACGGTGTGATAGCGTTCATGCTGCCTGACGGGACCGCGCCCCTGCCCGCGCAGGTTCCCGCAAAGCCTGACCCGTCTCTGGCGACCGCGTACTTCAATGCAGGCTTCGCGCACTACGAGGCTGGGCGGTATGCTGAAGCGATAGCGGACTTTACCCGCGCGCTGGAGGTGAAAGGAAGCGACGCCGCGCCCCTGCGTTACCGAGGGCTTGCGTATTACAACCTGCAAGACTATGAGCGGAGCATTGCAGACGCGAGCCGCTTGACGCAGATTGAGCCGAAGAACGCGGACCACTATGTGCTCCGAAGCGCGGCATACAATGAGATAAAAGAATATGACAGAGCAATCGCAGACTGCGATCAAGCCCTGCGGCTCAATCCTGATTATGCGGCGGCGTACAATAATCGGGGCAACGCCTACATGGATGGTAAAAAGCAGTATGACCGTGCAATCGCGGACTTCAATCAAGCCCTGCGGATTGCTCCCAATGACTCGCTGGCGTACAATAATCGGGGACTCGCCTATTACCATAAGGAGGACTATAACCGTGCAATCGCGGACTTCAATCAGTCCCTGCGGCTCAACCCCAATTACGCGATGGCGTACAATAATCGGGGCAACGCCTACCGAAGCAAAGGGGACTATGACGGGTCTATCGCGGACTATACCCAGTCCATACGGCTCAATAACCCGGATTTGGCTCTCGTGTACACGAACCGGGGACTTGCCTATGCTGACAAAGGGAACTATGACCGGGCGATTGCGGACTGCAACGAAGCAATACGCATCAACCCCAATTACGCTCTGGCGTACTATAGCCGAGGCTTCGCGTATCGGAACAAAGGGGACTATGACCGGGCGATTGCGGACTGCACTCAAGCCCTGCGGCTCAATCCCAATGACGCTTACACGTACAATGAGCGGGGCTACATCTACAGTGTGAAAAAGGATTACGCCCGCGCCCGTGCGGACTGGGAGAGGAGTCTACAGATTGAGCCCAATAACGCCTATGCGCGGCAGAGCCTTGAATGGCTATGGGGTATAGGCTATTAGGCAGGCTGGAGACGCTCTGTTGCAAGTGTTGGAGACGCACGTCTCCAAGTGCTGGAGACGCTCTGTTGCAAGTGCTGGAGACGCACGTCTCCAAGTGCTGGAGACGCTCTGTTGCATGCGCGGGGTAAGTAAAAGTGTCTGGCGCCCGAAAGTGTCTGTCACCATCAAGAAGTTGTCTAACAGGCTTCGCCTGTTCTAAGGAGAAAGAGTATGAAGGTAAAAGGAATGATCGCGTTGATTGCGCTGGTTAGCTTTGTTTCCTGCGCGACAACCTCGACGGCTCGGCAGGACTTGCCCGCCGCCGGGGGTGGACTGTCCCTTGACGAGGGCATAGCGCGGATAGCGCGGGAGATTGAGGACGGACTGCCCGAAGGGACCCGCATCGCGGCTGTGAACTTCGAGTCCCCGTCCGCGCGGTTCAGCGACTTCGTGCTGGAGGAACTGCAAGGCTATCTGACGGGTGGTAAGAAGCTCGTGGTAACGGACCGGTCCAGGCTGGAACTGGTGAGGGACGAACTGGCTTTCCAGATGTCAGGGGAGGTGAGCGACGAGAGCGCGGTAGGCATAGGGAAGTTTCTGGGTGCGCAGGTCATTGTTACTGGCGGGCTGACCGATATCGGCGGGAACTACCGGTGCAGGTTCAACGCGATAGACATAGAGACTGCGGTGAGGCGGGTCTCTCCTGCCGCAACGGTGAGGCGGGACAGAACCGTGTCCTTCATGCTGCCCACTGAAACAGCGCCACCGCCGTCCGCAAAGGTTCCCACAAAGCTTGACCCGTCTCTGGCCGCCGCGTACTTCAACGCCGGCTTCACACACTACGAAGCCAAGCGGTACGCGGAGGCCGTAGCGGACTTTACCCGCGCGCTTGAAGTCAAGAGAGACGATGTAACGTCCCTGCGCTACCGGGCGCTTGCGTATTACTACCTGCAAGACTATGACCGGGCAATCGCGGACTGCGTCGAGGCGCTGCGGCTCAGCCCCGACCATATCAACACGTACTACTGCCGGGGTAACGCCTACCACCTCAAAGGGGATTATGACCGCGCCATCGCAGACTGGGATAGCGTGTTGCGGCTCAGCCCCAATGACAGCGGCGCGTACTATAACCGTGGCAACGCCTATCGGTATGGCAAGAATGACAATGACCGGGCAATCGCGGACTACAACCAAGCCATACGGCTCAATCCCAATTACACCACGGCATACTATGCACGGGGCATCGCTTATCGGAACAAAGGAGACTTTGACCAGGCGATCGCAGACTATACCCAGTCCCTGCGGACCAACTCCAATTACATCAACGCATACTATGCACGGGGGCTCGTCTATCGGAACAAAGGGGACAACGACCGCGCCATAGCGGACTACACCGAGGCGTTGCGGCTCGACCCCAATTACACTGATGCGTACTATGGACGTGGACTCGCCTACCGAGGCAAAGGGGATAATGACCGCGCAATCGCAGACTACAATCAGGCGTTGCGGCTCGACCCCAATAACGTCAACGCATACTATGCACGGGGCGTCGCCTATCGGAACAAAGGGGATAATGACCGCGCCATTGCAGACTACAATCAGGCGCTACGGCTCAACCCTAATTACACCGATGCGTACTATGCACGGGGCGTCGCCTACGCCGCCCAAGGGGACCATGACAACGCTATTGCGGACTACACCCAAGCCCTGCGGCTCAACCCCAGTTACACGGCCGTGTACACGAGCCGGGGACTCGCCTATCGGAACAAGGGGGACTATGACCGCGCCATAGCGGACTACACCCAAGCCCTGCGGCTCGACCCCAATAACGCCAGCGCATACAATAATCGGGGCTATATCTATAGTATGAAAAAGGATTACGCCCGCGCCCGCGCGGACTGGGAGAAGGCGTTGCAGCTCAATCCCAGCGACTCCTATGCGCGGCAGAGCCTTGAATGGCTGCGGAGCATAGGCTATTAGGCGGGCTGGAGACGTATCGTGCAACGCAAGAGCGCGTTATTCGCGTTTATTTTTCAAACGCATTTTCAAACGCATTTGACAGATCGTGTTTAGCATGATAGGCTTATCATACATTCACGAGAAGGAGAATTTTTATAAGAATGAAAAGATTTGCGACTATTCTTGCCGCCGCGCTCGCGCCGCTTGTGTTCGCCGCCATTGTGGCCTGCGGCAGTTC
>JAIRSU010000014.1 GCA_031255285.1 Treponema sp. | reverse complement strand
GATCAAGAACGGGACGCGCTCGAAGACGCGCTTGCGGAGAAGTATGCGCTTGCAATTTCAGGTTTCGCTTCCCTTGCGTAAAGGGCGAGGACGTGTGAAGATTCTTCGTGAAACCTTTGTGTATGCGGAGGCTTGAACCCTTCACAAAAAAGAGCTTGACGGAATCGTTGATTAAATCAACAATCAGACTTGCGAGATTTTAAATTGCCTGACTCCTTACGAAGTTTTTTTCAAAGGAAGAGAATTTTACGTCTGTCTTATAACGATTTTACACACATGGTTATGAATCTTTTGAAAAGAACAATTAGTCGATAGAAAATCTAGATCGTTAGACTCAATAAGAGAAACGCGACAAAAGTGAAATTTCACTTTTGTCGCGTTTTCCCAAAGATTGCCGTACCAATTCTCACCATGGTAGAGCCTTCTTCAATGGCTATCTCGAAGTCATTGGACATACCCATAGATAGGATAGGGCAGGAATTAGAGAAACGCGTAGATACTGCCTTTTGGGCAGCGGCTACAGCGCGAAACGATGCGCGGATAGATTTTTCGTCGTTAGAATTCGGTGCCATTGTCATAAGTCCTTGCAAAAGAAGTCCCTTATAAGAGAAGACTCTTTCAACTCCAAATAAGAGACTATCTATATCTGGAAAACCAGACTTTGAATCTTCTGCCGTGTGTATTTCAAGCAGAATCGGTAAAGGACTTTGCTTATCTCGCGTTAAAGCTCCCAGTTCGTCAATCAGAGAAAGCCTATCCACCGACTGTATGCAGTCAAAGAGCTCTACGGCACGTTTCGCCTTATTTCGCTGAAGACCGCCTATAAGATGAATCTGAAAACCATTTTTTTCTTGAACTGCGAATTTCTCCGTTGCCTCTTGAACCCTATTTTCACCGAAAAGTTGCAGCCCCGCAGAAAAAGCTTCGTCTATCTCCGCCCTTGAGTGGAATTTCGACACGCCACAGAGCTGTATTTCGGTCTGCGAGCGCCCTGCCCGAATGCAAGCACTGACTATTTTTCCCCATACACATTCTATCGCATCTGAAATCTTTGACATAATAAATATCACCAATTATCTTAAGCTGAATGGTTTAATATCGTACCGCAAACACATCATGACTTATTCTTAATCCTCTCATTGAGCAAGAGATATCAGAGAACATAGTCTTTTGAAAGATTGGATTCGATAAATTATCGAATAAAGACTGTTGTAATGAGGTGTTATTATAGATATATCTAAACTGTGAAAAGCTCATGAATGACTCATAAAGAGCACAAAATCTATCAAAATTATACACCTATATATCTCCATTTCTAGTATTTTACTATACATTAAAACAAAAATCAATATTCTTTCATAAGAAAGATCGCTCACTTTAGCAGGGGTTAAAATACAGAAAAACTTGTAAAAACGTTAATTGTGAACGAAGACCTTCTAGAGATTTCGTTCTGATCTCTTGTTCTTATGTTATGCAGAAATACGAAAATTTTTGAGAGGTATCTATCAAAAAGCTTAAATTGCAAGCCTTGACAAGGAATGGATGATTTGTTATACTGTGAAATATGCGAAAGTGGTGAAATTGGCAGACACGCTAGATTTAGGTTCTAGTACCACAAGGTATAGGGGTTCAAGTCCCCTCTTTCGCATGAAGGTAATGGCGGCTGTGATTCGATCACAAGACTGGATGTTTGCATTGATACGGACTTGTTTTTTTATTCTTACGCCCCTGACGATGTTCGAAAAGAAATCGACGAGAACGGGAAATGCTTGGATACGCCAAGAGACCTCCAAGTATAAAGAATTATGTATGTCTTATTTGGAGGTATTATGATGAAGAAGTATCTACCAATGTTGCCCCACTGCTCTGTAATATTCCGCAACGCCACCCACGATAGGGTGATATTTATCAAAAACTCACGGTGTTTTTGATAAGAACTCGAGGAGTTTTCAGAAAATCTCTTGATGATTCTGACAAGAAAAATGAAAAGATATCGCAGGGAAAAACAAAAAAAAAGCGTACGAATATCGCGCTAATATGAGCTACATGGCGAGGGCTGAAGAAGCGGCTTATTGAGATACTGATATCGGAGATACAACGGCAGATAATTCCGGTGCGGCCGAACCGCGAAGTATCAAGAAAAGAATATCTGAAGAAGCCATATTTTCATCACAACCACCAATCAAACGGTTGAGGAAGCGGGACATGCGGAGGGAACATCCAGGACTCCCGACTTGTTGACAGAGGAAAGTCTCCCATACCACTGGTAACCGATCCACGTCCGTGCTTGCCGACATGATAAATGCTCCGTTCAGATGGGTATTGGCTTTTAACGATGCACCAAATTCGTGGACCTCAAAGGCAGGGCTCTGGAGCCGAGTCTCCGCTACGATTTCTTCTAAACCATATACACTACAAGCATGGACGAAATCCCACTGAGAACTTTCGTAAAAACATCATAATTTAGGAATTTATACATGGATACCAATGGCCTCTCTGATGGAGTCCACGAGGGTTTTTCTGCCCGAAATTTTGCCCATCATGCCGGGAATTTCCACCACAAGCGGATACTGCCCGGACAATTGCCACTGCAACAACATATCCCCTAACCACTCGGCGATTTCCTGTGTCATGATGATGATGCGACAATCTTCGGTAGGAATGAACGTATTACTAATTTCGTCGAAACCTTCGGTGATTCGGCGAAAAGACTGACGCGCCGCGTCCGCGTTATCCACAGGCAAACCTCCAACACCTACAAAACGGAATGCCGTTACCAATTCGGAGTCTCCGATAAAAAAGTAGTCCACTGTTTATTGGGAAGCAGGGATTTGAGAGCAGTTCTTTGTCAAATAAAGATCCTGCTCCCAAACCACAATAAACCCAAGTCCTCCTTACAGAATCAGAATGAGCAATCCAACAAGGAAGCCCCAGAGACAAATGCCTTCGGCAAGCCCAACAAAAGGCATAGCTTTGCCAGAAAGCTCGGCGTTTTCACTCATTGCGCCCATAGCCGCGGCACCGATTTGTCCTACAGCCAAACCACCGCCTATGCAGGCAACTCCCACCGCAAGGGCGGCCGCTATGTACTTGACGGCTGAACCGCTTCCTTCCGTATTCGAATCTTCCTGGGCAAACATAATACCCGCCACAAATAGAAAAAATACAATCAACACAGCTCTTTTCTTCATAAAATCCTCCTCTAATAATTCTTATTCTTTCCGAAACCTGAATGGTATAAATTTTACACCAGACTCGATCCAAAATTTGCTAAAAAATTCATAATACTGTAACCGCGTTACCTGAATTGCCACAATCATGCCTTCAAGTACGATGATAATCAGATTGCCGAAGATGACAACCACAGCTGAAAACACAGTCCCAAGCAGAGAACCACGCCCTACGAGTTCTGCCATTGTGAATGTGATAAAGGATAGAACCGAGTGCGACAAGGCAAAAGCACCTACGCGGAGAAAACTCACACTATTGGAAATGTAGCTCGAAAGTGTCTCTAAAATCTCCACGATTCCCTCTATGATGAATACCAGAAGTCCATCTCTCTCTTTGGGACTCTCATCTGAAATGATCTGCCATATCAGGGGCCCAAAAAAGATACACAATAACGGTACGGCAATACAGGGAATATCGAACCAATGGAGCCGTCCATGTACAAGCATCCGTACTACTATGCCGACGATCCACCAAAAAAATAAAGCACCGGCCAATCCAGTCTTTGAAAACAAGGCTTTTTCGTAATTCTTAGCAAAAAATTGATTAGCGATGTTGAAAATAAGCCCTGCCGAATTCAGAATCACACCTAAAGACAGCGTAAAACCGAAAAAGTAAAACAGCTTGTCTATACTGCCTTTTTCCGGCATGAGATGAAGAATCTTGCCTGTCTCATGGATGTTAAGCAAGCGCCCTAAGTTTGTGTCCGCCAGAAAATCAGTCAACGTCCGCGTAGGTGCTTCCAGAAGCGTTTCATTGGAAAACACACTGCCGTAAAGAAGCCCCATAAACATAGAAAAGATACCCACATAGATTAAGGGACCACCGAAATTCTTGAATCCATCAAGAATTTCAATTTTTCTCTGTTTGATGAGAAGTCCTAAAAGCAACAGAGCACAGCCCTGCCCCACATCTCCAAACATAATGCCGAATAGAAGGGTAAAAAATATAGCGACAAAGAAAGTTGGATCAATGGAACCATAGAGAGGTGCACCGTAGGAGAAGACCAGAGGTTCAAAACTAGAAGCAAATTTTCCGTGACTCAAGGCTGTCGGAACTTTTTCCGCCCCGTTTCTTACAGACTCAACCTCGTTGGGGTCAAGGATACGCACACCGATTCGTCCGCTCGTAATATGGAGGAGTTCTGCGGTCAGACTAGCCGTACAGTCAGCAGGCACCCAGCCAGAAAGAAAACAGACACTTTTCGTGGAAACTAGTTTCGCTTTGATTTTCCTAGTGACATCAGCCATCATATAAGAAGCGACGAGTGAGAGCAATCGAAATCCGTATAGGGTCTGTAGACGCTTTCTTTCCGCGGCGATTTCTTGCAATTCGGATTTGACACTTTCTTGACGCTCTTCAAGTCCGGTGAGCATATCCGCCGGTATACCCTTGTAATCCTTCGGGATGGTAATGGGTGAAAAGCCTTGTTTCTTCAGCTCGGAATCAAGAGCGAAACGTCCCTTGCGAGAAGATATGGCAAGCACTCGTCCATCATCCAAAGGTATGATTACCACCCTGTCCGTGAGGTTTCTCTGTACTGTACCAACGCCTTGCGGGTCAAGTCGTCCGACCCGCAGAGTGAGGTAGGAAAGTTTATCCAACTCAGAGAAAGGCGCGTTAAGCTTGGCGAAGGCTTTTGATTCGTTCAGCGCATCTTCAATCTTCTGCTTCTCACCGATTCCTTCATGTTCCCGCTCTTTCAAACGAACGACGCGTTCACAAATATCATCTGCATCCCGTTCGTCTTCCTGCGTGGGAAGGCGTGTGGACTCGTAAGGTTCAATGGGTAGTTCGAGTCCCAAATACAATGCCGAATCATTGAGCCGTTCCAGTTTCTCCTCTCCGAACTTGGATTCGACTTCAGGCTGCTTTTCCTGCGGAGGTATATTTTCAACAGAGGAAAATTGTATGAGTCCACATCTACCCAAGAATTCAATGACCATATCTGCGTCTTTCTCGAGAACTGTAAGCTCGATACGTTTCATCTTCCGAGGTCTAATCATATTGCCCCCAATAGAGTCAAGGATTCGCGAGCAGTTATATTAAAACCGAAACCTTCCGCTATGCTGGTGATCACGTCCTCTTCGGACTGCTTGAGTCGTACGAAACAAAAGACAGAGTCGAGGGTGAATGGTCTTGTCTTGAAGCTGTGATAGACACTTCTGTAGAGAAAAGCGGATGCTTGATTCTGGAAATATCGGGGATCTATCTTCCAGTACTCACCTATGTTTCCCTCTCTGACAAACGCCGCCCATTTCCACTTAGTCCATTCCGATCGTACATCTAGAGCGAAATTCAACGCTTCAAGCGAGTCGTCGGTGAAAGTTTTCTTTCCCTCTATAAAAATGAGCATATTCTTGATCTTTTCAGGTTTCATGTTATAATAAGTTCTCAATCGCAATACCCATGCCGCATTACGAAGACTTATCTCATCTCCGATAATTTTTTCAATGCCCTTTCTATCACCCCTTGGCAATTTTAGTACGGCATTCCATACAGCACCGTAATAACGACGATCAAGCTTCGTCTGTAAAGAAAGGGTATCCGTCATATCTTCTTTTAACAGAAATTCAAATTCTGTTCCTTTTAACATTTTTTCAATATTGGGATAAGCTTCAAAGTTGACCGTGCGGAACTCGCCGATGTCGGTCCATGATGGAGACATTGTTTCTCTATCAGCCAGAGCCGATAGAACAGCTTTCATGTCCGCGTATTCATAGGCACGTATAAGCAGAATGAGGAACTCTGGTGGTTCTTTAAAACACTTAATGATACCGATAATTTCTCGCACTATTTTTTCAGCGGTACGCCTTTCCAAATCAGGAAGTAATTCACGTTCTGGCAAATCCCTGTTTGCGTTGGGAAAAACAATTCGGTCCAACTCTGCAAGTCGATTTATGCCGCCGAGTGCTGAAACCCGCTTGCCCACGAAAGATTTTCCGATAATCCCGCAAATCTTAGCGTAGATGTAGGCTCTTTCTCCGGAAATGACCATGTTCTTCGGAAGTTAGGATACTCATTAAAAAACTTATTACCAAACTTTCAATAATGACTCCCATCCCAACTATTCCTATCCTCCTTAAAAGAGAAAACTTTCCATCAGGCGATTAAAACTATCCCTATCTTCCTTCATGCAGTCCAAGTCGCGGCAGAAAGCATCAAGCTCTTCTTGGTAAGAAGCCTTCACAGCGACTATGTCGTTGTTATACTGCGCCTCGCATTGTGCTACTGTCCTTGCGAATTGCTCTTCATAACGCAAACGACTCTGTTTTTCGGACGAGGCTATACGCCTATCTGCTTCCATTGTCGCGTCATTTGCCAAGGATGCGGCTTCAGCCTCAACCATCAGCAAGTGATGGAGAATGTCTTTGTCTTCCACTATTCCCTCTTGTTTAAGGATTGAGAGTATAGGAATTTTATTAACTTATTAACAAAAAATCTACTCACTATTCTCTATCCCTGCGCTATAATGTCGTCTTCATAGCGCTTTAGCATCGCGCTTACGCCAGTTGCATCTTTTTGCATAGTCAGATCCTTATAGAACTGAGGATTCGATAACAATTCAGCGAGCCTTTGCAGAACACGCAGGTGTTTTTCCGAGTTTTTTGGCACCAGTATCATAAACAGGAGGTGTACCGGCTCACCGTCCAACGCTTCGTAGTCGATACCCTTGCGTGAGATTCCGATTACCCCATAGAGGTCGTCAAGGCTGTCTATCTTTCCATGAGGAATAGCAATACCCTTCTGTATACCGGTCGACATGAGATTCTCGCGTTTATACAGGCTTTCGAATATTTCGCCCCGCCCACTAAAGTTTCGGCGGCTACAGAAGACATCTATTAACTCTTCGAAAGCTTCTTCTTTATCGTCCGCATCTAAATCAATCTTGATGAGGTCTGGAGGGAACGTTTCATTCAGTAGCATCTCAACCCTCCGCTAATTGGTCGACTGTTCTTCAGGTTGCGGTACAGATGAAGATTCAAGGGTTTTCCCGCTGATTTCCTCGTCAATCCACGAATTTTCCTTTTGTTCTGTTGAAAGCTGTCTACCTGCGGCTTCCACACCACTTCCACTTGAAGTCTTGTTTACCAGTGCCAGCCCCAAGCTCAACACCAGAAACAAGGTTCCCAATATAGAAGTAGTTCGTGTCAGAATATTGCCCGACCTCGACCCAAAAGCCGAAGAACTTCCACCTGCGAAAATACCCCCCAAACTGTCACCCTCTTCATCTTGTACCAACACCAACAACACCAAGAGAACAGCCGTAATAATAAAGAATACTAATAAAATCGTTCCAAGAACACCCATTAATTACTCCGATGCTGAACACGAAACAGTCCGCCTCCAGCGAAAATTTTTTATAAGTTTACAATAAAGAAAAAATTTGTGCAAGTCCCTGAATATGTCAATCACAGACTTTGACTGTTAGATGGCTTCTCAACGGGTGTGATTTGAAAGGGGATGCCACCAATCCCGACTTGACAGCTCTATACACTCGGTGTCTGGCATCGTAGTCAAATACACTTGCTTGTATTGATGCCGGTATAGGTTGCGGGTCTTCCGTTACCTTCTAACCAAGCAAGTAAGTCAACGGTACCTCTTTTCTCCAATCAAAAATCATCTGTGTCACTAAAAAATCGACTGGTTTTCTTTCAAAGATTGTCTATGCCATTAGGGAAGAAATTGAGGGAGATTTGTAAGACTTGATACCTTGTAACGATTATGTTTGTTCGGTATACTACCGTTATGTTTTTGAGAAATAAAAAATTGGAAATACAAACACAGGACGAAGTCCATCTTCAGCCGATTTTCGGTATTCAGCCGGAGGTTTATCTTGCCTGCCTCTACGGTGCAGTCATAGTCGCAGTCTTATTCTTCACTCTGTTTTATCCGGGGATTTCTAACCCCGGAGCCGTTCTCCTTGTCGAATCCGATCCGTCAGGTGCTGCGATCTTTGTGGACGATGTGTACCAGTCCGCGACACCAGCCGAAATCTTTGTTTCAGAAGGAGAACGCGTCGTTAAAATGAGTCTTCCTGGTTTTTCCTCGCAAGAACAAACCATTAACGTTAAAGCCAGAATCATCGCCTCTTTGTTTTTTCCCAAAAAACAGAGAGTTCGGGAAACCTTGAGTACCGCGGATCCGGAAAAAGTATTTGCTATGGGCGCGTCCGACTTTGCGGCTTGGTCTTTCGCAGGAGAGCCAACGAGCGCGTACCAGATACCCCAACCCCTCTCTGAAGCCGCCTACCGCATCGGCTTGTCTGAAGTCGACGCTCTGAATAATATCCTCGAAGCCACGGTCCGATTCGCCTCTAATCGCGCAAGTCTCCGCGATATTATCCGTGCCAGATTCCTTGTGGATAATATGGGTATAGCCGCCTCTCCGTTGAGTTTGCTGGCATCAACCCAGGACGCCTTGTCTTATCTGAACAGAAATCCCGCTGCCGCATCGGTCTTGTCGAGTCTGATCCCAATGTTTGCTTGGAATAAAATAGCGGACTCTGCATGGATTAAGAAAAATAAAGAAGCCGTCGAAAAAAAACTGCCCGTCTCGCCTAAAAAAAGAGAAGGGCGCGTAATGGCAGGACTTTTGTGGACGGAAATCGTGAAAGGAGACAATTCTTTCTTCCTTTCGGAAACGATTCCTCTGTGGTCATGGGAACTATTTCTGGAAGCGGAGCCTTCATGGGCCGCTTCCGGGCAAGCTCTCCATGAAGGAGTTTCGTGGTTTGCGGCAAAAGCCTACTGTAAATGGCTGACTGCACAAATCGGAGCAGACGTTTCACTGCTCGAATCCGCGCGGCTTCCGTTTAAAGACGAATTGGAAATCGCAGCGCGAGCAGATTTTATTTTTGACGGGCAAAAATACGAGTGGTGCGAAGATTTTTTCGTGCCGTTTGACTTTCTCTCTGCTGATGAAAAGAGCATAGCAACCATCGGTTCTCCAGAACGTACCGTCTTCAGTCGCGACGGAGAGAAAGCTTCATTGCCGCCTGACCTTTATTCGCCATTCATCTCCTTTCGGCTTGCAATCAAATGAGGTGGACATGGTAAAAGCAGGTGAACTTCTTTCAGCTTTATTTGACGAGCGGCTGGCGGCAAAAGTCCGGGATATGACGAAGTTGTTCTCTTCATGGAGAACGATAGTTGGAGAGGAGAGAATAGTATCTGTAGTTGATCATTCCCAGATTGCGGAGTTCGAGCAGAATGTGATCCTTATAGAAGCCGACCATCCGGGTTGGATACAGATACTCCAGACGAAACAACAAGAATTGTTGAGTAATTTCCAACGGCGTTTTCCGAATGTGGGTGTCAGAGGTATTTCATTCCGCTTGAGCCGTGGTCCTATAAGGCAGATAAAAGAGCCTGAAGAATTGGAAAACCCAACGGGAAAAGATAGTGGACTTGTTAAGAAAGACGCAGTTTTCGCCAGATTTGAGGAGGACGAAACCTTGAGGCGGATAGTCGAGCGACTAGAGAAAAGTTTGAGATAAATGTGGAAAAGCAATATGAAAATTGCCGATTGTGTCCGCGGCGATGCGGGGTAAACCGGATTCACGGTGAAAAGGGCTTTTGCGGGGAGACCGCGAGTCTCCGCATTGCTTCTGCGGTTCTTCACCACGGGGAAGAGCCACCTGTCGCAGGGGAGTGCGGATCCGGCGCGATCTTTGTGAGTGGATGCAACTTGAGTTGTACCTTTTGCCAGAATTTCCAGATTTCACAACAAGGACTGGGGCGGGGCATCTCTATAGACGAGTTCACCCAAATTTGTCTTATCTTGCAGGAAAAGGGCGCGGAGAACATCAACATCATTACGGGAACTCACGCAACTCCTGCACTTATCCATGGCATCGTGGCGGCTAAGGTGGGCGGACTGTCCCTTCCTGTGTTATGGAACTCCTCATCTTATGAAAATGAGGATACCCTCGCCTTGTTGCAAGATGTAGTGGATGTATTCCTCCCGGATATAAAAACCCTTGATACGGAAATAGCGCGCGGGTTCTTCAATGCGCCTGATTATCCTGAAATTGCAGTACAGGCTGTTCTTGCTATGTTGGATATGCGCCCGTCTTATGTCTGTGGAGACGGAGGAAAGGTATTATCCGGGGTTGTTGTGCGCCATCTAGTGTTGCCAGGACACCTTGATTCCACCCGCACGGTACTCGAATGGTTCGCGGAAAACGTTCAAGGGCGTGCTCTGCTTTCGCTTATGACTCAATATACGCCGATAGGCGCTCACACACCCACTCGTTATATAAACCATGCTGAATACGAAACTCTTCTCAAATGGCTCGACGAACTGGGATTGGATGGTTTTTATCAGGAATTGTCGCCTGGCCGCGAATGGGTTCCAGACTTTTCTCGTTTTAATCCCTTTCCATCAAAATTGTCAATTCCTGTGTGGAGTTTTCGCGACGGCATCAGTGGTTCATAAAATTCACAATGACATCACGGTTGTCTAAGAGGGAACTCAAAGATAAGTTCGCGTGTAGGCGCTCAATGATTTGCGCGAAGAGCTTGGTTATGTTAACGCTGATATACCACTCGCGCTCCAGTTCCTGATAGACGGCGTTTGTGCCGATGATGCGATAGAAAAGTCCGTTCTTGTACGCTTCGTCGAAGTAATCTATAGCATTCCCCGAAAACAGAGGAAGACTTATCGCCGCAATCACCTTACCTGCACGTTGTTCCTTCAAGAATTTCATAGCTTTGAGTAGCGTACCGCCTGTGCCGAGCATATCATCAGCCATAAAGACCGTCTTACCCGAAACGTCTCCCAAGAGCTTTATTTCCGCAATATTGGAATGAAGAGCATCTTTAGAGACCTTTGAGTAATCCCGCTCCTTGTATATCAGGGCGAGCGGCTTCTTGAGAGCTGTTGCATAGAATTTGTTGCGGTCAACAGCACCGGTGTCAGGAGAGACCACCACAAAGTCATCGTTCAACGCGTCCGGGAGTTGAGTCAAGGTACGGATGATTTGGTAGCTGGCATGGAGGTTTTCGAGTGTCATGGCTCTGAACGAGTTACCGATTTCCCTTGAGTGTATGTCCAGTGTGATGATACGATTTACACCGAGAAATTCGAGTTGTTGTCCTAGACGACTTGCAGTTAAGCCCTCCCTCCCCTTTTTTTTATGCTGGCGTGAATAGGGATAAATGGGCAGAACCAGTGTTATTTCGCCGGCGCTTGCCTGTTTTGCCGCGTCTACGGCGACAAATAACGTCATAAGATGATCGTTAACAGATAGTATCTTTCGGTCGCCACCGTTAAAGCGTACCGGAAAACGGTTTTCCACGTCCTGGAATATAAACACATCCTTGCCTCGTATGGATTCCATGATTTCCGCTTTGACCTCGCCATTTGCAAACATAGTGAAGTTGACTGGAATTTTTATGTGGGTCGTGTCGAATTTATCAACATCGTCCTTTAAGGAGGGGACGGGACCAGAGACGTTATTTATGAAGTTAATTTTATTGATAACGGACAGAGGCTCGTCGCCGAAACGTTCAGACAATTCGACTACGGTCTCTTCAAATCGACGGCGGAGACATTGTTCCAGGTAAAATGCCGTTTCATTGGCAAAAACTTCTCCGCCCGGACAGGCGATTACCGCGATGTTGTTTGAATAATCCACGATGTTGATACTCTAGCATGAAGAAAATTTTTTGACAAGGGGAGATGCCGTCTTCGGAAGCGGTCTAAACCGCAAGATGGGTTGACACTTATTTTATCTGTCATATAATACAAATATATTTATATCTCTGGAGAGTTGACCGAATCATAGAAATGATGAATAAACAAAATATTTTACGCGTACTGTTGTTGTGTTTCGTCTGGAGTAATATTTCGCCACAGGGAATCGTACGGCAAGAAGCGGAGACGAAAGTTCCTCTTTCAATGGCGTTTCATGAGTTTGGCTGGAATGCGTTACGTTCTATTACGTATAATTATGGCGCGAATTTTATCGGCGCTGGGTTGGGGATGTGGGCGTTTATAGAGACCGGCTTGGATTGGAAATATCGGAATTTCGCATACGAGCAAACGCGGCTGTCGACGGGTTGTCTTACAGCTCTCTACGTTGGCTATGTTATGCCTGTGATAACGCCGATAACGCTCTACGTAACAGGTAGATTCATCAAGGATGAAAAACTACAACTCGTCGGACTGGCGTTGATTCAGTCATGGTTGTTGACATCCATAATACAAATGCCCATTAAGATGATTACGGGCAGGGCATTGCCCGGTGTTATTACGGTGTTGGATCATACGCGAGAATATCGAGTAGATGATTTCAGTGGCAAGTTTAATTGGTTTAACATGAATTTCATAGCAGGAACCCCAAGCGGACACACAGCGAATAGTTTTTCGGCCGCCGCTGTCATAGCCGAACTGTACAACGAAAATCTCCCCTTGAAGATAGCCGTGTATTCTTACGCGGCGCTTGTTGGATTAGGCGTCTCGTTTTCCGTACATTGGGCTTCGGAAGTATTCGCCGGCGCGTTGATTGGTTACGCGATAGGGAAGACGGTAGGGAGGAGTTTTCGCAGGTCCTGGGTGGATGGAGAAAGATGGTCGTTTTACGCGACGCCGAGCTCGGTGGGGGTGAGCGTGAATTTATAGTGAGCGGAAAGTTTTTTCAGATTTATCGTGAATTTTTCATTTTATCCCATTGACTTTAATTGATTGTTTGTGATATAAGTAGAAACGGGCGCTCCGGTCGGTAGTAGCCCGATAACTTCAATAATTATAAGGAGAAAGAAATGGCTCAGGCAAGAAGTAAAAATGCTCGTACGGCGGTTGCCAAGCAGAGATTTTTCTGTTCATGCGGTGGAGAGATTCAGGTAAAACAGATGTCCCAGAATGGCAAGGTGAAAACCATAGCCGAATGTGGGAGTTGTAAGCGTGTGGAACGCCGCCCATCGGATTTCAACTAAAAATAATTTGAAAAAAGGAGAAATATTTGGCAACGAAATATAGTTCTGCAGAAAAGCGACACAGACAGAGTGAAGAACGTCGCATAAGGAATAAGTCGGCTAAAAGTGCTATAAAGACAAGCGTAAAGAAATTCGTGGCTTTCACCCAAAAGAAAGACGTGGACGCTGCCGAAATATCTTTGAGAGAAACTATCAAGAAGCTTGATACTGCGGCTGGTAAGGGTATCCTCCATAAGAATACCGTTGCGCGTAAGAAATCGAGGATGCAAAGACTCTTTAATACGCTTAAAACAGCTCGATGACAGGTTTTTATGACAAAGAAAAAGAAATATACAAAAGCAGAAATTCTCAAGTCCATTTCAGTAGAAACGGGCTTAAAACAAGACCAAATACGGCATATCGCCGATCTTTTCATTCGTGAAATCAAAACAGCTCTTGTCGCTCGCAAAACCATCGAACTTCGCGGATTTGGTACTTTCGAACTAAAGATTAGAAAAGGACGGGCTAAAGCTCACAATCCCAGGACTGGAGAAATCGTCTCGGTTCAGGACCATGGTATTGCTGTCTTTAGACCCGGACGCGAGTTAAAACAGTCGGTGTGGGGTATTACTTCTCTCGAAAAATGAGAAACAGTCTCGCTTGCCTTGTTGCTGTTCTTCTGGGAGCCGTTCTTTTCGCACTCTCGTTCCCTAATTTTATTTCCGCAGGAGGGTTTCCCTTTTTTGCGTGGTTTGCTTTGATACCGGTTTTTTGGCTTATCGCCAGATCCAGCATCAAGATGTGTGTGTTTTGGGGCGCGCTCTACGGCTTGAGCGCCTATAGTCTTTTCAATTACTGGCTTACCACTTTTCATCCATTGGCTGGTGTTATTGTAGGTGTTGTTTATCTCGTTTACTTCGCGGTTCTATTCCCATTACTAAAGGCGGCGGTTGTTATGTTTCCAAAACATGGCTACTTCCTCCAATGGGTGTTGTGGATGTGTTTTGAATATGTCCGTACTTTGGGGTTTTTGGGCTACTCTTACGGCGTCATTGGTTATTCTCAATGGAATGTCCTGTCTGTCATCCAAATAGCGGATGTATTCGGCGTATGGGGTGTGTCCGCGTTGGTTGTATTCCCATCTGTGTGGCTTGCCGCGGGGAGCTGGGGAACAAGGTTGTGCCCCTCTCCGCAGCAGGGACTTCACTTGTATGTACGCCGCTCAATAGAAACGATGCGTACATCCTCTCTATTGACGCGGTTTTTCCCTTTCGCCCTATGGCTCGCTACTCTTGTTGTTACGCTCGTCTACGGTTTTATCGCGCAAGCAGACTATACGGATGCAAAGCACGTGCGCGTGTCCATGATTCAACAAAACGACGATCCGTGGATAGGCGGCATCGTCCAATACCGTAAAAACTTTGAAAAACTGAAACGTCTCTCGGATACAGCTCTAGCGCAAAAGCCGGATATGGTTGTATGGTCGGAAACCGCGTTTGTACCGCGTATCTATTGGCATAAAACCTACCGCGACGACGAAGCCTCGTGGTTATTGGTGAAAGACTTACTGGACTATTTGCAGTCGAAAGACGTCCCTTTTGTGATTGGTAACGATGACGCAAGACGCGAACCTGATAAAAATCCCAGTGTGGTTGAACAATATCGTGTAGACTACAATGGCGTACTTGTTTTTCAAAAGGGCGAAATCGTCGACCAATATCGTAAAGTTCACCTCGTTCCCTTGACTGAATATTTCCCATACCGAAAGCAATTGCCTTTTGTTTATAACATTCTGGAGAAAGCGGACACTCATTTTTGGGAGAAAGGGGACAAACTCACTGTCTTTAATGTAAACGGTGTTAAATTTTCAACGCCTATTTGTTTTGAGGACACTTTTGGCTATTTGTCGCGGGAGTTTACGCAAAACGGAGCGGAACTGATTGTCAATCTTACAAACGACGCATGGGCAAAGAGTCTTCCCGCTCAAATGCAACATCTCTCGATGGCGGTTTTTCGTTCTGTGGAAAATCGGCGTTCCATGACTCGCGCCACTGCGTCCGGGCAAACATGCGCCATAGATCCCAATGGTAGAATCCTCGCCATGGCGGAGCCTTTCACTGAGGCGCAAATCACAACATCGGTCCCTTTATCGTCGGAAATCTCTTTTTATACGAGACATGGTGATTGGCTTCCTCGCGTCTTTCTGGGGGCAGCCGCCGTTCTCTTCGTCTGGGGAATCGTCCGCAAGTTGTGGGGAAAATGGCGAAAAACGTCCTAATTCAGACTTTGCTAGAGTTACGCGGAAATCCCCGCGCCTGCGTATATACCGAACCGTTGTGGGGGCTTTCGATGAACCTCTGCCTGCCCTACGCCTCGGTGTATATGATGGCTATTGGTTTGAAAGACGCTGAAATAGGCTTCATAGCAACGGTCTATATGCTTTCGCAGGTAGTCTTCGCATTTTTAAGCGGACCAATTACCGATAAACTCGGCAGACGTGTAACGACCGCGATTTTTGACTTTTTCGCATGGAGCATTCCCTGCCTTATTTGGCTTAAAGCCGAAAACTTTTGGTTTTTTCTCGTTGCGGCATTGTTCAATGGTGCGATGAAGGTTCCTACTAATTCATGGGACTGCCTTATGGTGGAAGACGCCGAAAGATCGCAAATCACCAAAATCTACTCGCTTGTTATTGTGAGCGGGCAACTCTCCGCTCTTTTCGCGCCTATTGCGTCTATTCTGGTGTCGCGTCTTACGTTGGTACCGGCTGTTAAAATCCTCTATCTCAACGCTTTTATCATTATGAGCCTGAAAATTGGTTTGCTTTATTTCTTCTCGCGGGAGACTCGTACTGGGCTCATACGGCGGCGGGAAACCAAAGGGCGGAGCATATTCACACTTGTCGGCGGTTACGGCGCTGTTTTGAAAATAATACTCTCTTCACGCGGCTCTATCTTTTCGCTTATTATTACAGCTTTAGTCGGAGCGGTCGGTATGGTCAACGTTACTTTTTGGCAAATCATCGCCAACAAGAAATTATTCATACCTGACGCTCATCTTCCGCTGTTTCCCATGTTCCGTTCTATTTTAGCTATTGTTTTTCTCTTTTTGGTCGTGCCGCATCTCACGAAAAAGTCGCTCAAGACTCCGCTTATTCTTGGTTTCGCCTCTTATATTCTGGGGCAGACAGTCTTGATACTTGCGCCTGCGGGAACGCCGCTTACCTATGTGATGCTGTGTCTTTCTCTTGTATTCGACGGCTTCGGCTCAGGGGCGCTCGCTATGCTTGCGGAGTCGCTTGTCGCTCTGCACGTCAATGCGGCGGAACGCGCCCGGGTTATGGCGATTCAGCACATGATAATAATGTTTGCCACATCACCCTTTGGTTGGATAAGCGGGATTCTCTCCGGCGTATCGAGAACCCTCCCTTTTGTTCTCAACACTATCCTGTTGTCAGTCGGAGTCGCGGCGACGCTGGTCTTCTATAGGAAGCGGGCAAAGCCTGTTTAAACCTTCTCCCGTGCGGACGTTATGGACTTTGCCCGTTTGTTTAATGACTTCTCAATCATTTTTATTTAAGAATTGAACCTTACCCCATAGCGAAATTACTCCAGGGGGGTTAAGGCGTGAAACGCCGTCTACAACAACTATGCGGAATGACCTTGAAGTCCTGCGGGGCATGGGCTATTAGGCGGGGCGAAGCGATCCGGCGCGGGGCGGGCTTGGGGCTGGGAGGAAGGGACGGCAGTGGCGGTACAGCGGCATATACATTTACAACAGCAACAACCTGCACTGGGACCTATACTCGATCCGACGGCAGTAGCAATGACCGCACCTACACCTATGACGTCAATGAAAAAAGAGTGTATCTGAAAGAGGTGGTATCAGGCCCGGACCGCAACACATATTACCAGCACGTAGCAGGCAATACGACTCAAACCGGCAATTTTGCCACTGTTGATGAAAACATCGCGTTGCAGGTAAATAGCCGGTACGACGGCGAGGTTCAGCGGTTCGTGTATAATGCGGCGGAAAAGACATTGACGTATCGTTAAAAAGCAGTAGAACAAACGCGCTTTTCCAGAAGCGGTTCAGGCTCCGACAGCCTGTTCTGCTTCTTTTTTTCGGCCTTGGCCGCGCGCGCGGGCGGCAAACCCGCTGTTGATGAATACATCGCGGCGCAAGCCCGCCTAATAGCCCATGCCCCGCAGGACTTCAAGGTTATTCCGCGC